>CABTXD010000064.1:0-13632 GCA_902488665.1 uncultured Prevotella sp. | reverse complement strand
CATGGAGCAATTTGACTCCATTTCACCGTACATGTTTGTATTTAAAATTGTCATGAACGCAAAAATGTAGCTTGCAAAGGTGTTTCATGCTACATATAATACAATAAACATTATTGTATATTATCTAGTCGACCCTCAAAAGTGCAATGTCTCCTTTTTGAAGAACGTCTTTTTAACACAAATGCTGGACGTTTTTTCAACGAACCTGTTCGTGTGTTGTAAATATGCTAATAATGGGGATGTTTTGTTATCTGTTTGATTCTTAGTTCCTTACGTGATTTTTAAGCCAAAAGTGAAATTAAAAAGCAATGTGTTTGAGGTAAAAACTCCTCTATTTGTGCAAAAAAGGCCCTCCTATATGATGTAGATTGGGCGGCTATAGCTTGCAGATTAGACGCTAAAAGCATGTTAATAGCTGCTTTATTCCATGTGAATAAGGTACAAGATGGTGAATTGAAGGCTTTGAACGCCTAAAAAATCTCCAATTTTTTCTATTTCTCAATTTTGTTTTGTCAAAGAAAACGAATCGAGTTAATAAATGAAAGGTTTGTTAACAAAAGCAGGTTCCGTTGATTGCCATCCAGCCTTATTTTCACATCGTGTCGTCAATAGCAGTTCCATTTGCGTACCTACTAAAGGGCATGCTTGTTTTATACATCGAGCATGATTGCTCAATTGAAAGAGCCGTGTGTGTTTGTTGACGACCTTACATGAAGAGAAGTAGCTTTATTTGTATTTGTCGATAAAGTCTTTCGCTCTGGCATCACCTAATTCTTTCGCTTTATTCAAGGTTTCCAGTCCTTCTTTCTTTTGCTTGTTTTGTACTTGGGCTAATCCTTTAATGAGATAGGCATCGGCATAACTTGGTGCGAGGGAGATGCATAGATCGGCCGTTTTGATGGCATCTTCGTATAAATTCACTTTCAATTGTAGCGAAGCCATCTCTGCTAAGTAAGTAGGTTCTTGCCGATTCAAAACAGCTGCATGAGCAATGTCGTTCAAGGCCTGTTGATATCTTCGCAGCTGTGAATTGCACTTGTAGCGCGTGTAATAAAATTCATGACTGGCTCTACCCAGCATCAACGTGTCATATTGATTATAATCTGCCAATGCTTTTTTGTAATCGCCAATCTGGTCGTAAGCAACACCGCGTGCTAACACATAGGGAGCAGCCACTGGTGTCAAAGGCTGTGGACAGGCTGCGACGGCACTATCCAGTAAGGTTAGAATCTCTTTCTCATCAGCTTTGAGTTGAGTCTTTGCCTGTGCTGCTTCGTAAAATAGTTCACCAGAGCGTAAGGATGTTTTGGTTAGCGCCATGAACATGTCATAGGCCTTTTGATAATTTCCTTTGGTAAAAATAATCTGTGCTTGTTGGTGCTGGTACACAGGAAGTGGATTGATTTTGTTTGCTTGTGTGGCTTCATCAAGTGCCTTATCTAATGACCATTGCGTAAAGGTGGAGTCGGGCTGATAAAGTTGTTGCTGATAGATGAGTTTGGCATACTCGGAGTGAGCTACATCCTTGTTTTTCGCTTGCTTAATTGCCGTTTCCATCTCGTCGGCAGCCTGTGAAAGTAGCCCTTTGCTGGCAAAAATATTTGCTTGCGCTACATATCCATCGACAGATTGCGGGAACAGTCGTTTAAAGTCTTGCACATATTTGAGATAGTTCTTATGATTCTGTTCTCTTGACATCATCAGCATGACCAGCGCATCTGACTCCTTACTTGGCATTTGTGTGCGTATAGAAGTTTGTCGCAATACAGGGTCAGCAATGCTGAGTCCGGTGTTTACTTTCATGTCGTTCATGAACTTTGCATCCACAGCATGTGTCTCATCGGCACTGTTGGCATGTTGCAATATACCAATGACCTCACCCTTCGCATTCACAAAAGGGCAGCCCTCCTTGTTCGCCGGCGCTTCGGAAGAGAAGATATAATAGGCGTACTTATCCATAAAGGTTTCTACCTTTTGGATAGGAATTTGCTTGATATCAAGTGATTTGATGGAATAGCCTACGACAGATACTTTCTCATTCGCCTTCGAGGTAGACGCAGCAATTTTTGCAGGAGTGGTGTTTCCTATTACTTTTAACTTGCATACGTCATATAGTTCGTTCGCTCCAATCATAACGTCAACTGTCATGGCATTGCCTTGGGCATCAATCACTACTGCACTGTCGGCTCCCACAAAAGGTTTCCAGGTACTGATTGCCTCTCCATTTTCTCCAATAAACACACCGCGTGTTGTAGCAAGCAAGGTTCCATCGGCCTTGAACGTCGTTAATGAGAAAACCGATTTTGCTGCCTTTTTTACATTTGCAGACTGTGCGTTAGCCTGGGAATGTCCCCCTAGCAGCAAGGCAATGAGGGTGATGAGGGTTAGAATTGTTCTTGATTGTATTGGATGTATCATTGTGCTATTTATTTCATATTTAAAAGTTCGCGTGCGTTGGCAAGCGCTGCTTCTGTGACATTACTTCCACTCAACATCTGCGCCACTTCCTGTACACGTTGGTCTTGGTTAAGTTCGTACATGTTGCTTACCGTACTGTCTTTTGACTCAGACTTGCTTACCTTATAGTGAGTTTTTCCAAGGGCAGCGATTTGTGGAAGATGAGTTATACTGATGACTTGCCGATCGTCCCTGCCCATTTCGTCCATGATGTGTGCCATTTTCTCGGCAACACTGCCACTCACGCCCGTATCTATTTCGTCAAAAATGATAGTAGGAAGCTTGACAGCCCCACTAATCATAGCCTTCAACGACAACATGACACGCGCTATCTCACCACCAGAGGCAACTTGTGATACGGGTAATAAGGGTGAATTGGTGTTGGCGCTAAACAAGAAAGAAACGCCATCTTGCCCTTTGTTTCCTAATGGTTTCTGGGTGATTTCAACTTTGAAACGGATGTTAGGGATGCCAAGAGGAACCAAGCGACTAGACATCTCTTTTTCAATAGCTTTGGCGGCCTTTTGTCTTATTGTTGTTAGTTGATTGGCTTTCTTCGTACAGTCTTTGAGCAGTTGGTTAACCTGTGCTTGTTGTTTTTGTAACTCTTCGTCACTATGGTCGATATGCTCCAGTTGTTTTTTTATTAACTTTTGTTGAGTGAGTAATTCGGTAACGGATTCCACATGGAATTTGTGCTCCAATGCATTGATTAAATCAATTCGCTCTTGAAGTTTTGCCAGCTGTTGAGGGTCGAAGTCAATGTTTTCGGTTTTGTTCTGAATCTCGTTCTCTATATCTTTTAGTTCGATATAACAGCTTTCAGTTCTTTGTGCAACATCTTCGATGGGTGAGTAAACATCTTTGATGCCATCCAGTTGTTGAGTAATTGTTCTCAATGCCTCGATGACGCCAACTGACTCTGCAGACAACAACTGTTCTGACTGATACAGGGCTGTCTTGATTTCTTCTGCATGTTCGAGCGTGGCGAGTTCCTGTTCAATGGCTTCCTGTTCACCCTCAACAAGTTGTGCCTGTGCGAGTTCACCGTATTGAAAGCGTAAGAACTCCTCATTTTCTTGGCTTTTTGCAATGTCAGCTTTCAATTCTTCCAACTGTTCTGCAGCCTTCTTGTATTCTTGATAACATGCCTGATATTGGGCCAAACTCTTGCTGTCTTGCGTAATGATGTCGACAACTTGAAGTTGAAAGTCTTCTTGGTTGAGCAAAAGGTTTTGATGCTGCGAATGGATATCTATCAATTGCTCCCCCAATTCTTTCATGGTGGCAAGAGGTACAGGGGTGTCGTTGATAAAGGCCCTGCTCTTTCCAGAGCTGTAGATTTCCCTTCTCACGATACAGTCTGTTGCATCATCATCGATGTCATTCTCTTCGAAAAACTGGAGAAGATTGTATTTGCTGACATCAAAATGAGCTTCAATCAAGCATTTATCCTTTCCTGTTCTGATGAGTTTTGTGTCGGCTCGATTGCCTTTCAAGAGGCCAATGGCCCCAAGTATGATGCTTTTTCCTGCTCCCGTCTCGCCTGTAATGACAGAAAATCCGGGGTAAAAGTTGATGTCGAGTTCATCAATCAGCGTAAAGTTTTGAATATGTAATTGCTTCAGCATCTTTATTCTTTGATTTTTTCCCACGCATTGTTTTGGGAAGCGTTGATGGAAAACAGTATTTCGTAGACTTTCTCTTTCTCTTTCTGGGTTCCTTTTCCGCTGTAGATGTTGGCCAGTTCATCACGCTTATAATCGGTCCATATCTGTGGCAACAAGCTTAACGGTCTGTTTTCGTGACTTTTTTTCAACCCCTCTTCCAATGCTGTCGTGATGTTTGTTCTGCCTCGCTCAACGTTTGTGGCCATTTGGTCTAAACCGTTTCTGTAATAATCGTATTGCAGTTGGCGGAAGGGTGACATGGCACTATCCATGTAGTCGTTGATGATGGCAAAACGGTTTCGGCTATCATCGAATGATTTCCAGCCCGTAAAATTAAGATTCTGCGCATTGTTGGTCAGGTTGAGGCATCTTTGCAGTATGTCTTCACCGCCCATGGGGGAGAAGGAGTCCAGGTTCAATCCAATGATGAGATAAGCATAATAGGCAATCAAAGCAGTGAGCTGGTTATTGATGGACTCTTCATTGAATTCGAGTTGATCGAATTGGGCAAACTCAAAATTGAAGTCGTTATCAGTATTATTATATAATGTGGTAGTGTAAGCAGAGTTGAACACGGGCCTATTGGCTTGTATCAATGCCCGACAAGTGAACATGTTCGTGGCCTGATCGTATTTGGTCACCGTAATGTTGAAATTACATGGAATGCGTTCTATGCGTTGGAACTTCAGGTTAGTCCACTGTCTGTCATTAATGAATCTCGTGAGTGTCTGCTCCAGGTTTTCAAAAATGCTGGCATCCGTACCTTGTATTTGGTTGTGGTTGATATGGATACGCGCATTCAATTCCTGACCGTATAATGGCGAATAGACACCAGCGGCCAAGAGAAGACTGAATATGAGGAGGGATACAAACTTCTTCATCTGTCAAAAAATCAGTGCGCCAATCGTCCTTATTTCTTGTTAAACTCTCGTAAGCGTATACGGGTGAGCACCTGTTTCGTGTTGTTGGTAAAGTCATTGGACAACATCCAACTGTAATAGCCCGGATCTTTTTGAAGAACTTCTGTCACGGCACAACCTTTATATTTACCGAAGTTGAACACTTCTTGTCTCATGGGTGAACCGTCTTCTGTAGTCAACACCTTGCCGTCTGCGCCTTTCATGTCTTGCCAGACGATACGGCCGGCAAAATCGACATTGTCATTCATCTTGGAGAATTCGGCCAAGTATTTCATATCGTTGGGCAATGCCCTGTCAGCTTCTTCTGCTGTTTCAGGATTGTATTTGTCCAGTTGTCCCATCAATACACGATAGGTAACCTCTGCATCTTGGTCTGCCCGATGGGCTTCAAAGTCGTCTTCCATTTTCCGCCCACAATAGAATTTGTAAGCTGCCGCCAGGTTGCGTCGTTCCATCTTGTGAAAGATAGTTTGGGCATCAACCAAATTGCTTTTACTGAAGTCGAAGTCAATGCCTGCTCGCAGGAATTCTTCAGCCAGTATTGGTACGTCAAAGTGATTCGAATTGTAGCCTGCAAAATCACAACCTTTAAATTCTTCGGATAACTTTTGCGCTAAATCTTGGAACTTGGGTGCATCCGCTACATCTTCATTGGTAATGCCTGTCAAGGCAGAAACTTCGAGAGGTATTTTCTTTTCGGGGTTGACAAGAATGTTCTCGCGCTCTTCTTTTCCGTCAGGAAATACTTTGATGTAAGATATTTGGATGATACGGTCTTTTACTAAGTCAAGTCCTGTTGTCTCGAGGTCAAAAACTATGATTGGTTTCTTTAAATTCAGTTTCATTTTTAAGAGACTTGTCTATGAATAAAATGGAAATATCTACCCGATATCGGAATATATGTTTTTCCAAACCGGGTAGATATGCCTTTCCTCATGCGAGTTGCTGTATGTTAATCATTAAGCAACATTGGCATGATTAGCATCAGGATGTCTTCGTCTTCCTCCTGTGTCGTCGGGACAATGACACCTGCACGGCTTGGATCAGCCAGTTGTATGGTTACATCTTCACTTTCAAGGTTGGTGAGAATTTCTGTCAGCGAACTGCCCTTGAAGCCGATGTTCATGGTTTGGCCAGAGTAATCGCAAACGATGCTTTCCTTGGCACTTGTCGCAAAGTCTATATCTTCGGATGAGAGCTCCAGCTTGCCAGTTTCCAGATGAAGCCGTACCAGTTGACTGCTTTCACTTGCAAATGGCAAGATGCGTCTCAAGGCACCCAGGAGGCCCTTGCGATCGACGGTGAGTTGATTGGGGTTGTCCTGCGGAATGACAGAGTTGTAATTTGGGTATCTGCCCTCAATCAGTCTACACGACAACGAACCTCCTGCATAATGTATTTCGGCATTCTTCGTATCAAACTTGATGACTGCATCTCCCTCGTCTTTTGTCAGAACGTTTCTCAGCAACATGGCTGGTTTCTTGGGTAAGATGAACGAAGCCGGTGTTTCACTCTTTAGTTTGAAGTTTTTGTTTCTAACGAGTTTGTGTCCATCGCTTGCCACGATTGCCAAACAGTCATTCGTCAGGTCGAAATATATACCGTTCATGACGGGCCTCAGCTCGTCTTGTGCTGTGGCAAAGAGAGAGCGGTTGATGTTGTCATTGAGAATCCCTGCATTCATCGTAATGACGGTTGCGCCATCTGGTATTACTTGCGACTCGGGATATTCTGCCGCATTTTGAGCAGTGAAGTTGTATACACCATTCTGGTATTGTATCTGAATGGTGAAATTGTTCACATCCACATCAAATGTCAGCGGTTGCTCTGGCAACTCCTTAACGGCGTCAAGAATGGTGCGGCTGGGCACAGCAAACTTGCTTTCACCATCACATTCATCAAGTTGCAATGATGTTCGCATGACATTTTCACTGTCACTGGCGGTAATGTTCAGCTGTTTATCTTGAATATCGAAAAGGAAACTGTCAAGAATTGGCAGTGAATTCTTGCTGTTGATAACCTTTGAAAGTGTTTGTAAGCGACTGTTCAAAGCACTGCTTGATAATGTAAATCTCATTGGTATGATGTTTTAAATGTTTGTCTGTATTTAATAGTTACAAAAATACAAAAAAGCATTGTGTTGGACAAAAAAAGGTACTAAAAGTTTCTTTTTTTAGAAGTATTTTGCTAATTTCGCAAAACAGAAGACACACATGTCAGATAATTTATTTAAAAAAACACTATAAATGGAATTACAAGGAAAAGTTATTGCTGAAATGCCTGAAAAAAGTGGGACGTCAGCGAGAGGAGAATGGAAAGTGAAGGAATATGTCATCGAAACGCACGACCAGTATCCTCGCAAGATGGTCTTCTCTGTTTTTGGTGAAGATCGCTTGCAAAGATTTAATGTTCAGGTAGGACAAGAGGTGTTGGTGTCGTTTGACATTGATGCTCACGAATATAATGGCCGTTGGTTCAATAGTATCCGTGCTTTCGATGTACGTCAGGTAGATCCAGCGACGTACGGTGTACAGGGAGCGCCCGTGCCACCTGTCACATCCGATAACACGACTACACAGCAGGCTGACGCACAGCAAGGTGGAGCACAAGCTCCATTCCCTCCGCAGTCTGAAATGGCAGGAGATAATGCCGACGACTTGCCTTTCTAACGTACAACAGCCAATTGTAAATTACATAAAAAAGAGGATATGTCTATTGATGGACATATCCTCTTTTTTTGAGAACCCGCGGTTTGAATATTGTTTGTTGGACTGAAGGTCCAACTGTAAGTGTTTGTGTCAAGAATTACATGTGCAAGGAAAGGGCATTCATCGCAAGATGCAATCAGATGGAACCTGGCTGCAACTCTCTGACTTACCTGGCTGAAGCTTCACATCAGACTTTTCATCGTGGCTGAGTGCACCTTTTTGAACTTGCTTTTGGCTTGCTTTTGATGATGTTTTAAATGGAGCTTTTTCTTTTTTATCCATTCTTTCTTCCGCTCCTCATAATCTCTTCTTTTCCGTTCCAGATAATTGTCTGCCATGACTTATTTAAAGTGTGAGTAGATGACAGACAGCGTCTGCTTGTTTGAACCGCCAAAGAGTTTGGTGCCTGATAGTGACATGTCGTGTACTACGTTGGTCAGAATCTGTGTTTGATTGAACGTGTAATAAGACGTGGTCACTGGTATGACAACCAGTTTGTTCCAATTTTCCGACTGTTTACCTGTAGCCTTGTTGCGCGCCATGGCTTTGATCACACTTCCAATGTTGTTGAAGGTATAACCATTGTTTGCTCTGTCGTACGTAGCGAGGAAAGACGTTTTGTAGTCGGCAACACGTTTGTGCTCAAAGAATGTATATAAACTGTCTTTCTGAATCAGCAAGAGTGTCTTCGGAATGTCTAATGCAAACTTGGAATTAACCTCATTGTTGATTCGTTTCAAATGAATTTTTGCAGCGTTGATTGAATCTTTTTCATGCCCTTTACAGATTTCTTCAACAGGGATTGTTATCTCTGTGAAGATGCCGGCAGGCGATTTCAAGTAAGTGTTGTTCTTGTCACTCACCAACTCGTTAATTGTCTTTCGGTCGTTCACCATGGTTGATGTCTGCAATACCTCTTCGGTGCCTGAGAATGAAGCTGTTCCTGTATAGGTGCTGTCCTTATTAGCGAACCTGAAATAAACGTTCAGTTGTGTCCTGAATATGTAGGCCATCGAACCTAACCCACTAACATGTTTGAAGTAGAATCCTGGCACAACATGCTGTGTGAAAGTCATGGAATTCTTGAAATATTCAGGATGTTGATAGTACTGGTTTAGGATATACGTGCCATAGTTCTTATATCTTTTGCCGTTTTTGTCGGTGTATGGCTGGTTCAGCTTAATCTTGATATGGTTGGTGTAGTTCTTGTCCCATCTTGTTTTTTCACTGATTTGCTGGTCTGTCAATGTGTAAACCTTATCAGCTTGTAATCCATTTGTGCCGACATACCCATTCTCGATAGGGTCAAAATTAGAATAATAGGTGTTAGCTTCGCTCATGGGTCTGCTCATTTCATAAGCGGTTAGCTTCATTGGTGCCAGTGAGTCACCATAGAACTTGTCGTAGTACAGTCTGATTTCGCACGAATCTGCCACAATCATTCCATCTTCTTTGTTGACCATTTTGTCAGCATCAGGAAATTGATAGTTTTCCTGAATGTGGAATTGAGTCATGAAATTTCCGGTGATGTATCCCCCTGTTTCCGGGTCTCTAATCTTTCCCAAGTACCCCAGGGTGTTTCTTGACAACACAGAATCTGCCGCGATAGAACGGGTAGAAACCATGAATGTATCGGTTGAAATCTGTAGATTGTCCAATGAGTTGGTCAATGATATGCCCACATTGTCGGTCGTATCGTCACATGCCGTAAACATGAGTGCGGCAAATGCAAGAACTGCAATAATCTTATTTCTCATTTGTGTTTAAGCTGTATTAAGTGCTGTAAACGAATCTGTTGGTGCTTCTGGATGTGCTTTTGTAACCCAAACGTGCTTATTTCTGCAAAACAAGATCATAGAACTCTTGATAGGCCTTCGTGAAATCACTTCCAGGATATTTCAAGAATGGCAGTTCTTTGTCTGCACAGTATTTCAAGAGCTTTTCGTTGACGTCTGTGCCAGCCTCGATAATGCCATCACTATAGTCAATGGCCAGTTTGCCCAATTCGAAGAAGTCGAACTTCTCATTATATGGCTTGAGTAAATCCAGCTTGGCGTCTTTAAACTGCACGCATCTTTTGAAGTTGGTTCCCAGGTCGGTCTTGAGTTGTGTTTGAAATAGGGATGTAATCACCTTGGCGTTTGCAAACGAAGGCTCGTCTTTATAAGCTGTCTTTACATATAACGGGATTACGGCTCCCATCCATCCTTGGCAATGAATGATGTCGGGTACCCAACGTAGCTTCTTCACTGTTTCGAGAACGCCACGTGCAAAGAAAATAGCGCGCTCGCCATTGTCAGGATATTCTGTTCCGGATTCATCAACCGTCATTTGCCGCTTTGTGAAGTAATCTTCGTTGTCGATAAAGTAAACCTGTATTCTCACTTGCGGAATTGAAGCAACCTTAATGAGCAGTGGATGATCGGTGTCATCAATGATTAGGTTCATACCAGAAAGGCGAATTACCTCATGCAGTTGGCCACGTCTTTCGTTAATGTTTCCCCATTTTGGCATGAAGGTCCTGATTTCGCAATCATTTTCCTGCATGGCTTGGGGAAGGTTACGTCCCATGAGCGACATCTCAGTCTCTGGAACGTAAGGTGTCATCTCCTGGTTGATAAATAGAATCTTCTTCGTCATGTCCTTGTTTGGCGTTTACTTGTTTGATGTTGGCAGTATGGCTGTGGCATGCAAATCATCGCTTGGCAACTTGCAACATCAGCCCTTTATAGCAGCTTGTAACAATTGCCAGACATTGTAGCCTACAACATCTGCCCACTGCAAAGATACGAAAAATAATCGAATTACTGGCGTAAATTTTCTTAAATCGGTGTCCAAGCCATTGCAATTTGTTATTTTTAAACTTTCTGTGTGCCAACTGCCTTTACATTCTCTATCCGCTTTTCTATGATAAATGCCTGTGCAACATCAATAGGTTGTACAGGCATTTATGGTTTATCCAAACTTGTTTTGTCTTGAGGAGAACTTGTGAGTGGTGTGCCCATACGCATGATGGCATCCCGTTGTCCTCTACAACGAGATGCTGTCTGCGTGGTTTTAAATCCTCCTGTCTCTTGTGTACAGCGCGACGCCGTTGTTTATTCTATCACCACCAGCGGGGTGTCTTCCATGACACTTTCCCCTTGTTTGATGCAGATAGCCGTTACCTTGCCGTCTTTCTCGGCCTCGATGTTGTTGGCCATCTTCATGGCTTCCAGCACAACAACCGTGTCGCCGGCCTTCACCTCGTCGCCTACATGCACTAAGATGTCGGTGATGACACCAGGGAGTGGCGCCTTCACGGCATGGTCGGTGTTGACGTTGGTGGCCGACTGACTTTCTTCTTCTGGCTCGTTGGCTACCGGTTTGTTCAACACGGGCTTTTTTTCGGGTTCCGGTTCTGCCTCAAGTTCAACATTAAAGTCTTCACCATTGACAATAACCTGTGCGATATTGTCGACGATGTTTCCTATCTCGACTGTATATTCCTTGCCGTCGATAATGTATTTGAATTTTTTCATAATCAGTGTTTCCTTTCTCTTAAATAGGTGAGTGGTTTACTTTGCTCCGCACTGTTGTGGCTTCTCCGTGAAAGATACGAATTTAGCGTCCCACATACTCTGCTTGGGCTTGATGGTTATTTTGCCCGATTCGATGTCGTGTACGTTGTTTCCCCTATATTCATAGAGAGCCATTGCGATGGCTGCATAAATATTCTTATCCATGTCTGTCTTTTTCTACTTGATGTTTCTACATAGGCATGCATCCGTGCTTCTTGGCCGGAAGGCTCTGTCGCTTGTGTGCCAGCTGTGCCAGTCCACGGCAGATGCGGAAACGTGTGTTGCGAGGTTCGATGACATCGTCTATGTAACCATACTGAGCTGCCTGATAAGGATTGGCAAACAGTTCTGTGTACTCTTCTTCCTTTTCGGCCAGGAAGGCACGCACGTCCTCACCAGCCTCTTTCTTTGCCTTTGCTTCTTTCGCACTTAATACAGCCACGGCACCCGAAGCTCCCATCACGGCAATCTCGGCTGTTGGCCATGCAAAGTTGAGGTCAGAACGCAATTGTTTGCATCCCATCACGATGTGACTTCCGCCATAGCTCTTGCGTAGCGTGATAGTAATCTTTGGAACGGTGGCCTCGCCATAGGCATAGAGCAGCTGTGCGCCATGCAGGATGACGGCATTGTACTCCTGACCGGTTCCCGGAAGGAAGCCGGGAACGTCCACCAGTGAAACGATGGGGATGTTGAAGGCGTCGCAGAAGCGAACGAAGCGCGCTCCCTTGCGACTGGCATTGGTGTCCAGCACGCCGGCGTAAGCCTGTGGCTGGTTGGCCACGATGCCCACGCTCTGTCCGTTGAAGCGGGCAAAGCCAGTGATGATGTTCTTGGCAAACTTGGGCTGTACCTCAAAGAATTCGCCATTGTCCGTAATCTCTGCAATTACCTTATACATATTATAGGCCATGTTCGGGTCGTCGGGCAATAGCTCGTTGAGCAAGTCACTCGTGCGGTCAACAGGGTCGGTGTTCTCCACGCGCGGCGCCTCTTCGGTGTTGTTGGAGGGAAGATAGGTCAGCAGCGTCTTGATGAGCTGTATCACCTCTTCATCGTTCTTGGCGGTGAAGTGGGTCACGCCGCTCTTCGTGGCATGCACGCTGGCGCCTCCCAGATGCTCGGCGTCGATGTCTTCGCCTGTCACCGTCTTAACCACCTTCGGCCCTGTGAGGAACATGTAGCTGGTTCCTTCGGCCATCATGATAAAATCTGTCAGGGCAGGAGAGTACACGGCTCCACCTGCGCAAGGTCCAAGGATGGCAGAGATCTGCGGAACCACGCCGCTGGCAAGAATGTTTCGTTCGAATATCTCACCATAGCCAGCCAAGGCACAAATGCCTTCTTGGATGCGCGCTCCACCCGAATCGTTCATACAGATAACGGGAGCTCCGTTCTGCATGGCCAAATCCATGATCTTGCATATCTTTTCAGCCATGGTCAACGAGAGCGATCCTCCGTTCACGGTGAAATCCTGTGCATAAACGTAAACCAAGCGGCCGTCAATGGTGGCGCTACCTGTCACGACACCGTCGCCCAGGAACTGTTTCTTCTCCATGCCGAAGTTGTGGCAGCGGTGCAGTTTAAACATGTCGTATTCTTCGAACGAGCCTTCGTCCACGAGCATGTCAATTCGCTCACGCGCCGTGTATTTGCCCCGGGCATGCTGCTTCTCTATCGCTTTCTCGCCACCGCCAAGACGAGCTTGTTCTCTCTTGGCTACCAGCTCTTTAATCTTTTCTACTTGTTTACTCATATTATTATTTAATCTTTTAGTTTCGATATATATGACGTCACAAAGGTAATAATAATTAGTGAAAGGTTGATGGGTTGAGGCGTAATTTATGTTATTGTAACACGGCTCTTTCGTTTATAGAACGTTGTTTGTTGTCAAAAACAATCATTTGCTGTTCAACGATGTCGCCCATGTCCGTGCGTATGTGCTGATGTTTTCCTACGAAGGCAAATCCCTTACCCATTTCCATGATTTAGATTTTGTACGCACTGCGTTCACAATCTCAGATTGCCCACTCATGGTGTTGACACTTCCTAATTGTTGACGCACTGCGTCTACACTTTCGGATTTTGTACGCACTGCGTCAACAATCTGTGGAAAACAACGATAGAACTCGCATAGGGAATAGACCATAAATTATTTATTTCTTTTAAAATATTACAAAATACGCAGAAATATATTATAAAAAAATTGCAAAATACAAAAGAAACCTTATCTTTGCCAACAAATTAAATACAGACAGAGATTGGAATCAGCTTTTTCACATAGCCGCTTACACCATTGCTCCAAACATTCTTTGGT
>CABTXD010000063.1:0-13633 GCA_902488665.1 uncultured Prevotella sp. | reverse complement strand
TTCCTTTATCCCCTCATTCAACAGATTCAATCTATCTTGACATAGGCCATAATTATCCAAGAATGAAGACATTTGCGTTAGTTTTTTTACTATCCTGTCTTGTTCCTTTATTGGAGGTATGGGCAACAACATTTTGGCAAGTGTTTTGCCATTACAATTTGGTTGAGCTGTAGCAATAGTACCATTTTTGAGTTGTTCCCAATACAACTGACTCTCCATAAACGACTTCATGTAACGAGGATTAAGTAAAGAACTGTATCTCGTTCTTATCAAATACCCTGCATAAATGGCTTTTTCTGGAACTTCCTCAACTAAAAATGATTTTCCAACAGTACCACCTGTTCGTGCAAAGAGAATGTCGTTTATTTTCAACAGGTACGTATCAATATCTTTTTCTTCGATTTGACAATATGGCACGTTGTCCCAAAGAACGCAATTCTCGTGAATGTCGCTAATACGAACCATTTTTATAGCACCGTGCTCTAATGCAGGAGCATTATATCCATATTGGATAGATTGGGATATATTACCCCAACGCTCCCATTCCCACCCCTTTGGAATTTCAAACGGCACTTCATCGTCAATACATTTCGCCTCGCCTGTGGCGAGTATCTTCTCATAATAGGAACTCACAGAACACAAAATATGCTTATTTATTAGGACAACTTATGTTTCACTAATAAATAAACAAATAGAGATGGAATTAGAAAAGTTTGAAGAGTTCCTAAGCCAAGGCAATATGGCAAAGAACACTATCTCGGCATATCTGTATGCCGTAAAGGAGTTTGGCTCTCGACACAAAGAGTTGAACAAGAGAAACTTGTTGGTTTACAAGACTTTCTTGATTGAGACCTACAAGCCAAAGACGGTGAACCTGCGTATTCAGGCGATGAACAAGTATCTTGTATTTGTGGGCAAGGCGAAGCTCCGCTTGAAGTCGGTCAAGGTGCAGCAGCGTTCTTATTTGGAGAACGTAATCAGCAACGCCGATTACCTCTTTTTGAAGAACAAATTGAAGGCAGAAGACAATTTGGAGTGGTACTTCGTGGTGCGCTTTTTGGCTGCAACTGGTGCCAGAGTGAGCGAACTTGTGCAAATCAAAATAGAACACGTGCAAGTGGGCTATTACGACATCTACACGAAGGGTGGCAAGATACGCCGTATCTATATCCCCAAGACGCTGCGCATGGAAACAGAAAAGTGGTTGCAAACTGTCAATCGCACAAGTGGCTATCTCTTTCTCAATCGCTTTGGTGAGCGTATCACCACAAGAGGCATATCACAACAGTTGAAAAATCATGCCGTGAAGTATGGCTTGAACGAGAAAGTGGTTTACCCTCACTCGTTCCGCCACCGCTATGCCAAGAATTTCTTGGAGAAGTTCAATGACATTGCCCTGCTTGCCGACCTCATGGGACACGAAAGTATTGAGACGACACGCATTTATTTGCGAAGAAGTAGTTTGGAACAACAAGAAATTGTTGACAAGGTTATCACTTGGTAAATCAACAATATCATTTAATCAGAAAAGAGTAGAAAAAGACCTGAATCTCTTTCTACTCTATCATGTAAATATTTATCTTATAACATATATGGCTGGTTCTATAAATTACCACCGCATATAGTCATTAAATTTTTATGAAAAAACGTTATTTCGTTTCCATCATCTTCTGAAAGTCATCCAATGAAATTTCTTTTTCATTCAATTTCACTGAATTTTTCAAGGCCTGTGTCAGCTTCGTGTCTACTGCACGGTCGATGAAAGCATCTACGCTCTCTTGCTTTTTCAACAAATCGTTGACATAATTGTCGATATACTCATCGGGAACATTGCTCATACCATATTGAGCGAACTGGGCACGAGCGGCAGCACGCGCCACTTCTTTGACATCTTGGTCTTCTACCTTGATATCATGTGCTTTCACCAACTGCTCTTTAATCAGGTGCCAAGTGAGCTGCTTGATGCTCTCGTCATAATTCTTTTCTACAAACGCCTCATCCTTATCGGGATTGTTTTTACGCATAATGCGCTTCAACAGTTCGTCAGGATATTCCAGTTTTCCAACCTTCTTCTCGGCATAAGCACGGGTATCCAACAAGAATTTGTAATCGCTTTCGCCCTCGAGTTGTGCTTGCAAGCCCTCGGCTATCTTCTCACGGAATTGCTTTTCATCCTTCACAGCGTCCTTGCCATAGATGTTATCGAACAGTTCCTGATTCACCGCATGGTTTTGAAAACGATTAATCTCGGTGATTTGATAACTGAAGTCGCCTTCATGGTCTTTCACCTGTTCTTTATCAATCTTCAAGAACGAAGCCAATTCTACATCGCTGGCGTATGCCTTACGAGGATTAAATGTGACGATGTCACCCAACTTCGCACCATCAAACTTCTTCTTTTCCTCTTCCACCTTAATATAAGCGGGCATCAATACGGCAGCCTCAACCGTCAGACCACCTTCCTTGGTGTTGCCTTGCTCATCGAGCTCGCGCAGGTCACCCTTCAGCATGTCATTGCCTTCGAACGACTCTGCTTTGACGTACTCGCCCATCCGAGCAGCAAACGAATCAACCTGCTGGTCAATCAGCTTGTCGTCAACCTGTATCTTGTAATAATCAATCTTGTTCTTGCCATTGAGCTCAATCTTGAAGTCAGGCGCTACGGCGATATCAAACACGAAGGTATAAGGAGCATCCTTCTCAAGATCCACCGCGTCGTGCTTCTCAGATGCCAAAGGTTCGCCCAGCATCGGGATATTGTTCTCTTTGATATAATCGTAGACCTTCCTGCCCACCTGTTTATTGATGACGTCCATCTTAACGGCGGGGCCATACTGGCGTTTAATCATTCCCATCGGAACCTGTCCGGGACGGAAACCTGGCATATTAGCCTTCTTACGATAATCTTTCAATGTCTTCTCGACATCCTCTTTGTAATCGGACTCTTCGACTGTCACGGTCAACTGACCATTGATCTTGTCGGGATTCTCAAATGAAATATTCATCTTTAAAGTTTTGATTTATGATTATTTTTGTTGTTTTCAAATGAATGGCAAAATTACGCATTTTTACCCTAATCTCCTAACTTCACTCTGAATTATTTGATTTTTTAACGCAATTGCAGTAAAATAATCAGCTATAAATCAGGCTGTTATTAACTCATGGAGATTAGCACGCAAACCCTTTGCTTTAACCGCCTAAACTCTTTGCTTTTAGGGGGCAAAAGACATGCTTTTAAAAACCCGCCTCTTTGCCTTTATACAATTGTGCCAAATGGGACTGATAACAAGCCTATCGCAGCAGCCGCAAATATGTTACATCTATTTTTTTGCCCACAAGTAACTTTTTCGTGTTTTTTTTGCTTAAATGTTTGTATTATCAAATGATTGTTCGTAACTTTGTAGCAACAGAATCCGCCACGCTTCCCATTTGAACAGCGAACCAGGGCGGGTCTTTTGCTTTTTATGAGTACATTAAGATCATACACTAAGCAGGCTCTCCCTATTTCAGAACAAATAGAACTACTAAAACGTAGAGGCTTAAATATTGATGATTCATCCAAGGCTGCAAAATTTCTTGGAGAGGTTAGTTATTTTCGTTTTGTTCAATACCTCCGTCCAATGGAGACAGACAAAACCACACACCAATTTAAGCCTAATAGTAGATTTGAGGATGCTGTAGCTCTCTACAACTTTGATATAAAATTGAGAGATTTGATGTTCAAGGCAGTCCAACGATTAGAGATTGCTCTGCGCACAAAGATTATACAAGAATTCTCCTTGGCACATGGACCGTTTTGGTTCTTTAACACAAGCCTTGCTGACGATGAACACAAGTTTATTGAGAATATGAACTCCATAGACAGAGAGCTTCAGCGTAGTAAGGAGGACTTTATCAAGGAGCATAGGCGCAACTACGACAAGCCAATTTTCCCACCAGCATGGAAAACGCTTGAATTGGCGTCTTTCGGTACACTTTCAAAACTCTATTACAATTTCAGTGACAAGAAATTGAAAAAGCGTGTTGCTCGTCAGTTCAATCTTCCACAGCATGAAGTATTTGAGAGCTAGATGCGTAGTGTCACCGTTCTGAGAAATTGTTGCGCTCACCACTCACGCCTTTGGAATCGTTACCTTTCTACAGCTCCGCAAATAAACGCTTCTTTACGCGGCGCATGGATTAACATTGATGGTGTTGATGCAAACAAAGTATATGCTATATCATGCTGCATCGCATATTGGCTCGATTCTATGGGATATGGATCGGATTTCAAGAATGAACTCAAATCCTTGCTCATTTCCTATCCACAGGTAGATCCCACAGCAATGGGATTTCCTAAAAATTGGATTTCTGAAGCTCTATGGAGATAACATTATAGACACAAAATCAAGTAACCTAACGGCATTGAGCTGCAGAAGAATGACAAATGCCGTTTATCCTTACTCATTTTCGGCTTGCCTCACTTTCTTGAACAAATCGGAAGCAAAGACTAGGTCATTCAGCTTCTTGTTGTCCGAATTTGCCACATTATCTTTGTTGCCCGTCCACTCCACGTGGCCTTGATAGATGAAAGTGATATGCTCGCCAATCTCCATCACCGAGTTCATGTCGTGCGTGTTGATGATGGTGGTCATGCCAAACTCTTTGGTAATGCCCGACAGCAACCCGTCTATAACCAACGAGGTCTTTGGATCAAGCCCCGAGTTGGGTTCGTCACAGAAGAGATATTTGGGGTTCAGCACGATGGCGCGCGCGATGGCCACACGCTTCTGCATGCCACCCGACAACTCACCCGGAGCCTTGTCTTGCGCATCCAAAAGGTTGACGCGCTCTAAACACTCTTGGGCACGCTTCACACGCTCTCGATAATTCTTCGTTGAAAACATATCTAAGGGGAACATCACATTTTCAAGGACAGACAAAGAGTCGAACAGGGCGGAATTTTGAAACACCATCCCCATCTCCCGACGCATCATTACCTGTTCTCGCTTTTTCATCGCCACAAAGTCACGACCATCATAAAGCACCTGCCCGCTGTCGGGCGAGAGCAGACCAACGATATTCTTCACCAAAACCGTCTTGCCCGAACCGCTCTGTCCGATGATCAGATTGGTCTTCCCATCCTCAAATCGGACATTGATGTCGTGCAATACTTGTTTTTCGCCAAACGATTTATTTAAGTTTTTTACCTCTATCATAAACTCAACAACTCAGAAACTTTGAAAAACTCAACTCAGCAACGGAGTGAGGAACACGTCGGCAAACAGCACCAACACAGAACTGCTCACCACGGCGTTCGTGGAAGCCTCGCCCACCTCAACCGAGCCACCCCGCACCGAGTAACCATAGAAAGAAGAGACGCTGGCGATGATGAACGCGAAGACGATGCTCTTGATGATACTCATCCACACAAACCATACGTTGAACGAATATTGAAAACCCGCCGTCAAGTCGTCTGGCGAGAGCACACCACTGTACGCCGTACCGTAAGCACCAATGATACCGGCAACCGAGCTGAAGATTACCAGGAAGGGCATGATGGTAATCAATCCGGCAATTTTGGGGAGGATGAGGTAGCTGGCAGGATTCACACCCATGATGTCGAGGGCATCTATCTGCTGCGTCACACGCATGGTACCCAACTCAGAAGCGATGTTAGACCCCACCTTTCCAGCCAAAATCAAGCACATGAACGCACTGGCAAACTCCAACAAGAAGATTTCACGGGTGACATAACCCGTCGTCCACCGAGGCATCCACGGGCTCTGCACGTTGATTTTCATCTGAATACAGATAACGGCACCGATGAAAAACGAAATCAACAACACGAGCGGTATCGAATCGACACCCAACTGACACATCTCCTTGACATAACGTTTGAAAAACATGCGCATGCGCTCGGGGCGTCTGAACGTACGCCCCATCAGAATCAAGTACTCACCAAAGGTGGTCAGATATGTTATCAACAGCTTTATAATCATTCTTGATGCGAGTTTGAATACCTTTTGCAAAAGTAATTAAATTCATCTACAATCACCCATAAATCCTTTTGTTTTTCTATCAAACAGCCATTTATACCACCCGCTATACATCCTTATAGCTATCTCTACAAATACACAGTTCATTCATTGAAGAATGGTTGTTCGGTGCAATAAAACAATTATCACCTCTCATTTTTCAACGACTTGAAGATTACGTCAACACCCAAAATGCGGCCAACTTCTAGGTCTTCCGCCTGACATCATAACCTACCAGGGGTATTCACTGGCCTGACAGACAGCGAATACCCCTTGCTGTTTGCTGACCCCTTTTTCAAAAACTGACAACAAACCAACGCGCACTCCCTTTCTATTCTGATAAATTTTTCTATCTTTGCAAAAGATAGGCTGCGCCTTAACAAAGTGAGTAAAAATCAAGATTCAGCATTCATGAACGAGCAAAGAGAAACGGAAGTGCCACAACAGGAGAGCGAAAGCTTGGTACTGCGTACAGAAGGACTGGTAAAACGATATGGCAAACGTACGGTTGCCAACAAGGTGAGCTACAATGTGCGCCAAGGAGAGATTGTAGGTTTGTTGGGACCCAATGGTGCGGGAAAGACTACGTCGTTCTACATGACCACAGGACTGGTGATTCCCAACGAGGGACATGTGTACCTCAATGAAGAGGAGATTACCGAATATCCCGTCTACAAGCGCGCACAAGCTGGCATTGGGTACCTGCCGCAGGAGGCCAGCGTGTTCAGGAAAATGAGCGTGGAGGACAATATTCTGTCGGTTCTGGAGATGACCAAGCTGTCCCGCCAGGAACAGTTGGACAAGTTGGAGAGCCTAATTAACGAGTTCAGACTGAACAAAGTGCGCAAGAACAAGGGTGACCAACTGTCGGGAGGTGAGCGCCGACGCACGGAGATTGCCCGTTGCCTGGCCATCGACCCGAAGTTCACCATGCTCGACGAGCCATTTGCCGGCGTCGACCCCATCGCCGTGGAGGACATCCAGCACATTGTATGGCGACTGAAATACCGCAACATCGGCATCCTCATCACCGACCACAATGTTCAGGAAACGCTGACCATCACCGACCGCGCCTATCTGCTGTTCGAGGGAAAAATTCTGTTCCACGGCACACCGGAGGAACTGGCCGCCAACAAGATTGTACGAGAAAAATACTTAGGTAGCAACTTCATCCTCCGCAAAAAAGATTTCCAACTCATTGACGAGGAACGAAGGGCAAGAGAAGAATAAGGTTGTTGTTTATCTAAGGTACCACACGCCACCACTCTCCACCATCGGAACCACAATTTCTTCACTGGTGCTGTCACCGAAGCTAAGCACCAGAAACACATTGGCAGCATGTTTCTGCATGTCGGTCTTGGTATCTACGATACGAATGTCCTTGATGCCGCGATGCTCTTCGTTCTGCTGGTTCACATACATCTTGGTATTGGCGATGAGCTGTTCCCGATAGGTGTCTGGAATACTGTCGGGACGATAGTGCCCATCCACGAACGAGGCAATGTTGCCTTGAAGCAAATATCCGTAGTATTCCTTGGCTGCGCGTGCGGCCACCTCACCTTCATCAAGAGAAGATGTACAAGCGACAATCACCATAGCGACAAACAGATAGAGAAGTTTTTTCATTTTACTGCTATTCTTTACAAGTAGTTAGCGGGAGATAATCATCTAACAGGGAGTTAGCGGGAGGTAACTGGAGTTACGAGGGGAGTTAGCGGACATTAGTCCATTAACTCCAGTTAACTCCTTATTTACTCTCAATTACTCCCACTAAAAAGCATTTGTCCATTAACTCCAGTTTACTCCTTATTTACTCCCAATTACTCCCGATAAAAAACATTCGTCCATTAACTCCAGTTAACTCCTTATTTACTCCCAATTACTCCCGAGAAAAGAAGCTCCCGTCAAAAAATTACTTCTGCCGGATGAACACGTTGATGGGACAGCCCGTCAACGTCCAGTTCTCGCGAATCTTGTTCTCCAGAAAACGACGATAGTTCTCCTTGACATACTGAGGCAGATTGGCATAGAACACAAACGAAGGAATCTGTGTGTTGGGCAACTGCGTGCAATATTTTATCTTGATGTACTTTCCCTTGATGGATGGCGGCGGCGTTTCCTCGATAATGGGAAGCATCACCTCGTTGAGCTTGGAGGTTCCGATGCGCAACTTACGGTTGAGATACACCTGCTTGGCCGTTTCCAGGACCTTGAAGATGCGCTGCTTGGTGAGGGCAGAAGCGAAGATGATGGGGAAGTCTGCGAATGGAGCCATGCGCTCACGGATGGCGTTCTCGAAGGTCTTGATGACCTTGTGATCTTTATCCTCCACCAAGTCCCACTTGTTGACCACCACTACCAACGACTTATGGTTCTTCTGAATGAGTTGGAAGATGTTCATGTCCTGCGACTCGATGCCTCGTGTGGCATCAATCATGAGGATGCACACGTCACTATTCTCAATGCTGCGGATGCTACGCATCACCGAATAGAACTCAAGATCTTCTGAGACTTTATTCTTTCTACGAATGCCGGCTGTGTCGACCAGGTAGAAATCAAACCCAAACTTGTCAAACCTCGTGTAGATGCTGTCACGCGTGGTACCGGCTATTTCGGTCACGATGTGGCGGTCCTCACCGATGAAGGCATTGATAAGACTGCTCTTGCCAGCATTGGGTCGGCCCACGACGGCAAAACGAGGGATGTCTTCTTCCAGCGCTTCCTTGTCATCAGCCGGGAGCTTTTCCAGCACCAAATCCAGCAAATCACCCGTACCACCACCCGTGGCTGCACTGATGCACTGGGGGTCACCCAGACCCAACCGATAAAACTCGGCCGCCGTATAATACTCAGCACTGTTGTCTACCTTGTTACCCACCAGAATGACGGGCAGCTTTGTTCGACGTAAAATCTGCGCCACATCGGCATCCCAGTCGGTCAATCCGTTTTTCACATCCACCATGAAGAGCACCAGGTCGGCCTCTTCGGTAGCCACGATAACCTGTCTGCGGATAGCATCTTCAAAGACATCATCCGAGTTGACCACCCAGCCTCCGGTATCCACCACGGAGAACTCACGTCCGTTCCAACTACATTTTCCATACTGGCGGTCGCGGGTGGTGCCGGCAGTATCACTTACAATCGCCTTGCGCGACTGTGTTAAACGGTTAAATAATGTGGACTTACCTACATTGGGACGTCCAACGATTGCTACTAATTTTGCCATATTGAAAAATAAAAGCCTCCCCCAACCCCTCCGAAGGAGGGGAGTGTGTCATAGTGAGTTATATTAAAGCCTCCCCCGGCCCCTCCGAAGGAGGGGAGAGTGTCACATCGTTCTCCTCAATAGCCTGCTCCCCTCCTTCGGAGGGGTTGGGGGAGGCTTACTTCACTCGGGATTATACCCGAAACTACTAAGTTCTTTCTGCGAGCTGCGCCAGTCTTTATCCACCTTGACAAAGGTTTCGAGGTACACCTTCTTGTCAAAAAACTTCTCCAGGGTCTTGCGCGCCTCGGTGCTTACCTTCTTCAGCGCCACGCCCTGATGACCGATGATGATGCCTTTCTGCGACTCGCGCTCCACATAGATTACCGCGTTGATGTTGATTTGCTTGGCCGACTCCTTGAATTGCTCTACCCTCACCTCCACCGAATAAGGTATCTCCTTGTCGTAATACAGCAAAATCTTTTCGCGGATGATCTCGCTGACAAAGAATTTGGCGGGCTTATCCGTCAGTTGGTCCTTGTCGAAATAAGGAGGACTGTCGGGCAAGAGCTCCTGAATGCGTTTGAGTAGCATGTCCACGCCAAACTTATTGGCAGCCGAAATGGGAAGAATCTCTGCATTGGGCAGCAGCGCATGCCACTTCTCCACCAGTTGGCCTACGGTCTTTTGGGTGCTCGCGTCAATCTTGTTGATGACCAAGATAACCGGAATGGTCATCGCCCTCACCTTTTCAAGAAAGTCGGCATTCTTCTCCGGATCTTCCACCACATCGGTTACATACAACAGGATGTCAGCGTCGGCCAGGGCCGATTCAGAGAAAGCCAGCATGTACTCCTGCATCTTGTAATTGGGTTTCAACACGCCCGGAGTGTCAGAGAACACAATCTGCATGTCGTCGGTATTCACGATGCCCATGATGCGATGCCGGGTGGTTTGGGCCTTGAACGTCGCAATGGAGATGCGCTCGCCCACCAACTGGTTCATCAGCGTCGACTTGCCCACGTTTGGGTTGCCCACAATGTTTACAAAACCTGCCTTGTGCATAAGCTGCTACTTGTTTGAGAAGAAAAAAGCGCATTCTTTACGTTGAAAGGATGCGCTTTCTTATTCTGGAATTTCACAATTCGTTATTTTCTCGTCACGGCGTCAGCGCCATCGTAAGCCCACTTGAAGAATGAAGCTCCGTGTACGAATCCGGCTCCGAAAGCGGTGAAGATGATGTTGTCACCCTTCTTCAGTTTGCTTTCATAGTCCCAAAGAGCCAACGGAATGGTTGCGGCACTGGTATTGCCATAATGCTGAATGTTGATTGCCACCTTGTCCATCGGGAGCTCAGCGCGTTTGGCCACGGCCTCTATGATGCGCAAGTTGGCCTCGTGAGGTACCACCCAATCCACATCAGCTGCCGAAAGGTCATTACGCTTCATGATTTCCACCACGTCATTGCTCATGTCGGTCACCGCATAACGAAACACCGAACGTCCCTCTTGATAGAGGTAGTGCAGATGATGGTCTACCGTGAAGTGTGAGGCAGGACAAACACTGCCACCAGCCTTCATGTGCAAGAACGGAAGTCCTTTACCATCGGTGCGGAAGAACATGTCCTGCATGCCCAACTCTCCGTCCTCGGATGCTTCTACCAAAACGGCAGCTGCGCCATCTCCAAAGAGAACGCAAGTCTGTCGATCTTGGTAATCGACGAGCGATGACATCTTGTCCGCTCCGATAACTATCACCTTCTTGCAACGCCCACTCTCCACGAAGCTACAGGCCGTGCTCAGCGCATACATGAAACCGCAACAAGCTGCTTCCAAATCATAGGCGAAAGCGTTTTTCAGTCCCAGCTTACCCAACACGATAGATGCCGTGGAAGGGAATTTGTAATCGGGCGTTGTCGTTGCAACGATGAGCGCGTCGATGGTGTCGGGATTTACCCCAGTTTTCTGAATCAACTGCTTGGCAGCCTTACGCGCCAAGTAACTGGTTCCGAGGCCTTCTTCCTTCAGGATGCGGCGTTCTTTGATACCAACACGAGTAGTAATCCATTCGTCGCTGGTGTCAACCATTCGTGAGAGTTCCTCATTATCGAGGACATAGTCAGGAACGTATCCCCCAACGCCGGTAATAATCGCGTTGATTCTTCCCATTATTCAGCTACTTCCTTTTCAATCGCAACTTTACCTCTGTAATATCCACAAGTAGGACAAACAGTGTGGTAAACATAGTATGCGCCACAGTTAGGGCAAACTGCCAATGTAGGAGCTACAGCCTTATCGTGGGTTCTTCTTTTCAGTGTACGAGTCTTCGACTGTCTTCTTTTAGGATGTGCCATTTTCTTTTAATCTTTAATTATTGTTTTTAATTTTTCTAATTCAGCCCAGCGCGGATTCACAGGCTCTTCACCGTCCTCCAAACTACTTCGGGTAGCCGAAAGCTCTTGCAGCTTTTTCGTCATCGCAGCATTGCATTTTCCAGGTGCATGCACATGCTTGATGGGGACGCTGAGGTCTATAAATTCATAGATAAACCACGAGATGTCGAGCACGCCTTCGCGCTCAGGCACCACAATCAGGTCATCATCGTCTGAGTATTCTTCGCCAAATTTCGCCACAAGCTTATTTTCCGTATCGATGTGTTGTTGCATTTCATCAAGACACAAGTCACAGGTCACGATGACAAACCCCTGAATATGGAACGTGAGCTCAAAACTGCCGGCCATCCTGCGTATGGACAGTGCGACAGAAAGATTGCCTTTTTGGATGTCGGGAGCCTCGATGGCTTCAAAATACGCATCGTCAAGCTTGAACTCATAGGTCGCAACCTGATCGGTCAAAGCTTTCAAGTCAATCTTAAACGGCTTTAAATCGCGCATAATTATACTTTGGAGTGCAAAGTTACAAATATTTTCCGACATGTGGACAAGTTACACATAAAAAAATCATTTCTTCAGCTCAATCCTGAAAGTTGTCCCCTTGTTCACCTCCGAGTTGCTGACCCATATTTTACCCCGATGGTACTCTTCTATGATGCGTTTGGCCAGCGAAAGTCCCAGTCCCCAACCACGTTTCTTGGTGGTAAAGCCGGGACGAAAAATATTTCTAATATCTTTTTTCCTGATGCCCTTCCCTGTATCAGACACCTCTACAACGATCTTCCCAACGGTGTCTTGCACACGGATGGTGATTCGGCCGTGCTCTCCCCCCATGGCATCAACGGCATTTTTACACAAATTCTCGATAACCCACTCAAATAGCGAAGGGTTCATGCGCACCATGAGTTCGTCTGCGTTTTCGGGCAACTGGGTTACGATTTGGATGCCCTGCGACGTGCGGCGATTCATGTAGGATGTCACATGCCGCACCACCTCACGCAGGCTGTATGGCTCCAATTCGGGCATCGAACCGATTTTTGAGAACCGGTCGGCAATTAATTGCAGTCGCTTCACGTCCTGATCCATTTCGGGAATCAAGACATCGTCAGGATAATTCTCCTTCAAGATTTCCGTCCAAGCCATCAAACTGGAGATGGGGGTGCCCAATTGGTGAGCCGTTTCTTTCGACAGTCCCACCCAAACCTTGTTTTGCTCAGCACGTTTAGAGGTGAGCAAAGCAAAAATCACCACCACGGCAAAGATGAGCACCACGCCCAACTGCACGTAGGGATAAGAGGCTAATCGCTTGAGCATCAACGAGTCGTCGTAGCAAACGTCGATGTAGTCGTCTTTCACCTGGTCGTTCAAAGAAATACGAATATAGTGGTTTGCCGCTTTTTGGCGATTGCCCAGGCCCTGGAGATAAGCCGTACTGTCGGATCCCGAACGGTTGTCAAGGCTGATGTTGCGATAGGTCTGCACTTCACCTGCAGGATCCATGACGATGACCGGAATGGTATGGTTCTCGTTGAGCACCTTCAACACCAGATTCAGGTCCGTGTTCTCATCCGCCTGGTTGAGTGTGCGCATGGCTTCAGCCCATACTTCCATCTTGTTGCGCTCTTCGTTCTCAAGATCCCTGATGAGGTAATGAGAAACCACGAGCGACACCACCGCTATGAGTATAGCGGCCACAACGAGAAGAAGCTTTACCTGCCTAATTCGGTCTGTCCATTGCATAGTGTTACAACGGACGAACCAAGTAAATATTGTATGGTATCATTAGGCCAATTAGCCTAATAAGCCATATTAGCCTAATAAGCCCAATTAGCCCAATTAGCCTTATTGGCCCAATTGGCCTAAATGGCCTAATATCAAAAAAAGCCTCCAAGACAATTTTAGTCTTGAAGGCTCTTAGTTTGAAAAAAGGCGGCTACCTACTCTCCCGCATTGCATTGCAGTACCATCGGCGCAAGCAGGCTTAACTTCTCTGTTCGGAATGGGAAGAGGTGGAACCCT
>CABTXD010000062.1:0-13812 GCA_902488665.1 uncultured Prevotella sp. | reverse complement strand
GTATAATTTCATCATGAACTTGTGTTCTGCTCTTACAGCCTGTTGTTTCTTTGACAATAAGCCGGAAGCCCTGCCGGTACACATAGAGAAATCAAGGCAATTGGAACTTTTCTAAAGATTTTCTTATCCCGAACTCGCGTATACCTTTAATGATAGTGTGATGAAATCAGGAAAATTCCACCTTCTTCATTTTGCTCCTTACTTGCCTATTGATGTTTCTTGTTTTCACCTTTATTCTATTGTACCTTTGCATCGTCAGTCAGAGAGACTGATTCGGCAGACAACCAATCCAGGAAGCGGTAACCCAGACGATAAGCCGGCATCGAACAGGAAACCGTGTACCATGAAAAACACACAGCCGAGAATTAATAATCAATCATTTAAAACACACAAATTATTATGGCAGTAATGTATAAACTGTATCAAGACAAGAGAGTTACCTCTTCAACCAAAGGCAAGTGGTATGCCCGCGCCATTCATCCACAAGTGATCGAAACCGACGCTCTGGCCGAACGCATTCAGCGCAACTGTACCGTGAAACGCAGTGACGTGGTGGCTGTACTGGCCGAGTTGGTAGAGGTGATGCAAGACGAATTGCAACAGAGTCGCGTGGTGAAACTTAACGGATTTGGTTCGTTTAAAATAGGACTAAGAACTAAGCCTGCCGACAAGGCAGCCGATTTTAACGTGACCAGCAACGTGGTGAACTATCGCGTGAACTTCCTTCCTGAGATGACGGGTGGCGGCGGCAAGGGCAAGAAGCGCAACCGCAAGTTCCTCGACGGTCTCAAGGTTCAGGAGGCTCCCAAGAACCCCGTGGACACGAAGAAAACCGCCGAAGGAAAGGCGGAGGAAAACGTAGATCCCAATCCGAAACCTTAAATCTTCCATCCTCCCCGCCCCAGTGGTGGGGAGGAGTTTTTAGAAAAAAATAATCACTATGAAACGCATCAATTGGAAACTTATATTCAAGCTCATCATCACCATCGCCACCGCCATCCTGGGCATGCTCAACTCGCAAGACAAACTGCCTTACAACGAAAATTGAAGAGCATCACGGGAGGACCGTTGGACTGGGCGTATCGAACAATGGAACGTACGACTGCGCCTCGTGACGAACGTACTTTTGCTTCTGGCAGCCATCGTGGCTATTCTCAGTTGCTCGAGGATTCTCTGAAGGGCGGTGCTACAACAAAGCAGATTTAAAAACCGCCCTGAAATAATGCAAAGCCAACCCGCCACGGTTGGCTTTGCTTTTGGCTGATGCATCATTGATTTGTTGCTTTTACAGAGAGGCGAATCGGGGCATTACATGGGGAGTGGCACAATCGGTTTGGTGAAGACTAATTGTTGGAAAAAAAAGTATCATTTTTAGGTTTGTTACAGATATTTCATACGTTTTTCTTGGTTTCGTATGGTTGAATGCTTATTTTTGCGCATAAAATAGTAAGTTACAATACATTTCATAGTATATTGATAGGCTGATGGGTGATGAGATTCTTTATTTTTACAACACGCTTTTGAATTGGGACACCACGGCATTGTTGGCTGTGAATGGCATGGGCAAGACAATACCGAACGAAGAATTAAGCTGAAAACATGACCAATCATCATCAACGATTAGACGAATCCTTGCAGGAATCATGCGGCGATATCGGTGCTGCCGATTCGGCACCTGTCGGGGAGCCGGTGGCCGACTGTGACGTGTCTTTTCATCCCATTGCTTATTTTCACTCACCATTTACGTCCAAGTTTGGCATTCCCAAACAGAGCGGACTGGCAGCTGGTTTGCACGGCACGCTTGTCTTTGAGCCTCCTTATCGCCAAGCTGATGCCTTGCGCGGCATCGAGGGTTTTGACTATCTGTGGCTCATTTGGCTGTTCAACGCCAATCCACATCAGTCGGACAGTCTGTTGGTGCGCCCGCCCGTGTTGGGCGGAAACCAGAAGGTAGGCGTGTTTGCCAGTCGTTCACCCTTCCGCCCAAACCCCATCGGTTTGTCATCTGTCTTGCTGGAGCGTGTGGAGTGGAACACCCCGCAGGGACCTGTGTTGCATGTGTTGGGGGCCGACTTGATGGATGGGACGCCCATCTACGACATCAAACCCTACGTGCCTTATGCCGACTGTCATCCGGAAGCCCGAAGCGGGTTTACCGATTTGTCGAAGATTCAGCGGTTGGAGGTGGTGATTCCCGATGAGGTGGCGCATCAGTTTACGCCTGACAAGTTGCGCACTTTGAAAGAGGTGCTCTCTCTTGATCCGCGTCCGGCTTACCAACGGTCGAGCGAAAAAACGTACGGCATGCCGTTTGATGGAAAGGATGTGAAGTTCAGGGTTGTAGAAAATGATGTCCCCCCAGGTTGGGATGGACAAGATGCACAATCGGAATCATCTGCCTGTTGTGCCACGGAAAACAATTCCTTAAAAATGTCTGACGAGGCAGTGCGTCGAGGAACCTTGATAGTCCTGGGTTTCTCTGAATGATGAACAAAAAAATCCACTGAGGACTGTGATTGACCGGAGGTGGCCAACTGTCAGCAGTGGAATATAATTGATGATGCATCGCGCATGATGCACGCCAGCATTTGGATTCAGCTGGTGTCACGCATCTTCTTCTGTTGAGGAGACAGCCTCTTCGAGTTGGTTGGAATCGCCTATATTGGTCATCCTCACAATCACGATACTCACTTCGTACAGCATCCAAATAGGCAGAGAGACGATGAGCAAGGTGAACACGTCGGCCGTGGGTGTGACGATGGCCGCGAGGATGAGAATGGCGACAATGGCGTGTCGGCGGTATTTAGACATCCATTCGGCCCGCAGCAATCCGAAGATGGCCAGCAGCCAGCTGATAACGGGAATCTCAAACACAATGCCAAACACCAAGCTCATCATGAGCATCGTATCCATGTACGACTGCAGCGACAGCATGGTTTGCACTTCATTGCTGACCTGGTAGGTACCTAAAAAGCGAACCGTGAGGGGAAAGATGAGATAATAATTGATGAGAATGCCAATGATGAACATGACGTACCCACTGCCCACAATCTTGAGGGCATAGCGTTGTTCGCGCTGGTACAGAGCGGGTGAGATGAACTTGTACAACACGTACAAGATGTAAGGTGAGGCGCACAAGACTCCGAAGCAGAGCGCCGTCTTCATGTGTATCATGAACTGCTCGGTGAGCCCGATGTTCACCAGTTGGATGTTGAACGGCTCTACGCCCAGCAGGCGATACGTCACGAACTGGCTGTCCTTTGGTGCCAGTACAATGTTAAAAAGCTCTTCCTTGAACATGAATGCCGCGATGCCACAGATGAGGGCTACGGCAATAATGCGTATGAGCGTGCCGCGAAGCACGTCCAAATGTTCCCAGAAGGTGAGTTCTAAATCTTCTTCCATCATGAAACCCTCCATGGGGTGGTGTGTCAATCCCTTCCTAATGTGGTGGGATAGGGGAGTGTGAGAAGGACTGCCCTAGTCTTATTTCTTCGTCTCTGTGTCGTTGGTTTGTTGGTCTGGATCGAGGTCTTTCTCAATGCCGTTCACGCCATCTTTGAAACTTTTCACTCCTTTGCCCAAGCCTTTCATCAGCTCAGGGATTTTCTTTCCTCCAAACAGGAGAAGAACAACAAGTACGATGAGTACAATTTCCGGTGTTCCTAACATAATATCAATGTTTGAATTGAGCACCACGGGCTGCCCATCTGGTGAGAAACTCACTGGCAGGGTAGGCATCAGCCTGGATGCTATGGTTAGTGGTTTTGTTTTTTCAATGTATGTCTCGCCAAACCATTGTTGGCGAGTGCGATGATGCAAATGTACGAATAATATTTCAAACGGCAAGAATAGGGGCTGAGAAATCAATGTGGTAGGTTAACATTTCTCAGCTCTTATACACGGCTCTTACATTTAATAGGCCGTTTATTGTCAAAAACAATCATATTGATTAGTTCAATTCGTTGTTAAAAAACAACATTGCCCTTGAATGAAAAATCCGTGCGGCTACTACAAAATAAAGTAGTAAATACTTGTAAAGTACAAAATAATGTATTACCTTTGCGTTGTCTTAATAAAAACAACGGAAATGAAACACGAAATGGAAACAGTTATCAAAAAGCAGGAAGTGGTAAGTGATATGAAGCAGCGTCTGGCAGACATCAACCTCTCGGTGTCTTGGATGGACTTTGCCAACAAATACTTCCACAAATCGTCCTCATGGTTCTATCACAAGTTGAACGGTATCGACGGCAATGGTGGCAAGGGCGGTTTCAACGAGGAGGAGTTGGAACAGCTACGCAGATCGCTCTTCGACCTGAGCAACCGCATACGAAGAGCCGCGGAAAGCATTTAGGCGTGGTTATCTGTTTGACCAATTAAGACAAAAAGCCGCCCGACGCCTACGGCAACCTTACAGCAAGTGCATGCTTCCCCACCATGGAAAGCGTGCGCTTTGTTTCTTCTTGCGTGACACGTTTTTTACTATCAATATGATTGTAAAAAAGACAACGAAATATTTGTCCCTTAAGCTGATTATTTCTATATTTGCACCATAACGTCTTATCAACAAACAATTACACACATGGCAATCAATCATTCCAACATACCAAACTATAACAGTAGCCAATGGCATATTGTAGTTCAAAAGCGTGACACCCCCTCACGGTTTGAAGCCGTCGTGCCAACGTCAACCTTACAAGGAATTGTTACGCGAATCGTTCATGTTGACAGACTCTCTGAACTGCTCATCAAGGCAGTGAATAACAGAACACGGGAACGCAATTATTTCAAAAAACTGGTGGAACTCTTTCAAGGTGAGGTTACCGAAGAAGAGTTTGACAAGGCGATTGAAGAGAATGAAGATGATTATGTCATCACGGCTGACGGAACACCGTCCCGGGAAGATTTGATGCTGGCGTGCGAGGCTGCCAAGCAGATAAAAGATGTAAAAGATCTTGATGACTTCGCTGCCCTCTTCTCTTTTAATCCGGAATCCACGATAAAGGAAATTGAAGCCAAATGACAAAGTATATTACCCCGGGGGATCTTGTGGAGGGGAAGAAATGCCATGTGATGACACGCAAATATGAGTTTAAAAGGTTACAGAAAGACCCTATAACGAAAAAGAACATGGTCATGTACGAATTAGACAGAAATTGCAGCGTAGAGATAACCCAGTGCGTGGACCTGTCTGAAGATGACTTGCACTTGCGTCTGGAGAAAAAGGTGGGGATGCAACTCGGTGACTGTCTCGTGGGAGATGCCATACAAATGTACATCGACACCTTCCGACCTGTCACGTTCACGGTCAAGGAAGGACAAAGCGGACGGCACGGAGCATGTCTCGTTGACACGAAAAAGAGAACGATTGGTAAATTGAAATATAACGTTGCGGTATTTAACAAGCTCTTGGGGTACTCGCCAAACAGCATAACTGAAAAGTAAAAATGAAAGTTGAAATATTAACTTTATGCGATTTCGCACAGACATACAGAGACAGATTGACGATAGTTGGAGCATTCTCTTCCATAAATGCACAAAAGTTTCCTGTGGACATCACTGATGTCTCATTCGTGGCAAAAATAGCTTTGGAGAAACCAGACAACAGAGAGCACGACGTGGAGATAACCATTAAGAAGGAGGGAGAAGAAGAACCTGTATTCGGACCCGTTGCCGCACCGTTGGACCTGTCTGATAACAAAGAGGATTTTCTTGAAGCCAACCTCATTATTAAAATCGGGCATCTCACAATACCCTCGCAAGGAAAGTACCATTTGGTATTCTCATTTGATGGGAATGAAACAACAACTCCTTTATCTGTAGCGGAACAGAAATAATAAATTTACTTCCATTGGGTTGACGCCAGCCTTCATTGTTTACAACATTCGAATTGGTTCGATCGGGTTCAATTCGTTGAAAAAAATGTGTGTGTTCCGCTAAATTCGCTTCATTCGTTGTTCTATAACATTGCCCTAAATGAAAGAGCTGTGCCCCAGATGTCTTTCTCCTATGCGAGCGAACGGAGATTCCCGTCCATCAAAATTCGCTGGTAAAGTGGAATTTGATGTGCTTGAAGTCTTGTTGCGCCATGCTCAGCATGTAACTTGAGTCGGCCAGGAACACGTCGCGTCCTTGTCGATCCTTGGCCATGTACTGGTATTTGCGCTTCTTAAAGTTTTCCAGCTCCTCGTGGTTGTCAGCTTCTATCCAGCAAGCCTTGTACAGTCGAACCGGTTCCCATCGGCACTTGGCATTGTACTCGTTTTGCAAACGGTATTCAATCACCTCGAATTGCAGTTGTCCTACTGTGCCGATAATCTTGCGTTGGTTGAACTGGTTGATGAACAACTGTGCCACACCCTCGTCCATGAGCTGCTCGATGCCTTTGTTGAGCTGTTTTGATTTCATGGGGTCTTCGTTCTCGATGTACTTGAACATCTCGGGTGAGAACGACGGCAGTCCCTTGAAGTGAATCTCCTCGCCCTCGGTCAGCGTGTCACCAATCTTGAAGATGCCGTTGTCTGGCAGCCCCACGATGTCGCCGGGGTAGGCTTCTTCGATGGTGCTCTTGCGCTGCGCCATAAACTGGGTGGGCGACGAGAAGCGCACCGTCTTGCCGTTGCGCACGTGCAGATAAGGCTGGTTGCGCACAAATTTGCCCGAGCATACCTTGCAGAAGGCGATGCACGAGCGATGGTTGGGGTCGATGTTGGCCGTGATTTTGAAGATGAATCCCGTGAACTTGGGTTCTTCGGGGCGGATGATGCGTTCTTCTGCCTGTGTGGGTTTGGGGCTTGGCGCAATCTCTACAAAACAGTTGAGCAGTTCCTGAACACCGAAGTTGTTGAGTGCCGAGCCGAAAAACACTGGTGCCACCTCAGCCGATAGGTAAGTCTGCTTGTCGAAAATGGGGTACACGCCGTCAACCAATTCGAGGTCATCACGCAGTTGGGCGGCCTCTTGTTCGCCCACCTGATTGTCCAGTTCTTCGCTTTGGATGTCTACCTCCACCTTCTCGGTCACCCGTTGTTTGTTGGGCGTGAAGAGGTTGAGCTGCTGTTCGTAGATGTTGTACACGCCCTTGAACTTTCTTCCTTGTCCGATGGGCCAACTCAGTGGGCGCACCTTGATTTGGAGTTCTTTCTCCAGTTCGTCCAGCACGTCGAATGGGTCACGTCCCTCGCGATCCATCTTGTTGATGAAAATAATCACCGGCGTCTTGCGCATGCGGCACACCTCCATCAACTTTCGGGTTTGTGCCTCTACACCTTTGGCCGAGTCGACCACGATGATCGCCGAATCGACGGCCGTGAGCGTGCGGTAAGTGTCCTCAGCAAAGTCTTGGTGGCCCGGCGTGTCGAGAATGTTGACCTTGTAGCCCTCATAATCAAACTCCATGACCGAGGTTGATACCGAGATACCTCTTTGTTTCTCGATGTCCATCCAGTCGCTGGTGGCCGTTTTCTTAATTTTGTTGTTCTTAACCGCTCCGGCCACTTGAATCTGTCCACCGAAGAGCAAGAACTTCTCGGTAAGGGTGGTTTTACCTGCGTCGGGGTGTGAGATGATGGCGAAGGTTCGCCTGCGTTGTATTTCGTTCATAAATCGTTATTTCGTATGCATGCACTTCGTGAGACTCTCTTCCCAATGAGGGATTTCGATGCCAAAGGTTTCCTTGATTTTTGTCTTGTCCAACACGCTGTAGGCTGGTCGTTGAGCCGGTGTGGGATATTCAGCGGTGTGCAGCGGCTTGACGTGGCAAGTGGTGATGCCCGCAATGCGATGAATAGCCTTGGTGAAGTCGTACCAGCTGGTAACTCCTTCGTTGGAAAAGTGGTAGATGCCCGGCACGATGCCCTTGTTGATGATGGTCATGATGGCCAATGCCAGGTCGTGGGCGTAGGTGGGTGTGCCTATCTGGTCGAAGATTACGCCCAACTGCTGTTTCTCTTGGCCCAGTCGCAACATCGTCTTGACGAAGTTGTTGCCGAAAGTAGAGTAGAGCCAAGCCGTGCGGATGATGACATGTTTTGGACATGTCTTCGCTACAGCTACCTCACCAGCCAGCTTGGTGGCGCCATACACACTGTTGGGGCAGGGTGTGTCGGTCTCGGTGTAGGGCGTGTGATGCGTGCCATCAAATACATAGTCGGTGCTGATTTGCACCATCCATCCGTCACGCTTAGCCATGGCAACAGCCAAGTAAGTAGGCGCCTCGGCATTGAGAGCCGTTGCCAATCGCTTGTTGCTCTCCGCCTTGTCCACGGCCGTGTAGGCAGCGCAGTTCACGATGCCATCGATTTCGTGTTCTTCCACGAACCTGTTGATGGCGTCGCTGTCTGTGATGTCCAGTTCGTTGACGTCGGTGTTAAACCAGTGGTGCTCCGGATAATCCTTCTGCAGCACCTGCATTTCGTTTCCCAGTTGGCCGTTACAGCCTGTGATGAGTATGTTCATAGTTTTAATCCTCCTCAAATTGAAGTCCTTCGTTGCGATCCTTAATATAATAATCAGACAGCATGCCGATGAAGGTAGTAATCTCCTGGATGGCATGTGTGGTGTCGGGTGATATCTCCTTCTGTTGCAACCGCAGCAGCATCACGCCGTACAAGGCGTTGAGGCAAACCTGTATCTCGTCTTCCTCATGTTCGCCTTTACGCCTCAGTTCCACGATGAACGGCAGCACCTTGTAGTACTGTGCCGAGTAGAAGGGAAACTTGGTACTTTGCAGCAATCTGCGGTGCAGGTCAATGAGGTCGGTGACGATGACCTGGTTGATTTGCAGATGTCCGCCCTGTCGTTTGCCTTCCTCGTTCATCATGCGAATGAGGTTGCCGTACCAGTCAACCATTTCTTCCTTTTGTTCGTCCGTGTAGTCGAACTGACTGATGTATTCGCGGCGGATGCGCGACAGCGAGCAATCGTACACGCGGATGATGTCTTCTACCTGCCACATATATAATATGTATTCGGCGATGCTCTTTTTGCGTAGTTGTTGTGAGATATACACGTTTGATGTTGTATTATGAGGTTGAATATTCGATGGGGTGCTTCGGCGTTTCCAAGCGAAACGGCATCGGCTTGCCGTGCCAGTCAGCGGTTTGACAATAACTGGCTAATAGTGGAAGGTGTAAAGGTTGAACACCGTTCCGATGAGGATGATGATGGAACACACGATGACGATGCTCCCAATTATCTTGTTGATAATCACGATGCCGTTGTCGTCAAACTTGCCACGCACCTTATCGATAACCCATGTCAGACCGTACCACCACAGCAGTGCACCGCCAAAAATGCCTAAGTAGCCGCTCACCATCTCGACAGGATGGTCGGGGACGACAAACTTGAACTGCGCATACATGGCGATAAACAGCAGGATGATGAGTGGATTTAAAAACGTGATCCAGAAAGCCGTGATGCCATTGTACAAGTATGTACCCTTCGTTTTGCCGCTAACGTGCATGTGCTTTGTGGGGTTGTTACGAAAACTGTAAATGCCAAACAGCAACAGCAGAATACTGCCCGATATCTGTAATACGAAAAGATTCTTGGGGTTGGTAATCAAATCCATCATAAAACTCATACCCAAACCCGTGAGCAGGGCGTAGATGATATCTGAAAAAGCGGCGCCCACACCTGTCACCATGCCATACCAGCGCCCCTTGTTCAACGTTCGCTGAACGCACAACACCCCCACGGGACCCATCAGTCCCGAAGCAATCACTCCGATGATGATGCCCTTCCAAATCTGGTCGATGATATCGATGTGAAACTCAAACGGCATAGCGTATGCAAAATTGCGAAAATAATGCGAGATGCACAAATTTATGATGCTAAAGTTTGTGTTATACAAGTTTTTTAATACCTTTGCGAAACGTGTCAGAACCCCTCGTTGGGTCTTCCCGGTAGGGTTCATCTGCATGTGGAAAGGCATGGCGTACCTCATGCAAGCCGAAGGGTGCAACGCTGATGCAGCCGATGATTGACACGCATCCACGCCCGCAAAGGGAGGTAGTAAACGATTTCTATACTAACTTAAAATAAAAACAAAAACATCACATGAAAGCAGTTTCTGAATTGAAACCGTATGTAATCGGTTTAGACTTAGGTGGAACCAACTCAGTCTTCGGCATCGTTGACAGCCGTGGTGACATCAAGGCCACCACATCCATCAAGACACAAGGATACGAAAACGTAGACGACTATGTAGACGCTTCCATAGAGGCTTTGCAGTTGATCATCGACCAAGTGGGCGGCATCGACAAGATTAAAGCCATGGGTATCGGTGCACCCAACGGCAACTTCTATAACGGAACCATCGAGTTCGCACCCAACCTCAGCTGGGGACACGACGGCATTGTGCCTTTGGCCAAGCTGTTCTCTGATAAGTTGGGCATCCCCGTGGCCCTCACCAACGATGCCAATGCGGCAGCTATCGGTGAGATGACCTATGGCGTGGCGCGCGGCATGAAGAATTTCATCGTCATTACTCTCGGCACAGGTGTCGGCTCGGGCATCGTTGTGAATGGCCAGTTGGTGTATGGCAGCGATGGGTTCGCTGGCGAGCTGGGACACGTTGTGGTGCGTCGTGAGAACGGACGTTCGTGTGGTTGCGGTCGCTTCGGCTGCTTGGAGGCTTATTGCTCTGCCACCGGTGTTGCCCGCACGGCGCGCGAATTGCTCGAAACAACCGAAGAACCCTCTATCTTGCGCGACATGATTCCTGAAGACATCACGTCACTGGATGTGAGCATTGCCGCAGGTAAGGGTGACAAGCTGTCGCAGCACGTTTATCAAATGACGGGCGAAATGCTCGGTGAGGCTTGCGCCAACTTTGCCGCTTTCTCTTCTCCCGAGGCATTTATCTTCTTCGGTGGTTTGACCAAGGCTGGCGATTTGCTGATGAAGCCGTTGAAGGAAAGCTACGACAAGTGTGTACTGAAGATATTTAAAGACAAGGCCAAGTTCTTGATTAGCGGGCTTGATGGTTCATCGGCCGCCGTGTTGGGAGCCAGTGCCATTGGTTGGGAGATATAAGCATCGCTGCCACAGCACCGATTAAGGCTGGTTCTATAAATTGGCTTTGATAGCTTTCAAGCTTATCATCTAAGCCAAAAAGATAATACAAAAAGAAGGGTGTATCATAACTTGTGCGTATGATACACCCTCTTTTCTTTTGTTATCAGCCTTAATTCTTAATCATCTTCTTGCCACCAACGATGTACACGCCTCGCGGCAAGCTCTCCACGTTGGTGCCGAGGTACACCCCGTCGAGGGTATAAACGCCGTCCTTTTGGGTAGATGCATCGGTTGTAGGATGGGCAATACCAGTAGCGTCGGGTACAATCACCACTTCGCTCGTCACCACTTTGCCATCATTATCTCTCAATAGTGGGGCAACCCCCAGTTTCTTGTTCATTTGGCAAAAGCCTATAAAACCAATCTGCTAAGGGTGAAGGACAACTGAGCAATCCCTCATTGTATTGTAGATTGAGGAAAGAGAAACGGATACGATCCTGTGGGTGGTATCGCTCGTTATAGACAGACAGGCTTTTGCCACTCACACAATTTTCTGCCTTTACCTCTATCGGTATGATACGCTCACCCCACTGGATAACGAATTCTATCTCCGCACGACTGTCGGGCGACCAGTAGTACGGAATGTCGTCATTCAACAACGGCATGAGCGACTGCAAGATGGCGTTCTCCGCCATGCTGCCTTTAAATTCCGTATAGTTGGCATTGGCATTCAGGATGACAGTGGCAGGAAGCCGTGCCAGTCGGCGAAGCAACCCGCAATCACAAGCATATATCTTGAAAGCCGATGGATCTGCGTAGGCTGAAATAGGAAGTCCGGGCTTGGTCATGTTGAACACCCTGTAAATCATTCCAGCATCCTCCAGCCAAAGCAGTGCGTCTTCATAGTCCTTTGACCTTGCGCCTGGTTTTACTATCTTGAAGATGAACTTTCGGTTCTCCTTGGCAAGTTGCGAGGGCAGCGAGCGCCAGATGGCATGGATGCGTGGAATCTCCCTCGGCGTAGCGTACTTGGCAAAGTCAAGTTCGTAGAGGTCAAGAATGTCTTGCTGCACCTTCTCCACAGCCTCCATGCCTTTGTTGCCAAGAAGGCTGATAACTGCTTCGGGCATGCCGCCGCACACGAGGTAACGCCTGTACTCCGTTTTCAACTTGTTGAGTACAATTTCAGGCAGGTGACTGGCCTCATGCAGATTTTCCACATAGCTAAACGTTTTCTCATCGGCAGCACGCAGGAACTCTCGGAACGTGATGGGGTACATACGCATGATACTCACCTTGCCCACCGGCACCGTCATGCTGCGCCTCTTCACCGCTACGCCAAGCAAACTGCCAGCGGCAATGACATGGTACGCTGGCGCATCTTCATAGAAGTATTTTAGGCTGTTCAATGCCTCCTCGCACTCCTGAATCTCATCGAAGATTATCAGCGTCTTACCTGCCACAATGGGAACCTCCGTATACAGCGAAAGCTCTTTCAGGATTCTCTCCGGACTTTTAGAAGTTTGAAAGACAGACCTTAACTCTGGCTGACGGTCAAAATCGAACTTGGCACAATAGTCAAACTCCTCCTTGCCAAACGCTTCCATTGCCCATGTCTTGCCTATCTGTCTTGCTCCTTTTAATAGAATGGGCTTCCTGTCCGTTTTTTCTTTCCACCTCCTCAAGGTGTCTATGATGTCTCTTCGTATTTCCATGCGTTTACATTTTTAAGTGCAGAAAAGTGTGATAATCTACATTTTTCCGCAGTTGTTAATGCAAAAATAGCGATTATTCATAAAACAGACAAGTTTTGTGAAAGAAATATGGAGAAGGGCACGATTGTTTTTATTTTTAGAGGTTGTTTGTTGCCAAAAGCAATCATTTTTCTTTGTTTTAACAACGAATTGAAAGGACGAAACAATAGCTTTGTATTTGGACAGTTAATGATTCGCAATTGAAGGCCAAACTGATGGACTTTGAAGGCCAAAGTCAAAGAGTTTGCTCCTGCTTATATATTGTTATGAATCAGTAGGTTAGGTGAGTGTTGCTTGCCGTCTGTCATACAACACATGTGTTCTATCGAACCGCATCCAACCAAGACGTCAGCGAGGGCGAACAGTACCACCGTACCGACTGGGACTTGGCGTTCTGCGGACATCGTCTGCGCACCAACAGTGGCACGTTGGGAATCGGAAAGGGAGGAGCAGCCGACTTGGACTATGGCGCGTACGACAAGTTATATTTCCCATTATGATCAGAGCTTCGTCATGTAAGCAGAACATGGAAGTCGCCCAATTATAGAATAACTTTTCACTTGCTGATGAAATCCTTTGGAATCCGCCTGACACTCCCTGTAACTATTCAGCAATAGTCATAGGTCATACGCCACCTCCCATCCTACAATGATAGGATGGTGCTGATGGCATTGAGTTGTGACTGATGGTTCTTCCATGATACCCAATAATTGTTAACAAATTTTAATTACATCATTCTTTTTTGTTTTTATTCTTTTGTTTCTCTGAAATCCCTTACCTTTGCACTCGCTTTTCGGCTGATACCTCATCACAGATGATGATCAAGGAGAGATGGTAGAGTGGTCGATTACAACGGTCTTGAAAACCGTCGCACTGAGAGGTGCCGGGGGTTCGAATCCCTCTCTCTCCGCTGAACTAACCGGACAATACCGGACAGTAAGCAGACAAGTCCCACAAATTCAATGATTTGTGGGACTTTTTTTATCCCCTTGTGTCTGCCTTAAAGTACACCTTTTCGCCTCTAAAAGACAAAGTT
>CABTXD010000061.1:0-13834 GCA_902488665.1 uncultured Prevotella sp. | reverse complement strand
TGGCATCAGCAAGTGATTTGAACTTGCCTGGTGTGATGATGCAACAGCAAGCCGTTCGTGGTATCGTAGTTGATGCCCATGGCGAACCTATTGTGGGTGCCACGGTTGTTGTGGTTGGTAAAACGTCGTCAGGTACGATTACGGATTTAAATGGTCGTTTTACACTTTCTGTGAATGCTGGTACTCAACTTCAAATTTCTTACGTAGGGTACAAAATGGTAACGCTTCGAGCAAGTGATAACATGCAAGTAAAGCTTGAGGAAGATGCCGGACAGCTTTCAGAAGTAGTCGTAGTGGGTTATGGTACGCAGAAGAAAGCCAACTTGACGGGTGCTGTGTCCAGTGTTGATCTTGACAAATCTTTGGGCAGTCGTCCTATAGCCGATGTAGGCCGTGGATTGCAAGGAGCAGTCCCAGGTTTGAATATTAGAATACCAACCGGTGAAGTTGGTTCGGATCCTTTGATAAAGATTCGTGGACAAATAGGTTCTATTAAAGGATCGAGCAATCCGCTTATCTTATTAGATAATGTAGAGATTCCAAGTATTCAGATGGTGAATCCTGATGATATTGAATCGATTTCGGTGTTAAAAGATGCCGCTTCAGCCTCTATTTATGGTTCTAAAGCAGCTTTCGGTGTAGTTTTAATTACGACCAAGAGTGGTACCAAGAAAGACAAGTTTGAAGTAAATTATTCGAATAACTTCTCTTGGCAAGACCCAGCGAAGAAAATTGAAATGGGAGGAATCGACGGCTTGAGATATACTCTTGATGCACACAAGAACCGTCAGGGTACAATGCCTGCCGGAGGTTTTTGGCGTGTCAATGATGAGAGTTTTGAAAAGATATTGCAATGGCAGGAAAAATATGGCGGTTCTGTTAACTGGAATGATCCGGTTGTGTATGGTCGCGACTGGATGTTTGACGGTGTAAACAAATACGGATACCGTATTTACGATGGTGTGAAAGCCATGATTCGTCCCTGGGCTCCGACACAATCACATAATCTATCCTTTTCGGGCAAATCAGGTAAAACGTCTTATAACATAGGATTAGGCTATTTAGGACAGAACGGAATGTCAAGAGCTGCGAAAATTGATGATTTCAAACGTTACAATGCTTCGATCAGTATAAACTCGGAAATCAACAAATATCTGTCGATTAGAGCAAGTTCTATCTATTCGGATCGTAATAAACGATATCCTGGTGTGGGAACAACAACAGCCGACCCATGGCTTTATTTATATAGATGGAGTGCACTGATGCCAATTGGTGTTACCGAAAATGGTCACAATTTGCGTGAGGCTGCCTATGAAATAGGTGCCTCTAATACCGACAATTTTGAAAATAAGTATTATAACATCAATTTGGGCTTTACCGTTAATTTTACCAAAGATTGGGATCTTAAATTTGATTATACTTACGATCATCAAATGCAGGAGCGTAATTCTTCTGTCATGCAATATGAAGCAGGGCAAACGTGGTACAGCCCTTCAGAATTGTTTGTTGATGGAAAACCTGTATTCGTGGATGAAAACGGCAATGTTTCTCCTGATGGAACGATGAGAGCCTATACGTTTCCTTTGCAGAAATATTTCTCTAACAACACTGCATCACATGTCAGGGATTATAACCGGTTTGTGAATAGAAATACAGTTAATGCTTACACAACTTATAATTTGTATCTGGATCAGGAGAAAGAACATGCGTTTAAGTTCATGGCTGGTATGAATGCGGTTACAAGTAAGAGCAGATGGATACAAGGACAGAAAAACGATTTAATTGATTTGGAGAATCCTCAGTTTCCATTGGCCACCGGCGATCAATTTATATCAGGTGACCGATTTTGGGAAGGTCAGATGGGCTTCTTCGGACGTGTTAACTATAATTTTGCAGACAGATATCTTTTGGAGGGCAACATACGCCGCGATGGTTCATCAAAGTTCCCCAGTCATTTAAGATGGGAATGGTTCCCTTCGTTCTCTGCAGGATGGGTGTTTAGTAACGAAGCTTTCATGGAATCGATTTCCAAGGTTTTCTCTTTCGGAAAGTTGAGAGCTTCATGGGGTAGCATCGGCGATCAGACTGTTCCTAACACGCTCTACAAATCAATTCTTAGTGATGTAGATTCTAATTGGTTAGGAGTTGAAAGCAGCAAGAGAAAGTACTATGGAACACCATCAATCATCGATTATGATATTTCGTGGCAGCGAATTGAAACATTGGATTTCGGTGTAGATTTGCGCTTCTTTAAAAATGAGTTAGGACTAACTTTTGATTGGTTCCAGCGTTATACGAAGGATATGATCATACCTGGAGAAAGTCTTCCTGTAACATTGGGAACTGGTGCTCCGGAGGGTAACTATGGAGACTTGAGAACCAGAGGTTGGGAATTGTCATTAGATTATAGGCATCGGTTTGAAAATGGCTTAGGTATTAATATGACAGCCATGATTTCCGATTCTTATACTGACATTACGAAAGGTGCAGATCACTTGATTCCTTGGGAAAATCGTTCAGTTTATAACTCCTATTCAACAGGTAGACGTTATGGTGACATCTATGGATTGGTAACGGATCGTTTGTTCCAAAAAGATGATTTCGTTTATGATACAGATGGAAATCTTGTTAAAACGAACGTAATTTATAAAGGTACATTACGCAAAACCAACCAGCAGTCGACCAAATATCCGGTTTATCAGGTACATTATGAAAACGGAGATAAGTTGATGTTTGCCCCTGGTGACGTCAAATTTGTCGATTTGGATCATGATGGTTACATTACTCCAGGTGCAGCAACCAACGGAGATCATGGTGATTTAACGGTTATAGGAAACTCTACACCGCGTTATGAATACAGTTTCAGGTTAGGATTGGATTATAAAGGTTTCGACTTTTCCATCTTCTGCCAAGGCATTGGCAAGCGTAAGATCTGGGGTAGTGGTCAGTTGGCCATTCCAGGATTTTTTGCCAAGGAAGGCGCTATGCCAAAAACATTTGCAACAGAATATTGGACGCCTGAACGCACAGACGCATTCTATCCAAGAGCTTGGGATTTAGGTGGTTCAAACTCTGGCTTCGGCATGCAAGTTCAAAGCAAATATCTATTGAACATGGCATACCTGAGAATTAAAAACATCAACATGGGATATTCTTTACCCAAGAATTTGCTGTCGAGTTTATATTTAACCAAAGCAAGAGTATATCTGTCGTTAGAGAATTTCTTCACCTTTGACAAGTTGAGAGGTTTGCCAATTGATCCTGAAGCCATTTCTGGATACTCTATGTTTAGCAGTTCATACAATCTATCACGTACGGGAACAGGAACTCCTGTGTTCAAGTCTGTTTCTTGCGGTATTCAATTATCCTTTTAATTAAAGAAATTATGAGACGATATAAATTTTTATTATTCATTATATGTGCTGCAATCTTTGCGAGTTGCAACGACATATTGGATCGTCCTTCGATAACAACAGCCGAAGATGATACCTACTGGAACAACGAACAAAAGGTTCGTTTGTATGCCAATTCATTTTACTCGTATTTCTTTGTCGGGTATGGTTTAAAATATTCTGACGTAGCATATACGCCAACAAATTATAATTTTAACGATGATGTTGTCAGCCTTTCGACGCAGCCTCAGTTTAGCCGTGTTGTTCCTACTTCGATAGGTAGTACGTCTTTGGGGCTCATGTGGAAAAGTGATTTTGCAGGTCCAACATGGAATTTTTCCTGGATTCGCAAGTCTAATGTGATGATTGACCGTTTAGAAAGAGATATGGGAAGCGTGCTCAATGCCAATGCATACAATCATTGGATGGGAATAGCTCGCTTTTTCAGAGGGTTAGAATATGCTCGTTTGGTGAATGTGTTTGGTGATGTGCCTTATTATAACCATGAAGTTACCAATACTGACTATGATGCGTTATATAAAGACCGCACACCACGCAACGAAGTGATGGATTCTGTTTACAATGATTTTGTATATGCCATGCAAAATGTCCGACTGAATGACGGAGAAATGTACGTGAATCGTTATGTTGTTGCTTCGTTTGTGTCAAGATGGGCACTTTTTGAAGGCAGTTGGCAGAAGTATTACTATCACAATGACGAAAGAGCAAGCAAATTTTTCCAATTGGCTATAGAAGCCGGAGACATGGTCATCAATAGCGGAAAGTATGACATCGAACTGGATTTCCGTTCTTTATTCGGATCTACAGATCTTGCTAAGACCAAAGATTGCATACTTTACAGACGATATGATCCCGGTCAGGGCATCACGCATTGTGTTGCATCGAAATGTAACATGAACTCTCCTACGGATGTAGGACCAAACTTGGATTTAATTAAGTCGTTTATTTGTACAGACGGCAAGGATTATCAGTCTTCTGATGTTAAAAATGCCAAAGATTTCTCTATGGAGAATATGATAAAGACTCGTGACTCGCGCTTTGAAGCTTCGTTCTTTGATACTCCAACCCCGATGTCTAAAAGTTCTTATCTATATATTACTAAATTTATTCCACGCCAAGCCTTGGATTACCTGAAAACTGGTGGAACCCCAACCGCAGAGTTTCAGGGAGAAAAGAACGTTACAGCTTACCCTGTGATGAGATATGCTGAAGTTTTGTTGAACTGGATTGAAGCAAAAGCTGAATATGCCACAGTGGGTGGTCCCGCAGTAATGCAAAGCGACATCGATATTTCTATTAATAAGATTCGCAATCGTCCTTTGGCTGAAGAAGCTATTGCAAAAGGTGTAAAGAAAACTGCCCCTATGCAGTTAACTAATCTCAACCAAGATCCGAACAGGGATAAATCGGTTTCGCCGTTGTTGTGGGAAATCCGTCGCGAACGCAGAATGGAACTTGCATTTGAGTATGCCAGAATTATTGATCTTCGTCGTTGGGGAAAACTCAATTACATGGACACTGAGGCCAACGAAGATTTATTGATAGGTACTTGGGTTAACTTCCCTAAGGAAGCGAAAGACCAATTAAAACCCGCCAATGCCAAGAAAATCCGCGTGGTGAAAGCCAATGGCAAAAAGGTGACTTTTGATGGAACTAACGGTGCAGAGATGGTAGGATTCTTCTATCCATTAGAGAATTTACCACGATTCCCATTCCTGGATCTTCCAAATGTTAATCCGTATCTAGCTCCAATTGGCACTAACCAAATCGTTGATTATAAAAACAAAGGCTATCAGCTGACACAAACTGAAGGCTGGCCATCAACAGCGAACTAACATTTTTTGTATTTTAATAAAATAAGAAACTATGATGAAACATATTAATAATATAGGACTGATGGTCGTAGCGTTGCTTTGCTGTTATGTTTTTACAGCTTGTGACGATGATTATCCGGCAAGTACGGTTGATCCTTATGAAACCGAATTGCTTGCCATCAAAATCTTGAATGCCGGACCTGATGGAAACAGAGTGGTCGAAGGAACGATAGATGAAGAAAATAAGATGATTAATTTCCCGAGGCTTGAAGTAGAATCAAACTTTTCTGCTTTGCGGGTAGAAGCAACTTTATCACAAGGAGCACATCTTAAAGATTCTGTATTTGATTTCTCTATGGATGAGGCTGATGCCTATAAGACGCTTATCCTCAGGGTGATGAATCAAAAGCGCTACAAAGATTATTTCATGAAGATAAGAAAGAAGATTCCTGTGTTTGGAGCCGACTTTGATAAGCCTTCTGTTTACAACTTCTCTGGAGACAAGGTTTACGGAAGCTATAAATCTTTGTTAACGCGCTGTGCCGACTTTGATGGAGAGCATGTATTGGTTGTCACAAGAAGTGAAACGAAACCTCATTTGTTGAAAGTTTCTGACTTGAAGGAAGGAAAAATCAATCCAATTAAATTGGATTTGACAGGTGTGTCAGGTGGGACATTCCCTTACAACACTGGTGCTCTATCGGGTGGACACATCTATCTCGCTTCACTTTCGGGCGGTCATGCTTCACCACTTAAGATTTACTATTATGAAACTCCGACCTCTGCACCAGAGTTGATAGCAGATATTAATGTCGGAAAAATCGACGGTGCTGGTAACCGTCATGGTGATGCGATGACATTGAATCTGGATGAAAGCGGTAACGGATACATTTTCTTCCCAGACAATGGAGGCAAAGAAGTTCTTCGATTTACCGTTAAGAATTTCAAAACCATCAGCGACCCGATGGTGATTCCTCACAAAATGGATGTGACTACCTTTAACAGCATCTATAGAATTGAGAATTCTTCTGACTATCTGTGGGCAGGTATTCGTACTCCGATTATGTTGACTGATGCCAATTTGACCGTTAACTACTCAATGCAAAGAGATAACTTCCCACTTGAGTCGATTGCGCCTCGCATCTTTACGTTTAACAAATCACGCTATTTGATTACCTGTACAGCTGGTTTGGGAGGTTCAACTAAAGCAACACCGACATTATCCGTCTACGATATTTCAAAAGGCAATACTGTCAAGGAAGCGTTAGAGATATTTGACAAGGGCGAGAATCATAATCCGGTGTATTCATTTATACTTGGCGGTTCTGGTAATGGTGCTCCTGGAACGCACACAAATTACTATATCGAAAAAGATGCGAATGGTAAAGATGCCAAACTGTATATATTTGCTTCTCGTGCCAATTCTGGATTTGTTATCAGCGAATTCCCTGTTAAGGTAGCTGAGGACGACTAATATATTACGACCAGATAGAAATGAAAAGAATAAATAGATTTATATTTTTTGCCTTTATTGTGATGTTTCTCTTTTCGTGTAACGAAGAGAGAGACGATCACAACAAGGGCAAAACTCCGCCTCCAACACCTTCAGGACCGACTGCAGAGCAACCTATTGTTCCACGAAAGGAACTGAGAGGTGTATGGATGGCAACGGTTTGGGGACTTGATTGGCCTATGGGGAAGTATGATCAGGCTTCCCAGAAAGAATTATACTTGAAATATTTGGACCTTTTTAAGGACAACAATATCAATGCCGTATTCTTCCAAGTAAGAGGAATGGCTGATGCCTACTACGCTTCACAATATGAACCATGGAGTAAGAGCATTACCGGAACGGCAGGTGTTGATCCTGGGTATGATATTTTGAGATTCTTAATTGACGAAGCGCATAAGCGAAACATTGCTTTTCATGCATGGATCAATCCTTATCGCATATCGACACGCACAGGCAGTGATACATCTTTTCCGAAGTTAGATTCGAAGATTCCTGCAAATCTTGTGAAAGACTATAACAAATATCGCATTTATAATCCCGCTCTCCCTGCAGCTCAGGATCGTATCGTGAATATTGTTAAGGAATTGATTACCAAATACAACGTTGACGGCGTTCACATGGACGATTATTTCTACCCGTATCTTTCAAGTGGAGAAGGCATGAATGACCAAAACGAATATGCAACGTATGGTCGGGCTTTTAATTCGATTGAAGAATTTCGTAGAGATAATGTCAATAAGGTTGTGAAGAAGCTTCATGACATGATCAAGAATACCAATCCAAACTTGGTGTTTTCTATTGGTCCTGGAGGGAACATTGAGAATAACATGAATTTGATGTTTGCTGATGTTGCTAAATGGTCAAAAGAAGGTTGGGTAGACGTGATTATCCCTCAACTATATTTCCATACAGGCAATTCAATCTATAATTTTGATAAGGGATTGGCTCGTTGGAGCAATATGATTACCAAGTCTAAATTGGTGATTGGATATGGAATATATAAGTTTGGAGACAGCAAGCAAGGCTCCGCTTACATGAACTCTTCTGAGCTGACGAAGCAGATGCGTCTTGCGGATGAAGATCCTAAAGTGATGGGTGGGCTTTTTTATAGTGCTAAATATCTCTTTTCGAATCCTGTAAACATCATGAGTGCCATCAAGCAGCGCTACAAAGATCCGGTATTAATGCCGTATTTGCTGGTTGAAAAACCCACTTTGCCCAATGCACCAAAGAATCTCAAAATAATGAATGACATTCTTCATTGGGATGCTGTTTCGGGTTGCTATTATGCCGTTTATTTGAGTACAGGATCGAAACGAATGGCAAAACTGATAGCAACGACAAAGGATAACAGTGTAAAGCTGTCGCGGCCAGGAACCTATTTTGTGACGGCCGTCAATGAAAAAAACAACGCCGAAAGCAAAATATCTGATCTGATAAAATATGGTAACTAAGCAGAGCCATATATAATAAGGTGGAATGAATCGAACTGTTTGGCAGAAATGCAGGATAAACTATTCGGCATTTTGATGTCAACAGCTCGATTGTTTTCCATTGAAATCTAATGCTAAAGTAATGTTCTTTAGTTGAAATATATAGATGATAAATAGAGGAAGGTGGTTTGGACTATCGATAAAAATCTGTTTCCATCTATATATTTCATTCTATAAAATAAAATTCAATGGTCATTAAACGAACAAAGTACCATTGATTTTGATCTATATTGTTTAACTATTATCTGTCTATTATGAAAAGAAAAATGCTACTAATCTGTTTCATCTGTCTGCCTTTCATCGGGCAAGCGCAGGTGTTGAAGGTTGGATCGATGAAGAAGATCGACCTACCTAATGGACCTACAAAATCAGTTGTTGGGTTAAGTCCTGTGGGAGATTATATTCTTTTGTCCACAGCCTCTAACAACGGTCTTGTAAAGTTCGATTTAAGTACAGGGAAAACTCAGGAATTGACATCAGGAAAAGGAACAGGATTTAACGTTAAAATTTCCAATGACGGAAAACAAATTCTTTATCCTGAGAGCAGTTATTCCAAGAATAATTTGCGTCGTGTGAGTTTAAACGCTATTGATTTATCAACAGGTAAGACGCAACAGCTTGTGAAGCCTTCGCGCAACCTGCAAGGTTATTCAATTGGTGGTGCAACTGTTTCTGTTGTTAAAGACAATAAACAAAAGCTAACTCGTCTGCAACCCAATGCCGTCAAGCGTTTTGAGATGCCTACGTTGTCTATTAAAAATCGTCAATTGCTGATTACTAAAGGCGGAAAGACACAAGTTTTCTCGCCCAATGGAAAGCAATTCAGCTACATTTGGCCTTCTGTTTCGCCTGATGGAACCAAAGCCCTCTACTATGTATGTGGTGTTGGCGCCTTTGTTTGCGACTTGAATGGTTCAAATCTCAAATCTCTGGGTACACTGCGTGCTCCTCGTTGGTACAATAACGATGTTATAATTGGTATGAACGATCAAGATGATGGTGAATATGTTTATGCCTCTTCTATCGTAGCCAAATCATTAAGCGGGCAAGAACAAGTCTTAACTGATGACTCTGTAATCGCCATGTACCCCTATGCAACGTTGAAGGGCGATAAAATTGTCTTCTCTACTCCTGCAGGTGAGGCATATATGATTGACATTAACATTAACAATTGATAAAGTACGATGCTATGAAGAAATATATTTTACTCACATTATCATTGCTCTTTGCATCTGTTGCCCTTCAAGCAAGAAGCGGCGACAACGATGTTCGTATTTATTTGAATGCGGGGCATGGCAGCTGGGGGCCTAACGACAGGCCAATGGCAACAATTCCGTATCCGGCAAATCCAGAGACTGGTCGTCCAGACACGCTTGGCTTTTATGAAACAAACACCAACTTATGGAAAATCCTGAAGTTGGGTAAAACGCTGGAAAAGATGGGCGTGAAGAAAGAGAATATTCTTTATTCCAGAACACTCAATGGGCCTTATCCTTATGTGAAAGGTGCACCCGATGAAGAGAAATACAATCGTAATTTGTCGGAAATATGTGCTGAAGTTGAAGCAAATAATATGGATATGTTTATCTCCATTCACTCAAATGCAGCAGCAGACGGCTCACTTACTAACTATCCTTTGTTCCTTTATCGTGGACAAGATGGTAAAGGAAACGACTGGTCACCTGGAAGTTATGATATGTGTAAAGCATGTTGGGAACCGCATTTCACGAATGACATTGATATATACAGCTATTACAGCAAGACCCAGATGAATATTCGAGGCGACTCTACATTCTATGGAGGAGCTTGGGTTAGTCCAGTTACAGGGAAAAAAGGTTATTTGGGCGTACTTCGTCATGGCGTTCCCGGTTTCTTGCTCGAAGGTTACTTCCATACTTACCAGCCAGCTCGTCACCGTGCCCTCAATCCTGACTATTGTGGACAAGAAGGTATACGCGTAGCACGCGGCGTGTGTGATTACTTTAACCTCACACCTGAAAAAACAGGTTATATCATGGGAACAGTGAAGGACATGCACGAGAAAATCGTTCACCAACTGTTCAACTATGCGCCAAATACAAACGATCAATGGTTGCCACTCAATGGAGCAGAAGTCACCCTTTTGAAAGATGGAAATCAGTTAGGAACCTACAAAGTTGATAATAACTACAACGGAGTTTTTGTTTTCGAAGGACTTGCCCCCGGCGATTATACACTTTCTGTAAAAGCAGATGGTTACAAAGAGCTGACAGAAGAGTATAAAAAAGCAATCAAAGTTGAGGCTAATCAGACGTCATACGCCAAACTTTTGCTTGAATCAGAAAGCTATGTGCCACCTGCAATTGTTTATGAAAACTATCCTGAACCTGATTTAAAGAGTTATGTAGGCGTTCCTGATAAAATAGAGTTCTCCAATTCTTCGAAAGCCTATGAAGATATTGCTGGAATAATGCAGCGTGCCATTGTCAGAGGTGATTCTACGATTATCCTATCAAACAACAATGGCGAGCCAGTGATCAGTCTGATCAATAACAAGACAAACGAGTTTGTTAAAAAGCTCAGTATCAATGGTATTGCAGCTGCCGAACCTGATAATGATGGATTCAAATCACGTCTAAGCGATATCGCTTTCACAGCTGATGGAAAACTCGTTGGTGTAAATAGTGAAGAATGCCAGTTTAATGACGGCCAAGTCAGAGAAGGCTCTACCCGAGGAGAAATCTTCGTTTATAAGTGGGATGATTTTGATGCAGATCCCGCCGTATGGGTATCCACCAAATCCTCAGCCAACTATTATAATGCCATTGTTGGCCGAACGCTGGCTGTCAGTGGTCCGTCTGATGACTGTCACGTGTTCATGTCTGCCGCTAATTATTGGGGTGATAAACATATCAAGCGCTTCATCGATCTGAACATTGTTGACAATCAGATTGCAAGTACGGTGTTTACTGAAAAAGATATTAAATCAACAGCTCCAAGTCCAGTTAACAAATTGGCTACAGGATTAGAAGTTCTTCTTCAGGTTTCACCATTGGCAGACGATCAGTATGTCATTGATGGAACCGAATTCCTGCCTGTTGAGTTCAAGCCAGCTAAAACAGTTAACGTCAATAGCGAAGTACTTGGTCAGCTTTCCGATCAAGATAATTTAGTAGGACAAGCGGCAACTGGTGTTTCATTCTTTAAGTATGCTCATCATTCTATGATGGTAACTCCATTTGTTACGGATGGTAAAGTTGGCGGCTTGCGTCTCTACGACATTACTGACGGCATCGATAAAGCCAAACTCATTCAAACAAATACTGAATTGCCAGAAGCACTTCCTGCAACAACCGATATGGGTACAGGATCAAGTGTCAATGGACAAGACATCAATTTGTATCTCATCGTAGGCAATGTGATTACCACATTTACTACGAAAGGCATCGAACAGCCTGCCGTTAAACGTATTATGGCTTACGATTTGAAGGGCGAACAGTTGCCTGACAACTCATATAAGTTCACTTTCACTTCAAACGACAATGCACAATCTGCACAATTGGTATTCACTGATGCAGCAACAGGCGAGGAAGTTGGAACTGCTGACGTTCCTGATGTTAAACAAGGAAGCAATACCATCACACTGACAGCCGATCAATTGCCAGGACAATCGGGCCAAAAGCTTAATTGGGCTGTAAGGTTAACAGGTTCTGCGGTTGCAAATATCAGTCGTTTAACCTCGAATGATGCATCGATGCAGTATCCAAAGACCGTATTTGTAGCTGTTGACAACTCACCTGAATCCGATTATTTCGGTCGCTTCTATGTTAATGCATATTCTATTGGTATGTATGCATACAATCCTGATTGGACACGAATCAATGAAAATCCTTATACAGGGAAAGAAGCCAAGTGGGGGGTACAATATCGTTTGGGTGTTGATTCTAAGGGAACTGTCTATATTTCAGACTGGAGTAACGATCATTCCGGTGTATACCTGATGAATCCTGCCGATCTTGAAGGTGAATACACTCAATTCTTTGTTGGCGAACGCAATAGCGACGGTCTATTTGTTAATAACGGCGTTAATGTCGGTTCATCATCTCCAGGTTTGTGTGTTTACGGTACTGGAGCTGATACGAAGCTGTTCGTTTCCTTGGAAGACTTTGGAAAGGATGTCGGAGTTTATAATATCGGTAACGAAGATGGTACGATAGCGTCAACGTGGGATAAAGCTCCAAGTCAAATTTTCAACGTTGGCAGATACGAAATCAATGGAAACTGTAATCTTGTTGGCGGAATCGACGGTGGTGTTTGGGTAGCTCAGTACCGAGGTGCCGGAAATAACGTGAAAGGTGTACCATCTTTGATTTACGTTAATCATAATGGTGAAATCGTATTCAATTCAGGTACACAAGAATTTGCACCCCTGTTGAATGGTTCTGCTAAAGCGGGATTTGCCGTCAACAGAGATAACTCGTTGCTGGTAATCAATGATGGTACAAACGTACTCCAATTCTTTGACATCACATGGAACGACGGAGTACCTACGTTGACACCAAAATATTCGTATAAGGCTTCACTCACGGGTAGCGGCATTCAGCAAATGGCATTCGATTATGCTGGTAATTTGGTGATTGGTCATCAGGGCGTATCTATTTTCTCTATACCTACCGAGAAGAATGTAACTACGGTTCCGGCAAAGAAATCGCTCGTTATCAACGCAACAACGGGCATCAACGAAGTAGCAGCTGCACCTCAATTGAGAATTTCACCGAATCCGACAACCGGACGCATTCATATTGAAACATCAGAGGCTATTAAGTCTGTACGCGTATACAGTGTCTCGGGCTCATTGGTTGCCGAAGGTTTCGACGCTGACATGGATTTGAGCCGTCTGCCCAATGGCATCTATATTGTCAAGGTTAACAACTTTAATGGTGTTCGAATCATCAAACGGTAAACGTTGAATAAATAAAGAAGACTTTTAGCTGGTTGATAACTATTGAAAAGTTCAATTGAGCTATCGGTTATCGGCAAAAGTCATTTAAACTTTGCAATCTGCAGGCATGTTTTTAGACATTGCCTGCAGATTTTTTTTCATTGCTTCTATGTATCTATCTATCATTAGCCGCTTTTGTGTGGTATGGTCGCTTTTACCACGAAGGCCTTTGTTTGTGACTGAATGACAGCAGCTCGATGGGTATTGCTCGGCAAAGAATGAAAAGTCTTGTCATCGCATACATGTAGAAGAACGATGGTGAGGGCAAATTGAAAAAATCTTTGTAACTTTGTAACTTCATGTAGCAAACTAATTAAAAGCGCAATGAATTTGATAGCAGTGAGCGGTTCTGATCAAACAGAATGGGCTTTTGTTGAGCAAGGCGAGTTGGTTGACTTGCAAAAAACCGAAGGCCTGAATCCGTATTTTCAAACCCGCAGAGAGATGAGCAGGAGCATTCGGTTGGGTTTGGGCGAAGCCTACTTCAAGCGAAAGTTAGGACACGTCTATTTTTATGGGGCCGGCTGTAATGGCGAGGATAGGAAGAGAATGGTGGGACAGTCCTTGGTTGCACAGTTTAAGACACCGGTCACGGTGGAGAGCGACTTGCTGGGTGCCAC
>CABTXD010000060.1:0-13847 GCA_902488665.1 uncultured Prevotella sp. | reverse complement strand
TTTTTGGCTCAAAATGTAAGTTCGTTCAGTCGTGTAGCTCGCTACACTCCTTCACTCTCTTGCATTTTGACCTCAAAAATAAGCTCAAAATCTAACAAAGCTAATTTATAGAACCAGCCTAAAAAGTCAAATTAACAAACACGATGAAAGAAAAATTCTACCATGCGAAAAGGCATTTCGTAGCAACGGCTCTGCTACTTTTCGCCACCTCGCCTTTGTGGGCACAACAACCAGAAAGCAAGGGTTATCCGTATCAAAAATATGAGGTAACATTCGCTGTGGGTATGCCTCTTGAAGATGCTTCCAACTTTTTCGGCTACCCCTCTACCTCGCTGCCCAATGCAACGCCTCTGGACAAGTACCACTGGGGCAAGTACTACCTCAAAGAAGAACGCACCTCACCCATTTTCTCCATGGGTCTGCACTATCACTTCAGCAAACATTGGGCCGTGGGTTTGCAAGCCTCCTATCACCATATGTGGCGACAATGCTTCGAAACCACGACTGGCAACCATGCCTATAGCTTCAACCTGCACCATACGGCGTTGATGGCAAGTATGAGATATTATTATGCCATTCGGGCGAAACATTGCTTTTACAGCGGCCTATCGCTCGGTGTGGGGCAGCTGTTATACAAAAGTTATACCGACCACAACTTCACCAGTTCGTACAACATAGCTGCCGATTTTACCTTATTTGGTTTCATGATTGGCACCAAATTGTATGGCTTTGGCGAACTGGGCTCTTATCAAATGGGCTCGCTTAGGGCCGGCATGGGTTACAGATTTTAAAAACAAACACAGACAGAAAAATGAAAACAAAACTATTGACAGGCATCATGGCCATACTGGTTCTTTCGGGATGTGAAAGAGGCTTGACCGAATACAACAACAGTGACGAAAGCACCACGGCGACGAAAGCCGGATATCGGGCATACGGGTACACCGAAGAATACCTTGAATATTTTACCGACATCATTGCTTACACGCGCATGTTCAGGGAATATGTCCGCCAAAACACCATCCAAGGTCGTGACTCGGTGAACGCGCTTTACTTCAAAAACATCAACATCGTGAAAAACAAAGACCCCAAGAACCTGGAAGACATCTATATGCTGAAGGCCTGGAACATGCCTGGAAGGAACAACTATACCATCAGTTACACCCGCCCCGAAGGTGATACATGGAAGATTCAAGCGGTCGTGGAGCACTTGGATGTAGAGCTGATTTTCTTTCTCACCATTGACAACATCTACTCGCAGCAATGGACGATAAGTGAAAGTTCGTGCCTGCCCAAGGCACTGCTCTACATGAAGAACAGCAAAAAGATAAAGACCCGAGTGTATGATGACGAATATATCAAATACGAACCGTACGACAAAACCTTCCAAGTGACCAACAAACCGCTCACCGTAGAATGGTGGAAGACGAAGGTTGACTTATTTATTTTTGAACTGTCGGGAAGCGGAATGCTGGAAAGTTACGCCAAACCTAAGCTGCGCATGACCTACCAGTTCACCTCACCCATCACCGTAGTCACCCATGGTGCCTTTCTCGAAGATCCCAAAAATATCAAATGGGAAAATCAATGCAACCAGTTAACCACCCTTCAGACAGGTCAACTGGAACTGAATGTGGCTGACAGCATCAGCAACACCACAGACAAATATGTCGTTCGACTTAACGACGACAGGCTACAGATTGTCACCTCAAAGGCCAACGATGAATGGATGAGGAACTGACAAGCCATCAAGCCGTTGAAACCGCGACTGACCTACAGCCTCACGGGAATGGCAACGACCAATTCCGTGAGGTCGGCTTTGGTTTGATGGGCTTTGACGTTAATGCCTGCTTTCAATCCACCCAGCACCGGAAAGGAATAATGCAAGCCAATGCGTTCGTAATATCTTGACTCGTTGAACAAAGCGTTGTAGCCCATCTGGCGATGCAAGTACCAGCCAAACGACAGGCCCAGCGACAGCCGGTGATAGAACACTTCGTGCTTGGCAGCGATTCCTAACGACCATGGGCTATGCTTGGCAGCGTTGCCTTGCCGCGCATCTAAGTCGGCAATGTGCGAGGCATAGGTTCCATAAAACCAATCAATGCCCACGCCCGAAGCCCACCTGCGCGCATATCGGCACATCACATCGGCCTGTAACGAGTAGGCTGCATACACCTTAAAATGTTCGGTACGATAATCAGGATGCGTGGGATCGGTTCTAAATTGCGTGGTGAGCCAATCCTCCAACATGGTTTTCGCTCCTACGCCTGCTGCAAAATTGAGGTACCAATAGCGTTGAAAAGGTTGATAAAAACGAGGATGAGCGGTATTAATCAACTGTTTGTAATAAGGTTCGTACACCACTCCTAAGGATGTACCCACCGCATTGGAGCCTTTGTTGGGCCGATATAAAGCGCCATTGCTGTGATGGACGAATTCGATGGCACCGCGAATGCCCCATTGATTGTTGAGATGATAGGTGGCATGCACGCCGGCACCGAAATAAATAAGAGCATGGGTCCCTATCAACTCGTTGTCAATATCGTTTTGTTTGTTATACTTCAGGTGGCTGTATCCCACGCCAAAGCTGAACGAATAGGCCGTTTCCCACCGCAAATGGCGAAAGAAAGGGCGATAAAACTTGCCGTACAGCGACACCGTGTTGCCCAAACGAGAATTGTAATCCACCTCTTTGGCCTGTCCCCATGCAGGGTCTGGGTCGCGATGTAGGCGCACTTGATTATTCAACGTGTAACGCAAACCCAAGGTGAGCGATGGATAGCCAAAGTCAGAAGCAAAGGCATCACTGTCGTTGGGCAACGCCACACGCCCTATTTCTGCGGCCAACGAGAGGTTTGGTGTCTTCTTTATCCACCGTTCAGCGTATTGGTCCAGGGCGACTAACCTACCTGGCATCACCTGTAAAGAATAATTGTAATGGTGCAATGAGTCGGCCTGTTCGGCACAAACATCGGTACTCATCAAGAGCAACCCTACTATCAACGGCAACCCTCTCATCCATCAAACGGTTTCATCCATCACACCTACCCCAAATACTCGTTGTACATTGGCATTGGTTTGACTTGCAATTTTTTCCTCACTCACCTGATAACTCTGTGCCAACTGCCTGAGTACCAAGGCCACGAAAGCACTTTCGTTGCGCTTACCACGATTGGGCGTGGGCGCCATGTACGGACTGTCGGTTTCCAAGACAATGCGGTTGAGCGGCACATGGGTGGGCAACATCTCTCGCAGGTTGCTGCTCTTAAACGTCAACACGCCACCAATGCCCAGCACAAAGCGTTGGAAGCTCAACAGTTCGGCAGCCTCTTTGTCGTTGCCGGTGAAACAATGAAAAACGCCACCAGGCAAGTCTTTTTCGTATTTTCGTAACAATTTCACCATTTCGTTTTGCGCCTTTCGGCAGTGAATCATCAGTGGAAGCTGACATTCCACGGCCCACTTCACTTGTTCTTCAAAAGCCTCAAGTTGCTCGTGTTCGTATTCTCGACTCCAATAATAGTCCAATCCAACCTCACCAACGGCGATACATCGTGGCTCATCGTTCGTTCCAGCCAAGTTGTCAAGCAAGTGTTGTTTCATGTTTTTCAACACGTCTTTCCAGTCAGCCCTCACCTCTTCTGGATGCAATCCTATCATGGGATGCAGCGTATCGGGATATTTTCGACACACATTCATTAAATCAGGCAAATGAACAAGGTCGATGGCAGGCACGAATACCTTTTCTACACCTGCCGCTTTGGCACGTGCGATAACCTCTGGAAGGTCGTCTTGGAACTCTTCTCCATCCAAATGAGCGTGTGTGTCTATGAAAGTTGTCGTCATAAGAATTGTTATTGAATGTGGCGGAAGTTGTTATTGAGTGTAACAGTCGTTGTTATAGAATGTAGAATTAGTAGAGACAGAACGTGACGGAAACCGCTGTTTTCACCTGCCCGGCAAGCCTTTTGCATTTGCTCCACAACTTTGTGGCAGGCCATGGGTAAGACTATTCGCCATACAGATGCTCCTCGTGTCTGCGGTAATAATACACCACGCCCAACTTCCGACAGGCAGGAAAGCGCACTTCGGGCGGTTCGTTCTCAAAATGTTTCTCTATTTGATTCCAAATATTCAACAGAACTTCATCCACCTCTGGGCGCAAGAGGGCGATTTCTTCCTGCGTCTTTTTTGTCTTTACCGTCAGTGTTTGCTGTTGTTCATGCGCCTCTTTGAATATGTCATGATGCGTAAACACCATGCTGATGGTGGGATTATAGATGGGACATCCGCCTTTCTTGATTCGCGATTTCTCTCCTTCTACCACTTTTTTCCCCCACTCTTTCAAGGCTTCTGCATTCTTGATGTCGGGCAAACTCGCTGCATTTGGCTCCAAACCGTAGAGCTGTAGCTGCTTATTCTTGATTTCTCCCCGCTCAACGCACATGAACAGCACTTGCAAGAAATGACTAAGATACAGGGTTGCATTGCGCTGTAGCTTGCTCACCCTTCGGCTCTGTCGAGCCTGAGCCTGCTTACTAATGCGATATTGGTCGCAAGCTGTGAGCAATCTGTCGTACAATTGTTGAGCCTTATTGAGCAACTGCCAGTCCACAAATCTATTCCTAACGGTATAGATATCGTTATTGTCCAGCAGCGTCTTGAGGGCTTTCAATCGTGCGGCATCAGTCTTTGGGAGTCTTCTATAGGGCAAAACAAACGAATTTTAACTGGATGAATAGGTTATAGGTGAGGTGGATTGCAGGATCTTCAGATGAGGATTGGAGCCGTCTTAGTAGGTTCTTTTCATCATCTGCTGCGCATAAGCCGTCAGTTCCCGCTTCTTTTCAGTTGGCACATGTACCGCAGCGAGGTATTTCTTGCTCTCCTCATAGTAGGTCGCCATCTTGTCTTGTGCCAGACGGTCGATGCCCATGTCGTTGTAAAGAGCCGTCACCGCATCGATTTTCTCCTGTTTGTCAAAGTCCTTGAGCTGTGTCCAGCGTTCCAATTCGGCACGCTGTTGGGCGTTAGCCCGATTGAAAGCATTGATGAGCATGTAGGTTTTCTTATTGCTGACGATGTCACCTCCGATGGCCTTGCCAAAGACTTTAGGGTCGCCATACACATCTAAGAAGTCGTCTTGCAGCTGGAATGCCAAGCCTATTTTCTCGCCGAAGCGATACAAGTTATCGGCATCTTCGGCGGAAGCATCGCCCAAGATGGCGCCAATCTTCAACGCACAAGCCAGCAAGACACTTGTCTTGAGGCGAATCATCTCAATATATTCGGCTTCCGTGACATCGTTGCGATGTTCAAAATCCATATCATACTGCTGTCCCTCACCTATCTCTAAGGCCGTTTGTGTAAACACGTCGATGACCTCTTTCAGCTTGTCGGGCCTGCATTGCGCCATGCGTTGGTAGGCCAGCACCAGCATTGAGTCGCCACTGAGGATGGCCGTATTGGCATCCCAACGCTTGTGAACGGTTTCATGGCCACGCCGCAGGTCGGCCTGATCCATCAAGTCATCGTGCAAGAGCGTATAGTTATGGTAGGTTTCGATGCCACAAGCGGTCATCAGAATGTCCTCCGGATGTTCCCGATACAGGTTATAAGCCAACAACATGAGCGTGGGTCGGATGCGCTTGCCACCCAGACTGAGCACATATTCTATTGGTTCGTACAGATGGCGGGGTTGCCGTTCGTCGGCCAAACTGTCGAGATGGTTGTTAACCAGTTTGAGAATTTCTTGAGATGTCATCATAGATTGTTGTATTTTAATCAATTGCTAAATTTTGAATACCACCGGCACGGCCACCATGGTGCGGCACGGTTGGTTGTTGTGTACGCCCGGTTTCCACCGGGGCATCATACGGATGACGCGCAATGCCTCACGATCCAGCAGGGCATTGACCGACTTTTCCAGTTTCACATCGGCAATGCTTCCGTCCTTATTGACAATGAACGACACCACCACTCTGCCCTGTATTTTCTGACTTTGAGCCAATTGTGGGTATCGCAGTTGACGCGTGAGCCACTGAATGAACGCCGATCCACCCCCGGGAAACTCGGGCATTTGCTGAACAATGCGAAAGTTCAAGGGCTGTTCAGAGGCCGTGGGGATGGGTGGAAGTGCCGCCGATAGCTTGGCATTCAACGCCTCGGCCTTGCCATCACCGACCAAAAGAGGACTGGTAGTAGAAGCCGATAGTTTCTCTATTTGTTGTTTCAGCGGTTGATCCACCGCCTTGATGCGCTCGCTGAACGTCTTTTGTGGAGGTTGAACGGTCATGGTATTAACCATCTCCTTGTCATCCATGGCGGGGTGCAGTTCGATATCTTGCACCAAATCGTCAAGCGATTGGTCAGACAAATCCATGCTTTGCGGTGCGCTATTGTATTGAAATGCCACATACAAGACCGACAAAACCAACACGAGTCCCAGCAAGAATGCCGTGGAACGATGCTCTTCTACTGTGGGGATGTCTGATTTTTGCTGCTTCACGATGAGAATAGTACGACGCCGTGCAATGACTGCTGAACGACCGCAATAAACACTTCTTTTTTACGTTGTTTACCAAACGGATTAGATGTACAAAGATAACGAGTTATTTGAAAATAGTAGTATCTTTGCCCATAAATTAGGAAAAATAAATGAAAAAAGCCCTTTTCGTCCTCTTGCTCACAGCAGTTGCCACAACCACCGTCGCGCAAGAAAGTAAGAATGTGTACAACTTTCTACGTCTGCCAGCAAGTGCTCACGCCTCAGCATTGGGGGGTGAGAACATTTCGTTGGTAGAAGACGACGAGGCACTGATATTCCATAACCCGGCACTGTTGTCGACTGTGAGCGACAAGACCATCAACCTAAACTACATGAACTATATGGCCGGGGCCAACATGTTAAGCGCAGCGTTCAACAAAGTGATTAAAGAGCGAGCCTCGGCAGCCGTTTCAGCACTATACATTGACTATGGTAAGATGAAACAAACCACGGCCGAGAACCAGCAACTTGGCGAATTTTCGGCTAAAGACATCGCCTTGTCTGGCTATTTCTCGTACCTGCTCACCGACCAATTGGCCGGAGGTATCACCGCCAAGTTCATCACCTCTTACATCGCCGGCTACAACTCGCTGGCCATGGGCGTTGACCTCGGACTGAATTATTATGATGCCGAGCGCGAACTGTCGCTGTCGTTTGTGGCCAAAAACCTGGGCGGACAGCTCAAAAGCTACGACGACACCTACGAAAGCATGCCCTTAGACGTGCAGCTGGGCGTAAGCAAACGACTGGTACACACGCCACTACGGTTTAACGCCACACTGGTTGACCTCACGCACTGGAACTATAAATTCATGAATCACCTGGTGGGTGGCATCGACATCCTGCTGTCTGACCGCATCTGGGTGGGTGCCGGCTACAACTTCCGGCGTGCCGATGAGATGACCATTGCCGGCACAGACGAGGAGAGCAACCATGGTGCAGGCTTCTCATGTGGTGCCGGCATCAACCTCAACCGCTTTAAGTTGAACCTGGCCTACGGCAAGTATCATGTTTCAAGCCAGTCGATTGTTATCAGTACAGCGTTTCAATTATAAGTTAAGTCTACAAAGACAAGGGAGCGGGAATGATGTAAATGTGCGCAATCTGCCATTCTGCACTCGCTTTGACGTTTAAACATCATTTCTGTTCAGGTTCTTCTTCGTCCCCTTGTCGTATGCTTGTCCTCTCGGTATGAGATACAAAAAACGTACCACCCCATCCTTTATTTCCACATGAAAATTGAAGAACGCCCTATAACTTCCGATGTGTATGCGGTAGATGAAATCGTAGTTCTGCATTTTGATGCAGTCTGATATGTCCGTCAGTTTCTGTGCCTTTTTCACTTCTCGAATGGCCTCACGCACACTATCAAGACGCTTGCCCGAGAGTTTTCTCACGGTACGTTCGAAATCCTTTGAATACTCAACCTTCATACACCGAGCCAGTTTTCAAAGTCCTCCTTTTCTTTTTCAGTTAAAAAAACTTTCCCATCGGGCCGATTCTCTACCAGCCAAGCATATACCTTGCTGTCGTCGTATTCTTCTGCCACATGGTCAAGCAACCCCTCGATGAGCCGCTTGAGGTTCGTACCCTTACTCGCAGCCATCAAAGACAATGAACGAAAGGTGTCGCCTTTTATGTCAATCACCTTTCTTTTTGTTGGTAATACCGGTGTTTCCATAATCTTTGCTTTTAATTCACCGCAAATATATATAATATATATGATATATACAAATTTTCAATCTATTATTAAATGATAGGGTAAAAATATAAGTTTGTCAAGAAAACCTACTGCCAAGATCCGCCTGTTTTTTTGTACTGAGTTTTCTGTAAACCAGCATCAAGCAGGTTATTTCATGTGTCCTTTTGGACACGTTTTACCCTCTTTTCATTCAAAAGCAAAGCTCTTGGCACGCAAACTCAATGACTTTATCGCGCAATAGCATTGGGTTAAGTGGGTAAAAGGTAGCTTATTACACGCCCAAAAAGGCACAAAAGCAGTGCTTTTACTACGAATAAGGAAGAAACTCAGCTTAGCAATGAGGCTACATAGCTGATTATCAACACTTTCTATTTTTGGCGTATTTGGGAGAAAGTTACCTTGCGCTGGCGAATATTGAAATTATAGAGCCGAAAAAACGTAAAGTTTTCTATTTTTCGTCTTGTATTTTATCAAAAATAAGGAGGGCGTTGACACCTTTATTGATATGATAAATAAAGGTGCAAGTTTGCCGCTTTAATGGTTACACACTTTTGACGTGTCTACGGTAAAACCATCTGAATGCGCGGGCTTAAACTTGCCGCGCTGTTCGAGAAAGTCGACCAACTGCGCCGCAGTCATTCCTTCTGCCGAACAAGTATAAAAGCGTTCGGCTTCTCCAAAACGACTGATGATTGCCTTTACTAATTCTTCTTTGCTTGAATAGCTGTTTCCCTGCATCATTTGCAGGACTTCATGTCCATGGATCATTTGTGAGTTTTTGAGTTTATAAGTTTATAAGTTGGTGAGTTTGGTGAGTTTATATGTTTGTGAGTTGGTGAGTTTTTGAGTTTTTTGGTTGATAAGTTTGGTGAGTTTAGTCAGCGATTTTCTGCCCTCGATAATAGGTATTGAAAGAATCTTCGGCGTATCCATCGCCCACAACTTGGAAGGAATTAGAACTGGCACCGTTTACTTTACGACCCATGAAATAAACGTCAAAAGAATCTTTCGCATAGCCATCGCCTAAATACTGAAACGAATTACCGCTGGCACCAGACAGCTTGCGTCCCATAAAAAACACGTTGAACGTATCTTTTCCGTAATATCCACCCAGGTCTTGAAAGCTACGCGCCGAGGCTCCTTCTACGTTTTTGCCATTGAACAGCACGGCATGCGACATAATCATATAGCCCCGTGAGCGATACATAAAACCGTCATCACCATCGTACGGACGATAATAGTCATCACGTTTTAACCTGAATGTACGAGGATCAACATACCGCAACACATCGCCAAGATAGTAAACATGATAAGCATCTTTAGCATAACCATGCCCCAAATTGACAAACGAATACACATCGGCCATGGACAAAGGCGTGCCACGATAAAGCACCACACCTTCGGCTACTTGGTAATCGGCTGGACGACGCTGCGCCTTTACTTGGACAGTGAGCGTGACAAACATCGCAAGGGTCAAGAGGCGAAAGGCGGAACTAAATGAAATCGATTTGCTCATCTTCATGATTGTTTATAGTTGAATTTGTGAATCGCTGCAACCAACGAGCGCTTTGTCTATGAGAAAAACAACAGACAAGAAACGGCACCACTACCCCTGTTGAAACACTTTGTCTACTTGCTGCAACAGCCACTGTTGCTGTTCATCAATCGTTAGGTTACTGTTATCCAGTTCGATGGCATCGTCAGCCTCGCGAAGAGGCGACACCTCACGATGAGAGTCGATGTAATCGCGCTCTTGCACGTTCTTCAATATGTCATCGTAACGAGCGGGCATGCCCTTTTGCTGCAACTCATCATAGCGACGTTGCGCGCGAACTTCGGCAGAAGCCGTTACGAATATTTTGAGTTCGGCATGCGGAAACACCACCGTTCCGATGTCACGGCCATCCATCACGATGGCCTTGTCCTTGCCCATGCGCTGCTGTTGGGCCACCAACGCGGTGCGTACAAAGGGTAGAGCCGCAATCTTACTGACCTTTTCGCTCACCTGCATCGTTCTGATTTCTTGTTCTACCAACTCGTCATTCAGGTAGGTATCGGGCTTGCCCGTCTGTGCATTGAATTGGAAAGAAATGCGGATGTCGGGCATGGCCTGCTGCAAGGATGCCGCATCCGCCTCACCATCGGCTTTAAACAAATGATGGCGCAACGCATAGAGCGTCACGGCGCGGTACATAGCACCCGTGTCTACATAGACATATCCCAACTGGCGAGCCAAATTCTTGGCCATGGTACTTTTGCCACATGATGAATAGCCGTCGATGGCAATCACGATTTTCTTCATTTCTTATTTAGGGTATAACGATATCTTATTTAGGGTATAACGGTCGATGCCAATGCCTCCCACAGCTTATCATTGGGCGGCAACGGAGCCTCAACAACAATATTTTCTTTTGAAACGGGGTGAACAAACGTTATTCGGCGTGCCAACAGACTGATACTGCCATCGGGATTACTGCGGGGTGCACCATATTTTAGGTCGCCTTTGATAGCACATCCCATGTTGGCAAGTTGACAACGTATCTGGTGATGTCGCCCTGTTAGCAAGTTCACCTCTATCAGATGATAGCGATCCGAATGGGCGATGACACGATATTTGAGTACTGCTTTCTTCGCATTTGGCACCTCTTGCGGATGCGCATAGCTCTTGTTTTGCCGCTCGTTGCGCACCAACCAGTCGGTCAGCACACCTTCTTCTGCTGGTGGCGCATTCTTGGTGATGGCCCAATACGTTTTATGTACCTGCCCTTCCTTGAACATCTTGTTGAGTCGTGTCAAGGCCTTGGATGTTTTGGCGAAGACAACAAGTCCCCAAACAGGACGGTCAAGACGATGGACCACGCCCAAGAAAACATTTCCCGGCTTGTGGTATTTCTCCTTGATGTACTGTTTAACTGTTTCCGAAAGCGGTTCGTCCCCGGTTTTATCACCTTGAACGATTTCACCGCTCCGCTTGGAAACAATAATGATGTGATTGTCTTCGTAAAGAGGGAGCATGGAAGGATTGGTTATTTAGTTGACAAGTTGACGAGTTAACAAGTTGACAAGCTGTTAGACCTTTTATTGATTTTCCCAATAACGAAACTATGTACTCGTCTGCTTATCATTTTAGTTAACGAGTTAACGAGTTGACAAGCTGTTAGACCTTTTATTGATTTTCCCAATAACGAAACTATTTATTCGTGAGCTTGTCATTTAGTTAACGAGTTAACTTGCTGTTAGACCTTTTGTTAACGCGCCAGATAACGAAACTATCAACTCGTCAACTTGTGAACTCGTCAACTCGTCAACTCCCAAAAACTCTACATATTCATCCCCCCATCAACCTGGATTACCTGGCCGCTGATATAGCTTGATAGGTCGGAAGCCAAGAACAAAGCGCAGCTGGCAATGTCCTCAACCGTGCCACCACGGCGCAAAGGAATCTTATCAATCCACTCCTGACGAATCTTCTCGGGCAATGTCTGGGTCATAGCCGTATCGATAAATCCCGGTGCAATGGCGTTAGCACGGATGCCTTTGGGACCCATTTCCTGTCCAACCGACTTAGCCAACGCAATCATTCCCGCCTTTGATGCAGCGTAATTAGCCTGACCGGCATTGCCATGAACACCCACCACGGAAGCCATGTTGATGATAGAACCTTGACGTTGACGCATCATGACAGGCACACAAGCATGGATGAAATTGAACGCACTCTTCAAATTGACGTTAATCACAGCGTCCCATTGAGCCTCGGTCATGCGCAACATCAAACCATCTTTGGTGATACCGGCGTTGTTGACCAAGATGTCAATTGAACCGAATTCTTCTTTAATTTGACTAACCAATGCGGCTGTATTTTCAAAATCGGCAGCATTACCTGCATAACCTTTCACTTGTACGCCCAGTGCGGCAAGCTCACGCTCGGTTTCTTTACCGCCATGTTCTTCGTCAATCACCAAATCTGTGAATGCGATGTTGGCACCTTCCTGAGCGAATCGCATGGCGATGGCCTTTCCTATTCCGCGTGCAGCACCTGTGATGAGGGCTGTTTTTCCTGTTAATATTCCCATAATTAAATGTGTTAATATTGATGTTAATATTTAATTGTGAATTTCTTGCTACTCCTTTTTGGGACTCAACTTGCCCAAAGCGCCGTAAACCACCTTAGCAACCAGTGGTTTGCTGCTCTCTTCTGTCAATCCATGTCCCAAGCGTCCGTAGATGAATGGCACCTCAAGTCCTTTGATACAATAATGCGTGATGTCAGCCACCAGTTGAACGTTCTCGATGTCAAACTCTCCATCCTCCTTCCCTTCCGAATATACACGACGGAAGAGTTCGATCTCATCTTCATCAAAATTCTTCCTCATCTTCTCCACCATCCAGATGTTACGGAAGAACTCTGCGCGCAAATTACCATTGCGTACCACCGTTTCGCGTATCATACTGAGATGGGTATAAATGAGTTCGATGATCTTATCTTGTGGCGCAATCTTCTTGTTGGCCACCTCATCCAACTTGTCACTGAGGCGTTCGAGTTCAGACTCGATGACTGCATAGAACACAGCCTCTTTGGAACTAAAATAGGTGTACAGCGTGCGCCTCCCCTTACCAGAGGCCAACGCAATGTCATTCATGGTGGTATTGGCCACGCCATTCATGGCAAACAATTGCCTCGCCACGTCCACCAACAACCGTCTTGTTTTTGATATTGACATCTATTTTCCTCCTTTCTTCAGGTTGATTGCACAAACCTTGTATGATGTGCAAATGTATGTTTTTTATTTTATGCGTGCAAGCATACAAGACAGAAAAAAGTTTTTTAAGACACTCTTTACAGGATGGGCAACCATTATTTAGTGATTTAGTTTGAGTAAACCATCCCACTGGCACACAAGCGCATCCACCCTGAAAACCAATGTCAATGACATTGACACCCAAACTCATTGACTTTGACGTCCAATTGCATTGACTTTGGCGTTCAAAGTCAATGCAATTGAAAACACGAAAACATACCGCATTTTCAAACGTCTTTAAGGTATGTTTTGCGAGAAATGAAAGACAGAGGCAAGATGGTTTACACTACCGTTGAATAGATACGCAGGATGATATCCGTATTATCCAACTGATTTCTAATCATTTAGAAGGATTATCTACCATATTTCAATAAAATTAAGAAAGAAATATTTGTTTATCTCGCAAAAAAGCCGTACCTTTGCAATCGCAAACAAGGAAATAACATCGCGGAGTGGAGCAGTTGGTAGCTCGCCAGGCTCATAACCTGGAGGTCACATGTTCGAGTCATGTCTCCGCAACTATAACGCTTGGAAGTCCTATGAATAAGGAGTTTCAAGCGTTTTTCGTTTTGGTATGACAGGGCACATGCCGTACGTCATCATCAACTGCAATTGTGCCGAAACGCGATTCGTCTACAGCATCATTCGAGAAAAAGGGGTCAGTCGTAAAACCCAGTTGCAACCCTCTCCCTCTCATGCACATAATTTCATAGGTATTTGTTATCTTTGCATCATGAAGACCGAGCAATTGTTGCGTTGTATCTTTCCAGAGATACTCGCAGATTATTTTGATGTG
>CABTXD010000059.1:0-14097 GCA_902488665.1 uncultured Prevotella sp. | reverse complement strand
GTGGAACGTCTTCAAGATATTCTTCATCGCCTCTATCCATTCGGGGCCGAAAACAGAGTCGTCACCGGTTACTTGCCAATAGTGGTAAGCCAAGCGGAGCGGATAACATAGCGAATCAATCTCGTATTTGCGCTCATGCAGTTCGGGCTTCATGTCAGTCAAGTCGCTCTGCCACTCACCCCCCGTCGGTCCCATGTTGAAAGCATTGGCGTAGGGATCGATGTTGATACATTTCAATTGTCGTAGAATAGTACCGCGCAACATGGCTTTCAGCTTAGGATCTTTGTTGGCCAATTGAACATAAGGCCACACCTGCGCAGCCGAATCACGCAACCACATGGCGTGAATATCGCCTGTGTAGACGAAGGTATCGTCTTTGCCGTCAAAGTGGACTGTGGTATCTAAGGTGTTGGGAAAACAATTCTCGAACATCCAAGCCAGGTAGGGATTGCCCTTCAACAGCTTGCGTACTTCCTTAATTTTCTTTTCAACAGCGTCGGAAACGAACAAACGTTCTGCCATAGGGGGACGCTGCGTTACTAACTTGGTGTTGTCGGCAGCAGCCACGATGGCTGATTTTTCAGCAGTCATTGTGTAGGCCATTGCACCATTTGCAGACAGGCCCAACATCAAGCTGGCACCTGCCAATAACTTCATTCTTTGTTTCATAAAATTGATTGTTAGTTAATATTTGATAATCTTGTCATCATTTCTGTCTATTGCAGCAGTGAGATTGGTGGTCTTTGTTGTACCATACCCGCTATTGTGCCTACAAGCAAGTGCTCAATCAGGGCCATCATTATTATTTTCATGTTGGTTTTTAATCATTTTTTGGGAAAGAGACACCATTTCCCATGTTTAAGTAAGCGATGCCTAGCTTCTGCAAAGATTGAGCAAGCCGAAGACAGAGAAAGTTTACTTTCTATGTTGAGGCGAAGCCAATCTTCTGCAAAGGTAGTGCGAGCCGAATGCAATCAAGCTGGCTTGGTATTGCTGAGGCGAAGCCTATCTTCTGCAAAGATAGTAAAAAATACAGAGAATGAACGTTACAGGGGGAGGGAATTAAGCAACGGAAATTCACGATGTTTCCAATGAAAAATGATATATGAAGACATGGCTTACTCCAAATCATCGCCATCCATGTAATGTAGACAGAAAAAAAATCCAACTGTTAGCATCCTGTTTCAGATTTCTAACAGTTGGATCTCTATAAGTCTTAAATCGGTAAAAAAGCGAAACCCTCTAATTATCCTCTCAGCACCTTCATCACTTTCCTGAAGTAATGATGCGTACTACGGTTACTGTAGTTAGGTCCACCGTTCCATGAACGGATTGCTTTCTCAACGTTGTTATTCGGGTTATACACCGATTGAATCAATAGAAACATCTCTTTAGACTTTGCCACACTTAGGCGGTCTGACAGCTTGTAGCGTTTCTTGCTGTTACGTCTTTTCAAGATTTGATTGCATTCTGCTACGAGTATCGGCGTGATTTGCATGACACCTACCGAATTTCCGCTCCTCGCATTGACATTTCCACGACTCTCTACATGAATGATTGCCTCCATCACTGGAGTCCAATCGAAATTGCTTGTTGTACTGGTGCCTTTCTTTTGTCCTGCCAAGGCAAAACCGGGAAGAAAGAGCAAGATTATCCATGTTACAAAAACAATCTTTTTTATTCTCTCCATATTTACTTGTTTATGGAGCCTGGGCTTGACAACGCTCTTGTCAAACATGCCCGGGATGGCAGCTATGTGAGAACTTTTTTTTCTGCTCATCCGGCTCCGTTAGATACTTAGTAGATGGCCTGCTTATAATCACTACAAAATGCCATCTCTATTTTTATCGGGTGCAAAGGTATGCAAAAAAAGGCGAACAGACAAATTATTCAATCTTTTTAAGTCTAATTTTAAAAATGTAAGACATTGATTTGTTGACAGTTATCTTCCCACTACCGTCTATCCATGGGCATTCTGGAATGATTGAAATACGATTGACGTGGCGCCAGTATAAATGCAAAACGCCCTCCGATTATCTCAACCGGAAGGCGTTATTCATTGTTTTCAGCACTGTACGCTCCTATGTGCGGTGCGTTTATTTCGTCACCTTGCGCACGGTACTTGTACCATTGCTTCTCACCTCTTTAATAAAGTACAGGCCATGGGTAGGTTCGGCGTTGAGCTGTTGGCCGTTGAGGTTATAATATAGGCGGTGCACAACTTCGCTTGAACCTTCTGGGCGCAGACAGTTAATGCCCGATGTGATTTTCTCGGTTACCTTCCAACCTTTCTTCTCTGCCTCGGTCTTGCGTACATCAGCACTGTTCTGACAAGAGTACACCAGCTGATCGCTCCACATCACGCCTTCGATGGGCTTCTTGCCGTTGATGTCGGGCAAAGCTGCAATGATTTTATTCAGTTCTGCATCAGCAATGGCATTGTCCTGAAGAAAGAGTCCCCGCAGACTTTTTTTGTCTTGAAGGTCTAACGTGGTGAGTTTGTTATGTTCGGCTGCTACCAGATGGAGGTCTTGGTTGGCCGACAAATCCAGGCTGGCAATCTCATTGCTGTCGCAACGGAGGTAATACATGCTCGGGTTTTTAGAGATGTCGAGGGTCGTTAACTGGTTGTTGCCGATATTGAAATCAAACAGTGATGGGTTGTTGCTCACATCGATGTTGGTAAGTTGGTTGTGCTCGGCATAAAGCGTGTTGACCATCTTGTTGGTTGTGATGTCCAGTTCAGAGAGATTGTTGTAAGAAACGCGCAACAACGCCAACTGCGGCTGAGTCTTGGTGCTGAATTTAGACAGGTTGTTGTGTTCCACATTGATCCACCGCAGGTTGCGATTGGGTGTCAAGTCCAGTTCCGTCAATTTGTTGTTGTACAGGTACAAGCCAGTGAGTTGAAACAAGGGCACCAGGTTGATGCTCTCCAGCTGATTGTAACTCAGGTTGAGCAAATCCAGCTTGTTATCCCGTGGGAACACGATGCTTTTGATCTCATTATGGTCGGCATATAACTTAGTCAATGCAGATAGACCGGTAAGGTCGATTGTTTGAAGCTTGTTGCCTAAGCAAGAAAGTTCGTCGAGATTTTTCAAGCCCGTGACGTCAATGTCGGTCAACTCGTTGTTGCCGCAGCTTACATCCTGCAGAACGGTGTTCTCATCTTTGGGCAGCAACAGTTGTGTGAGCCGATTGCTAGACACGTCGACCTTCGAAAGACTTTTCATGCCGCTGCAATCCATCTTACCAGGAATCTTGTTTTCACTGAGGTCGATGACTTTCAAATTATTGCAGCCGGAGAAATCCATCTCGTTTTCAATTTCATTTTTTGCAGCGTACAGTCCGATCATCTTCGTCATGTGCGAAACATTCAGATGTTTGATGTTGTTTTCATAGATTTGAAGAAGCAGAATGTTCGGACAACCACTCAAATCCATCTCTTCAATCTCTTGTGCAACGGCGGTAATTTGTACAAAATCGCCATACAGCTTCACCTGCTTTCCCCTCACGGAATCGATGCAAAACTGCGATTTTTCATACTTCTTGAGAACGCCGTCGCCCCAATCTACCGAAAAGCTGCCAGTTGTTGCCAGTCCCACTTTCACAAGCTGGTTCACATGTGCCTCGTTATAGGTAAACACTGCTGCTGGCTTGTCGGTTTCAGCTGCCATGAGCGACAAAGATGCACAGGTAAAAAGTGCAATCATGAGTAAAATTTTCTTCATACTTTCTCTCATTTTTTTAATAATTTATAAATATCAGTTAAAACTCAATCTTCAGCCTTGACTTGAAACGCATACAACCTGCTGTGCAAACGCATAGAGTTTAGCGTGCAAACCCATAGAGTTTAGTACTCAAACTCATAGAGATTGGAGTGCAAACCCATAGAGTTTGGAGTGGCATCGACACCAAGTGCCCATCACGCATCAGTGACATCTCTCATCTCGCGTGTGCGGAGGCGGATCCTGATGAATCACGTCCCTACAGATACAACCATGAGTGGTCATGCCCGCTCGGCATGTTACAGGCTGCACATCGTTACGACTACAAATGTACAGAAATATCACCAACAAAAGCAATAATTTGTCAGATTTTTATCAAAATCGTCTACAAAACATCATTTGTTTTCTCCTGTTTGAGAAATATCGTCATATCTGCCAATCAACCAAAAAAGAAAATGACAATCAACTTATTGTGGCAAAAATGGTTTTAAACGAAAATATGGCAAAGTATAAGACCATTCCCGTCATGGAGAGTCAGTGTCCATCTGCATCCACCTTGCATCTTGCCGAGGTTAAGGTGCATGCCATTATAGTGATTTGTCAACGCCCTGTTGATTTTATCCATAAGTTTTAAATGGTACAAAGTTATTAAAAAGGAAATCTGGAGCATTTCAGCCTACCAAATGTCAATTAGGTTTTTTACTTATATACTTGAAAATCTCATCCTTTTATTCTATATTTGCAACAGGAAGGAGGAAAGATCATGAAAGAAATAAACATCGATTTTAAAGTAGAATACGATAAAGAAAACTTACAGAAAATAAGAAAAAGAAGAGAATGGCTTAGGCTTACTTCTGGCATTCTGTACTTGTCTTTTCTATGTGTCATAGTCTCATTCTTGACATGTTCACCCATCGCGCTGCTTTGGAGCATCGTGATCTTTGTCGTTGATTTGTTCGTTCATCTGGCTATTGTAGTTAAGATATACCACTTGGAACAAGAGGGAGGCTTGGACATGTTTAGCGGCACGGGGTTTCCCGATTGAGTTCCGCAAACATACAAACTGTTTGGCCTAACGATCACCAAGGTCTCAATACCAAGCGGTCCAAGAACACTCAATAGCAAAGACTCTTTACTAAAGGCTGCAAACACCCTTGCCAATTCTGCTCGTCAGCATCTCCGCCATAGTATCACCAAACACACGGTTATCTTCCGTCAGACTGCTCAGGGTGCAGCAAATTTGGTAATCATCCAACATTACCCGCATTTAAGCATTACTATTGAAGATTATCGTTAATAGAAAGCAATAAGCGGAAAGCCTTTGCTTATCGGGCTTTCCGCTTATTAGTGGGATGGGTGGCAGGTGGGACTCGAACCCACGACATTCAGAACCACAATCTGACGCTCTAACCAACTGAACTACGGCCACCATGTATAAAAAACTTGCTTCCTCACTTGGAAGCGATTGCAAAGATAAGGGATTTATTTAATCCAGCCAAACAAATCCCTTATTTTTTATCTATTTTCTACTTTGCCGGAGTTGCCGGAGCTTTCGGAGCTGCGGGTGCCGACTGTGTTCCCTGTGTTGCTGGTGCTGCTTGTCCGCCATCTGCCGGAGCTTGTTGCTGGCTGGCACCAAATCCGGGCGTTGTGTTCGGGTTGGTGGTCTGTGTCTCAGTGGCGGTCTTCTCCAACACACTCTGACTGCTGGCTGAGTGAGGAGCCACATAAGCGCATGCAACGCTCAAGACAACCATGGCGATGGCCAAGCCCCAGGTAGCTTTTTCGATGACGTCGGTCGTTTTTCTAACGCCCATGATGGCGTTTGAAGATGAGAAGTTGGAAGCCAAACCGCCTCCTTTTGACTCTTGGATCAATACGATTCCCACCATCAACAAGGACGCAAGAACGATGAGTCCAACGAATAATGTGTACATCATTTTCTTATTTGTTTATTTTATTGTTTAATATTAATTTCTCTAAAAAACGTAATTGGTCTGCAAAGTAACTATTTTTTTTTGGATAATTCAAATTTAATCGCTGAATTATTTCCAATGCCTGTTCATATCTCCCCTGCTTGATGTATATTTTGGCCAGTGTCTCAGTGAAGTATCCCTCATCTGGTTCACTGTTCTCGTTTTCCTCTTGCAGTTCAGGAAGATATTCGGGCGTGTCGCTCAATTGAATGCGCCCATCGCCGCTTTTCTCTATGAAGCTGTCGATAAGTTCCTGCCCTTTGAGGTGTAGTGAGGGTGACGACTCCTGTTGTTCCTCGCTATTTTCCACCTCCATGAGGTAAGCCACATAGTCAACGGCAGCATCGGCTGGTGTTGGCTTGCGCTTCTTGCTGGTTTCCTCTTCATCGGCAGGGATGGTTTCCAGGAAGTTGTCAATCAGCGAGATGGTACGATCGTCATCCACAGGTTGATTTTGTGGATTCTTTTTATCCTTGTCAGCCCGTTTGAGTTGATAATGAGCCGCCTCGATGAGATTGAATAGAACCTTCCGATCGGTTAGATAGATGGCGGCTCGCCGCAGTTCTTCATCAAACGAAGGATCGTGCAGAAGATACAGGTTTTGCAACATCAGCAACCTTGCCGTCTGATAATATGGGTGAAGGGCAAGCAAACTTCTCAGGTCATAGAGCGTCTCCTTGTCCATCGTTTCTGGATGTTGTATCAGTCGAGTCAGATCCATCTGTAGATTGTTGATTGCTTGAAGTTACCAGTTGGCTACGGTCGCATTGAAAATTTGGTCAGCAAGATCTTTCACCATTTGCGATACCAATTCTTCTTGTACCGTGTTCAGGTTCTGCGTTGTCTCGTACGACTTCGCGGACGAGAACTGTCTTTCAAAGTCTTCCGTATGGTTGACGTTGTTGGTAAAGCGCACGTTCACCGTGAGAGTCAGCTCGGTTTGTGCCGAATGTCCTTCGCTGGAAACCGACTTATTGCGCTGCGTGTACGACACAATCTCGCCTTCTATTTTCAGATCTCCATTACGCCTCACCTGCTGTAGACGGGTGTGGTTGGCGAAAACGTCTTTCAGCTCGTTGTTGAACATCGGCCCCATCGGTCCCCACACATAACTGCTTCGTATGGGGAAGTCGACGATTTGGATGGTCTTGGTCTTGGTATAATCAATACTGGCACCATTAAACTTATAGCTAACAGAGCAAGCCATGAGCATAAAGCCCACAACAAGGCTGATGATAAGGTTGCCACATGCGTGGTAATATCTTCTTGTTGCCATACCGTCAACTCTTGTCCAGTCCATATTGTTTAATTCTTCTATACAGTGTACGGTCAGAAATGCCGAGTTCCTGTGCGGCTTTCTTGCGGTTGCCACCATTACGTTCGAGAGCCTTCTCCACCATTTTCCGGCCAAGATCGTTCAAGTTCAGGCTCTCTGGTTCGGTCACTTCCTCCACAATGGCATCCTCTGGATCGGCCGATGACCGTACGTTTGCCTGCGGTGCAGTTACCTGGGGGTGCTGCGGCATATTGGGATATCCTGCCAGTTTATTATCCAACGCATGCACCTGTCCTTGATAAGCCACACCAACGTTTTGCTGTTGCGCCTCGTTAAGTTGTTTTCTGAGGCTGTTCAAATCCCGCCGTAAGTCACTCACATTGCCCCTCAGCTCGTACAATATTTTATACAGTATCTCGCGCTCACTTTCGTAGCTGTGCGATCCTTGTGGCGAGATGGGTGCCAGCTGCGTGCTTTCGGGATCGCGTGGGATGAACTGTTGCAACAGCTGTGCGTTGATTTCCCTGTCTTTCACCAACACCGACATCTGCTCGGTGATGTTCTTTAGCTGCCGAACGTTGCCCGGCCACTTGTAATTCAGCATCAGCTGTTTGGCGTCTTCGGTGAGACTAATTTTTGGCAGACGGTATTTCTCGGCCATCTGCATCGAGAACAAGCGGAACAGCAAGATAACGTCTTCCCCGCGATCACGCAGAGGAGGCATCTTGATGGGGATGGTGTTAAGACGATAATACAAATCTTCTCTAAACCGTCCCTCACTGATAGCTTTAGGCATGTTCACGTTGGTGGCGGCCACTATGCGCACATCGGTCTTGCGAATCTCTTGTCCGCCCACGCGAATATATTCGCCTGTTTCCAGCACACGCAGCAGGCGAGCTTGCGTAGCCAATGGCAGTTCGCCAACCTCGTCCATGAAGATGGTGCCTTTGTTGGCTATGCCAAAATAGCCTTCACTCTCACCGATGGCACCGGTGAACGACCCTTTCTCGTGTCCGAACAATTCACTGTCGATGGTTCCTTCAGGGATAGAGCCACAGTTGATTGCAAAATATCGTTCTCTTCTTCGAGGTGAATGGTCGTGAATAACGCGCGGAACGATTTCTTTGCCCACGCCACTCTCTCCGAATATCAAGACCGACAGGTCAGTGGGTGCAACCTGAAGGGCCACATCCAGCGCATGGTTCAACTCGTCAGAGTTGCCCACAATGCTGTAACGCTGCTTAACTTTCTGCAATTCTGAAGTGTTCATTGGTTGACAAAATTAAACAATTTATTCGAGATAGCCGCAAGGATGGCTGAGTTTTTATGCGCCATCACTCCACCTTATTATATAGCATCCATCTGTCTGTCCCTTCCATCCGGAGGGTCAAGGCGTGGCCTTCGTCTGATCCTGTCCCTTCCGTTCGTTGATCTTGATGAGCAACAGCCCGACACCCGTCCACACCAATTCACGCAGTCTGACCAGCAGAGCCACGAAGATACCTGCGCTGGCCGTCATACCTAAGGCCGATACCGACATCAGGAAGCCACCCTCGCGCCCGCCCAATTGCAGGGGCATGAAGAACAATAGATTGGCAAACAGCGACGTGAAGGCCAACACCAGCACACAATGCAGATAGTCTACATGTGGCATGAGCACCATCAAGATGAACATCACCTCCAGTGCCGACAAGAACCTGCATGCCATTTCCAACGCCACGGCCGACAAAAAAGTCTTAGGATTTTGCTGATGTAAGGCCGCAATTTGTTGGTCCACGGTGTCCAGTTGTTGCCTATGTTTCTCCACGAAAGGCCGTGCCCACTTCTTAACAAATGGTATGTGGCGCAGTACATTCATCATACGCACCGCCAATCCCTTTTGATAACCTACCAGGAAAAACCAGATACCCAGCCCGCAGAACACCGCTGCGGCAGCCAACAACAGCCCCATCTTAACGGACATGGGCTGTGTGAGTAGGTACAGCACGATGCAGACGGCCCAGAAACAGAAATGGGTGAAGATGTGCGTCATCACATAAAGAATCACCGATGACGACGCTCGCTCGGATCCTATTCGTGGTGACAGCTCCATGATGCGATACGGCTCGCCACCCATCAGGCCACCAGGTGTAGCGTAATTGAGTGCGAACCCTGACACGGTAATCTTGTAGAGCCACCAAAAACCCACCTTCCCCTCGAGCTTCCCGACTGCGTTGTCGTCACCACTTGTCGATTCTTGCGACGAATAAACAGGTTCACTGCTTCGGATGATTAGGTACCAAGCTGCGGTATTGAAGACATACAACACCGCCCACAGGGCTACAATGGCAAAGAACCAATAGCCAGCATGAGTCAACCCATTCCACACTTCGGTGAAATTGAGTTGGGTGACCATGATGACAAGTATGACTAACCCAAAAATGAAGAAGCCATTCTGATATTTACTTTTCATCTTTCTTTGGCTGACTGGCCTGCTGCTCGCCCTTCATCTGACGCTTGGGCGCATTGAAGCGACCTCTGCCACGTTCCTCGCGGCGTTCATGATAAAGCTTGGGCAGCGGATTTTTCATCGGCTCGTCATAGTTGAAGCGGTTGCGATAGATGTCGATGGCCAGATAAACGGCTTGCCTGAGTGGATTCTCATTGATAACACCCTGACCGGCCACCTCGAACATTGGCGTATAATTGGTTTTGGTGCAGACGATGGGCAGGTTGGCGATGGCGCTCACACCCTCTTCCAGCGACAGTGTCTTAAAAGGCAGCATGGCCTGGTCGTGATACATCGCCAAGATGCCATCAAACGCATCATAATCGTTGGAGCCAAAGAACGTCTCGGCCGCATAAGGACCAAAAGCGCACATGCCAGCATCCGAAAGCTTGGCAACGGCCGGACGAATGATTTCCTGTTCCTCTGCCCCATCGGCCTTCGGATTAAGACCCAGCACTGCAATGCGGGGGTTGGCGACACGCAGGTCACGCTTCAAGGTGAGGTACAGGATGGCTGCCTTGTGAATGATATTTTCCAAGGTGATGTTCTCCATGGCCGCTTTCAGTGGTTGATCGTCGGCCACCATGGCCACGTGCATAAAGTCGTTCAGATACAACGTGGTGGTTTGTTTCCCCTCTCCCAAGCAAGTCTGGAGATAGTTTTCCAAGCTATCGAATGTGAGGTTACCAAACTTAATGCCATCGGCGCTCATGGGAGCCGCCACCAGCACGTCGTAAACACCTTCCCGATAATCGGTCATGGCACGGTCGAGGGCGCGCACTGCCGCCTGCCCCGACTCTTCTGTAGGGGTTCCCAACTCCACTTTCACCTCGTCATCAAAGCAGGTCATCAGATTGATGCGACCGTCACACACCTCATCAGCCGTGTTGATGATGCTGAAGTTGGCCTGGGTGTCCAGCGCCTTTCGGTGGTAAGCAGCAATCTTGGGCGACCCATAGATGATGGGCGTGCAGAGTTCTAACATCTCTGGAGCTGCGAATGTTTTAAAAATTAGTTCATATCCGATACCGTTCGTATCACCGTGTGTAAGAGCCACACGAATTTTTCTGTTGTTCATAAGAGAATTTGTTTATATATCATGGGGATCATGAGTGACGGCTGTGGCCTGTCTTCTCTCCCCCTATCTTTATTTTCGTTTCACGGTCAGCAGTACCGCTTCCATCTCACGCATCTTGTTGCGTTTGCCCATTTCGGGCGCATAGACGAAGGCATCGAGTACCAGTGACTTGCCAGCTACGCTGTCTTTGACGATGCGTCTCACCAACGGACCGCCCATGGCGTCGCCCACCATCTCCCACAGTCCGCGCTGCAGCTGGCATGACTGTCTGCCAATACTGACGTTTTCTATAGTCATCGAGCGGGCTACGGTGCGCATATACATGCGGTCGGTCTCGCCTTTCATGTTCGCCATCAGTGCGCTGTCCATGCGTTCGGATGGCTGATCATCAAGCCCATTTAGGGTGTAGACGCACAAGTTTAGCATGCCCTGCGCCGCATTGTTGGACACCCAGAGGAAGTCTTTGTCCACCTTGTGGTAGGTCATGTCCGCAGGCAGCAGCACAGTATGGTGAAACATCGAGTCGATGAGCCTTCCACCACGCTCGGCATGCTTTCGTTGGAGCTGTTGAATGGCCGACAGGTATTCGTTGGTCAGCAGCAGCTGTCTCACCCGTTGTTGGTTCGTAGCGATGAATTGCTTCAGGTCGTCGGCCGACCCCACGTCTACATATATAATCAATTGCGACTGCGCATGGCGATCGCGTTCGATATGGAGCGAGGGCTTGCCAAGCCATTTACGGTTCCACCTCACCACCACGACATTGCGTGCCAGCAACAGTTTTCCCTTGAACCGAGCAGAATCAACCTGCCGAACGTCGAACATCGGCTCGCGTTGCGGCAGTGACACCATCGGTACCGACAACATGTGGCTCACCAAACTGTCGGCATCGCCAACCACCAAAACCTCGTAAGGGTTCGCCGAGGCAGCGGGCAGCGGGCGTTGTTGCTGCCGGCAGGCTGTCAAGAGCAGCGTAGCGACAAGGCCAACTACCCAGCCAAGCCTGCTCATGCGCCAGCTTTTTTAGCCGTACTCAACAGGCCACAAGCCGCGAAGATGTCCTGCCCGCGACTGGCCCGGATGGTGGTGAAAACACCATGCGACGTGAGGTAGTTGCGAAAGTTTTCCATCTTCTGCTCGTCGGCACCTTTCAGTGGCACGTTCGGAATCTGATGAAAGCGTATCAAGTTGACGCGGCAGTCCAGTCCACGCAGCAGGTCAATGATTCTGCGGGCGTGCATAGGCGTGTCGTTCAATCCGCCAAAGACGATGTATTCGAACGACAACCGACGCTGATGCGCAAAGTCGTAGCCCCGCAACAGGTCAACAATTTGCTCGATGGGCATGCCTTTCTCGGCGGGCATCAGCATGCTGCGCTGCTCGGGCAAGGCCGAGTGCAGACTGATGGCCACATGGCAATCGCTCTCATCCAGAAAGCGTTTCAGCTTGCCTTTCACGCCCACGCTGCTCACGGTGATGCGCTTGGGGCTCCAGGCATAACCGTAATCGGCGGTCATCACCTGCGTTACCCTCAGCACATTGTCCAAGTTGTCCATCGGCTCACCCTGCCCCATGAACACGATGTTGGTCAGTCTGTCGCGTTCGGGCAGTGAGTATATCTGGTTCATGATATCCGTATAGGTCAGATTTCCCTCAAACCCCTGCTTGCCAGTCTGACAGAACAGGCAGTTCATCTTGCATCCCACCTGACAGGACACGCACAGGGTGGCGCGGTCGTCATCGGGGATGAACACCGTCTCGACGAACTTTCCCGAGGCGGTTGGAAACAAGTATTTGATGGTTCCGTCTTTCGAATACTGTGCGTCGATGTGCGCCATGCAGCCAATTTCATATTCTTCGGCCAGCCGCTCACGGTTCGCCTTCGAGATGTCGGTCATCTCGTCAATACTCGTCACCTGCCGCTGGTAGAGCCATTTAGCCATCTGTCCGCCTGCGAACGAAGGCATTCCCAACGCCTGAGCCACCTCTTTGAGCTCGCTCAGCGTCATTCCCAACAGCTTTTTCTTACCAGTTTCCATGTTTGATCTTGTTAATTAAATCGCCACCTGCCCTTTGCTGAAGACAAGCTTCGCCGCTGCAAAGTAAGTAATACTTGCTTTGCTTTCTGCTCACACTATCTTTGCAAAGGTACACAAAAAGCCTGGAACATCCTACACCTAATATATAAAAACGAAAATTACGACCCAGATTCACGCAAAAAAACTGCGGTTTCTGCGAATTCTGCGTGACTAAACAGCCAAAGAACAAATTCTCTCAAAGATGAAAAAGCGAAGATGGCAGATACCGTTTGGATATGCTATCCTTCAAATGAAACCATTATTTGCGCGGAAAGCGATATATCACAACCGTACAAAATGTCCTTATTTTTTATCAAATTTATGGTCAAAATCGCCCCATAAAAAAGCACATTCTAGAAAAAACCAATAGGCTTACCAGTCACAAAAGAACGATTTGAGAGGCCTGAAAAAATCGTTTTCAACCTCAAAAGGAGCATTTTATCGGCTAAAAAACATTGTTATTGACGCACAACAAGCATGCTATTGAGGTGCAAAAGCATGTGAATTGAACACCAATAGCTATGCTTTTATCGAAAAAGTGCGTGAAAAGCGGAGGACAGATGATAGCAAAACAGCATAAAACATTGGCTTACAATAACATCCTAAAATCGCTCATATTTCTCGTATTTGCGCCTTACTGCCCGTTTGTTGGCAAAAACGCAAAATATAGAGAGGTTGGTTGTCAAGAATATTCAACATCCTACGCGGTGATAGTTCGCAAACAGACACCGTCAACTCATCCCTTCTTTGATAGTCAGAAAGGAAGACGATAAAAAAGTAGGTTGTTCATTTCTTTTTGTGGGCTTTTTGCATTATCTTTGCATAAAACAGGCTGCACCGCAGCAATTTCAAACAAGAGCACAAGCTTATCTCGCTCTGAAACCAAATCCGTTCATGTAAAAACCAAAATAATGAGAGAAAAAATAGACTGCTTCCTACCGTGCGATGACCTCGCCACGATGGAAAACACCCTTCATGACTTGCGACAGAGCAAGTGTGTACGACAAATTTATCTGATGGTTTCGGAACAGTTCACACAGGAAAACGAAGTTCCTCAAGACTGTTCCTTAGTCCGCATCAACCGCCTCACGTCATCCGAAACGATGAAAAAAATGGCCCAATTGGCCACTGCCGAGTATATCCTGCTCAGCCTGAAAGCAACGCCTTTCACGCTGGGGTTTCATGCCATGGATCGATGGCTGCGCGTAGCAGTCGACGCTGATGCCACCTGCGTGTACAGCGACCATTATGTCAGCGTAGACGGAAAGCGGCATCCGCACCCCGTGATTGATTACCAGGAGGGGAGCATCCGAGATGATTTTGATTTCGGACAGCTGCTGTTGCTGAAGACAGAGACCTGCAAGGCATTCGCAGACCAAGCCGACAGGGACGATTACTTATATGCCGGATTCTACGACCTGCGCCTCTTTCTCAGCACGCAAGGTACCAGATCGGAAGAGCACACGTCTG
>CABTXD010000058.1:0-14216 GCA_902488665.1 uncultured Prevotella sp. | reverse complement strand
GGCTTACATGACGGCTACCCGCAACCTGATCGATCAAGAAAAAATGGCGGTTATCCTGCAAGAAGTGGTGGGCAAGCAGTATGATACGCACTATTATCCCAAGATAAGTGGGGTGCTGCGCTCGCTGAATTATTATCCCATTGGCAACGAAAAGACCGAGGAGGGCATTGCCTCGTTGGCATTGGGATTGGGTAAATACATCGTAGATGGCGGTCAAACTTTGCGTGTGTCTCCTTATCATCCTCGTCATGTCTTGCAAACCAGTGAACTGGAAAAGGCCTTGCGTGAGACCCAAACGCAATTCTATGCCCTCGACACGGCTCACGTGGGACAGGATTTCCAGGTAGACGATGGTTTCAATATCCTCAAGTTGGGTGTTAAGTCTGCCGAGAAAGATGGCTCCCTGCAATACATTGCGTCTACTTACGACCCTAATAATCAGATGATGAGGGATGGACTGTACGACGGAGGGCGCAAGATTATATCTTTCTGTAGTGTGCTGCAACACGATGTGTTCCCATTGGCACCCATCATGCAAATGGCGATGAACTATGGTGCGGAGAGCATGCGGTGCCCCGTAGAAATAGAGTTTGCTTGTGATATCAATGGCGATAGGACAGGCGAATTTTACTTATTGCAAATTCGTCCCATTGTAGATTCCAAGCAAATGCTCGACGAGGACGTTGTCGCCATCGCCGATGAACGGTGTCTGTTGCGTTCACACAACTCGTTAGGGCATGGCATCATGGACGATGTTTGTGACGTTGTTTATGTTAAAACCAATGCTTCTTTCACCGCGAAGAATAATCCTGCGATTGTAGGGGAGATAGAAAAGCTCAACGAGCAGTTCTTGTCTCGTGGTCAAGGCTATGTGTTGATAGGTCCGGGACGCTGGGGTTCGAGCGATCCTTGGTTGGGCATTCCTGTAAAGTGGCCACAAATTAGCGGTGCAAAGGTGATTGTTGAAACCACATTAAACAACTACCGAATCGACCCAAGTCAAGGCACGCACTTCTTTCAAAACCTCACCAGTTTCGGTGTGGGCTATTTTACGATTGATGAGGTGGGTGGTAGTGGCTTGGTCAGGCAAGATGTTTTGGATGCCATGCCAGCTGTCGAAGAAACCACTTATGTTCGCCATGTTCGGTTTGATGCCCCATTGCGTGTTTTGATGGATGGTCAGAAGCAAGAGGGAGTGGTTCTCTTTCCTTCAACATAGAAAACGGCTTGGCAGCTCGTGGGAAATGAATCCCTATGTTCATCACAGCTCTTTCATTGATGAAAGGTGGTTTGTTGCGAAAAACAATCATAGTTCGTTTGTTTCATAGATTGTGCAACAAATCTCCTTCAATGAAAGAGCTGCGTTTTTTAAGCCATATCCTCTTTGGCCAAGGCATCCGTTGTTTTTGTCCTATCGTTTTACCAAAAAACGACCATTGGAAATCTTCAAAATAGAAAAAATCAATAGGCAAGCGGTAGACAAAAGTACACTCATTTGGGCAAAATAAACGTCGTTTTTAGGTTAGAGCATTGACTTTACGCACTTAGAACCATCCTTTTGAAGTGTTATTCACATGCTATTGCAACCTTAAAGTATGCTTATTCGATGCTTATCTCCATGCTTTTGCTGACAAGAAGCGGTAAAAATAGGAATGAAAAGAGGTGGTTTTGGTATAACGTATTCAACAGCAAAGGATTACAAATGTCGCTCATTTTTGGCGTATTTGCGAGCAACTGTACAGTTGGTGGTCTACACGCGAATTATGAGAGGCACATTGTAAAGAATAATCGGTGCGAAATCTGAAAGTTCTGTCATACGGATGATTGAGAACGGCAAATGGTTGGCTGCTCTTGGAACCTACGCCATGGCTGTCTAATATGTAAATCCAAGACTTGAGTTGGGTTAAAAGAATGTCAGTCGGAAGGTGGTCAGTCCGGCGGTCTTGTCGGTTACAAGGTCGATGGAGCCATTGCAAGCCTGCATGATTTGTCGTGAAATGGACAGGCCAATGCCGCTTCCCTGCGGCTTGGTGGTGAAGAAGGGCACGAAGATGTGGCTTGCCACGTCATCGGGAATCATCGCTCCGTTGTCGGTGATGTCGATGATGACGGATTCCTGCGCGTTGGTGTATGCGCGCAGTGTGATTTGTCCTTCTTCTCCGATGGCCTCGGAAGCGTTTTTCAGTAAGTTGTTGACCACTCTGCTAACGAGGCTCTCGTCGGCATACACCAGCAAGTCGCCGGGTTCTACCTCGCAGCTCACGTTCACGTCGGACTTTAACATCGGGCGAATGAGGTTCACCATGCGCTCGAGGAACGGTCTTACATAGAACAGGGTGGGCGTGGGCGTAGGCACATGCGTGAACTTGCGGTAATTCTCCACAAAGCGCATCAGTTCCTTGCCAGTCCTGCTGATAACCTCTAAACCCTGACGTTGCTCGCCCTGTGAGTTTTGGAGTAGGGTGTCGCTCAGCGATATGATTGGCGTGACGGTATTCATGATCTCATGGGTAAGCACGCGGATGAGCTTCACCCAGCTGTCTATCTCTTGGTTGGCCAGCTCGCCCTTGATGTCGCTGAAGCCGATGATGCGCACCCGACGGCTCTTGAGAGTTGTGTGGGTCTCGCGCAGAGAGAATCCCGCCATCTTCTCTTTGATCTGATTGATGTGGGTGATGGTCTCCATCTGCAACAGGTTGAGCGCGGCACGGTTGCTGCGGAGCACGATGCCCCGCTCCACGTCGACTACCAAGATGCCCGTATCCACCGAATCGAGTATGAGTTCGAAGTATTTTTCCCGTTCTATCTGTTCATCTCGGGCGTGTTGTAGGATTTCCTTCACGCGGTTGAGCGACTCGTTGAGCAAAAGCTCGCTGCCGTACTTCTTGTTGATGGGAAACTGGAAAGTATAGTCGCCGATGTCTATGGCATTGAACATGAATGTCACCTTGCCAAGGTCGCGCCGATACCGTCGCCACAATTGCAGATAGGCAACGATGGCGGCAAGCAGTGCCAGGCAGAGTATGATGACAATCACGTTCATGGGATTATAGTCCGTAGCGTTTAATCTTGTTGTATAAAGTCTGTCGGGAGATGCCTAACCTGAACGCCACCTGCGAGAGGTTGCCGTCGCATTCGCGGATGGTTTTCTCGATGAGCCTTCGTTCCATCTCGTCGAGCGTGCGCACGTCCTCAATTGGTTTCTCCTGTCGGGCGGGACCGCTCTCTATGTCGTCCTCGGCAATTGTCGTGCCGCTGCACAGGATAACCGCTTTCTCCATGGCATGTTGCAGTTCGCGAATGTTACCGTACCAAGGTTGCTCTTCGAGCTTGGTCATGGCACCGGTCGAGAATTTTGTCTCTGGTTTGTTGTACATCGTCGCGTAGCGTTTGAGGAAGATGCCAGCCAAGCCCGTGATGTCTTCCCTGCGCTCGCGCAAGGGCGGCAGATGCAGGTGAATGGTGTTGACGCGGTAGAGCAAGTCTTCGCGAAACTCGCCGTTGGTCACCATTTCTTGCAGGTCTCGGTTGGTGGCGCAAATCAGTCGCACATCGATGGGAATTTGCTCACTGCCTCCTACACGCACGATACTTCTGCGCTGCAAAGCCGTGAGCAGCTTTGCCTGCAACGCATAACTCAGGTTGCCTATCTCATCGAGAAACAACGTGCCTCCCTCCGCCAGTTCAAACTTTCCCGGCTTGTCTGTCTTGGCATCCGTGAAAGCACCTTTCGTGTGTCCAAAGAGTTCGCTTTCAAAAAGTGTCTCCGTGATGGCTCCCATGTCAATGGGCATCATCCGGTGTCCGTGCCGTTTCGACAGGCGGTGAATCTCTTTGGCCAGCACTTCCTTGCCAGTTCCGTTCTCGCCCGTGATGAGGATGTTGGCATCGGTGGCTGCTACTTTCTCCACCATCAGGCGCAGGTCTTGCATCGCAGGCGACACACCCCAGTACATTTCTCCCTCATGGGTGGTGGCGTTCCGGATGTCTTTCTTGGTTTTTCGGTAGGCATTGGTGAGCGTGTCGATGAGTTTGGCATTGTCGAAAGGCTTTACCACGAAGTCGGTAGCGCCCTCCTTGATGCCCGTCACCGCTAATTCAATGTCGGCGTATGCCGTGAAGAGCACCACCTGTGTGCGGGGACTCAGTTTCTTTATCTCGCGAAGCCAGAAGAGTCCCTCGTTGCCATTGTTGATGCCGCTGCGGAAATTCATGTCGAGCAGCACCACGTCGGGTTTGTCCTCGCGTAGGCGGGTGGGGATATTCTCAGGCTTGGCTATCGCTGCGACATGTTCGAATACATTTTCTATCAGCATCTTCACCGTGGTGAGGATGTTGCGGTTGTCGTCAACTATCAGTATGCTACCTTGTTTCATCTATTGTCTAATGTCTGTCTACCAGTTGCACAGCCTTTCACGGGAGTGGCGGAAAGGTTGTTGTTTTTGCAAAGATATTCTTTTTTCTCCTTAGTATCAAGCCGTTGTCAAAAAATCATATCATAAAAACCAATGCGCCGCATGAGAGGACATCGTGGAGATGGTGGGCCTCACTGTCAAATAATTGGGCAGTAGTGTCTAATTGTTGGACAGGCTTGTAATCGCGCTTTTTACGCAACGTGCAGATAGATAAGATGTTATGTTTCTGGCACGGCATTGGCAACTGTTTATGCGTATGAGAACAGCAATTACGATAATATTATTAGATTTGGCCGCTCTTCCGCTATTGGCGCAAGAGACTTGGACCATGAACCGCTGCATTCAGTATGCGGTGGAGCACAACAACGGAGTGCGCAAACAGCGATTGGAGGTGCGACAGAGCAAGGTTGACGAGCGCACGGCGAGACTTGACCTTCTGCCCACGGTGTCGGCACAAACCACGGCGCAGTATGCCTGGGGTCGTAACATCAACCCAGAGACGAACACCTACAACACCATCACCACCTTCAACAATTATTACAGCATTGGGGCGGAGGTGCCATTGTTTGACGGTGGCCGTACCTGGAATGCCTTTCGGCAAGCGCGATTGGCGCGTGCCAAGAGTATGACGGCCTTGCAAAAGACAGCCGACGACAAGGCCATAGCCGTGATGGCGAAATTCGTGGAGGCGGTGTACAGCCAGCAGAGCATTGGCTTGGCACGGCGCAAATTGGCCGATAGTCAGGCGTTGCTTCGCAAGACCCGCGCGATGTTCGACCTTGGAGAGAAGTCGCGACCCGACGTGGCGCAGATGGAAAGCCAGGTGGCAGAGGACGATTACAACCTGCTGCACCAGCAGAACGCAGCCAGTTTGGCGTTGATGGCCTTGAAAGCGGAGATGAATTTCCCCGTAGGCGATACGCTTGCCCTCGACACTCTGTTGACCGCGAGCCTGTCTGTTGCCGACGATGCCGGAAGCCTTTATGCCGCTTTCCAAGCTGAATCGCCGGAAGTGAAGACGGCAGCGTTCAATGTCAAGAACGCCCGCTACCATTATCTTATACAACGCGGACAGCTGCTGCCCGTCCTGGCATTGGGCGGAGGAATCAACACCAACTATTACCGCAATCTCTCGCAGGGCAGCAGTAAGACCGACAACTTCGGCAAACAGTTCAACAACAACATGGGCGAATATGTCTACCTTTCATTGTCCATCCCCCTTTTCATGCCTTCGCGCTGGCGTGCTGCACGCAGGGCGAAAGCCGATTGGGAGGCGAGCAAGCTCGACTTGGAAGACGCGCGCCGCAAACTGCACGATGATATTGAGCAGGCGGTGCTCGATCGTGACGGCTATTCGCGTGAGCTCATGAAGATGGAACGGAAGACAGCGGCCGACTCCATAGCCTGGCATCTGGCGTCGCGCAAGTACGAGGAGGGCATGCTCTCGACTTTCGACCTGCATACAGCGGCGCAAACCTTGCTCGACAGTCGCATCAAACTGCTACAAATGCGGTTGATGCTTGAGATGAAACAACGATTAGTCAACTATTATAAAGGAATACGGACATGGACATTGAAATAAAACAAAAGAAGTTTTGGATACCCCGAAAGTATTGGACTTGGATAGGGGGAGGCGTCATTGTGGTGGCTGCGCTGCTGTGGTTGGCTCTGGGAAATTTCTCATCGACACTGAAAGTCGACAGTCGGGGGCTGAGCATCGGCGACGTGAAGCAAGCGCAGTTTGACGACTATGTGAGCGTAGACGGCAATGTGGTGCCCATCCAGGTGGTACAGATCTCGCCAGAAGAAGGCGGTGTAGTCATGGAGAGAGTGGCGGAGGAAGGCTCCCATGTCAGGAAGGGCGATGTCATCGTGAGGCTGAACAACAGCAATCTCGACCTTGAAATCCTCAATGCCGAGAGCGAACTGGCGGAGAAGCAGAACATGCTTCGCAACACGCAGATTACGATGGAGCAGGACCGACTCAACAATCAGAACGAGGCAGCACAGTTGTCAATGGATGTACAGGCCAAGAAGCGAACCTACAACCATCAGACCGCATTGCAGCAGGAACAGCTCAACAGCCGTGAGGAATACCTCAAGGCAAAGGAAGACTACGAATTGGCCGTGAAAAAGAATGAGCTGATTACGCAACGACTCAAGAAAGATGCGCAGCTCCGTCGCGCGCAGATGAACCAGATGAACGACAACCTTTCGTCGATGAGGCGCAACGTGGAGCTGGTACGCCAGCGCAAGGAGCATCTCAACGTGCGCTCGCAAATTGATGGCGAGGTGGGACAGCTCAACATCGAATTAGGGCAGAGCATCTCTCCGGGACAGAAGATTGGTGTCATCAACGACCTCAGCGATTATAAAGTGGAGGCGCAGGTCGACGAGCATTACATCGATCGGGTGCACCAAGGGCTCACGGCGACCTTCGAGCAGAACGGTAAGCACTATTCGCTCACCGTGCGCAAGGTGTACCCCGAGGTGAAAGACGGCAGGTTCAAGATAGATTTCGTGTTCAGCGGCAAACGTCCGACCAACATCCGAACGGGCCAGACCTATTATGTCGACTTGCAGTTGGGCGAGTCGAAACGGGCGGTGCTCATCCCCAAGGGAACGTTCTACAGCGTGACGGGCGGGCAATGGATCTTCGTACTCGACAAGGATGGCAAGAAAGCCTACCGTCGCAACATCCGCATCGGACGGCAGAATCCGCAGTATTACGAGGTGCTGGAAGGTCTTCAGCCCGGCGAGCGAGTCATCGTGAGCGGGTACGAAAGCTACAAAGACAACGAAATTTTGGTTTTGGAATAACAAGTAAAATGAATTGGCGCAGGAGCAATAAGCAACTCATATTGGCATCGAAATAACAAGTAAATAAGTCATGAAGCAACTATTCAATCTCAAATCTTATTTCACCTTCCTGTCGAGGAACAAGGTGTACACCGCCATCAACGTGTTCGGACTGTCAATCAGTTTGATGTTCGTCATCATCATTGGCTTGTACACCCAACAGGAATACGCCGTCGATACCATGCACAGCAAGGCCGACCGTATCTATGCGCAGGGCTATGATATGGAGCACAACGGGCAGAAAGAAGCCACCACCGGCTCACACTGGTATATACAGAAGCACCTGAAACAACGGTACCCAGAGATAGAAAGTAGTTGCGCGTTGGTTAGTTCCAATTTTAAATTGAACTTGCCCACCACCGAGAAAGTGATGAAACGTATTCTTTTCACGGATTCTACATTCTATCGTATCTTCAATTTTGAGCTGGTTCGCGGCGATCGCAACCATGTGTTGGATGCAGTGAATAGCGCAGTGGTGACCGAGGAAACTGCCCGACAGCTCTACGGTAATGTTGATCCGATAGGCAAGCCCTTGGTTTTTTCCGATACCGTCCGCCTGGTCATTACGGGCGTGGCACGCAAGATGGAAGGCTCGAGCATTGACGGTGCCGACGTCATCGCGCGCTTCGAGAACGTAAAGGGAATCAATCCGGGTATGACCAGCGAGTACATGAACAACGCCACGGGTGCGGAATTGATGTTTCTGATGAAGCCCCATCATGATATCAGGACGAAAGGCAAGGACATCGACAAGTTCATGAAAGACGTAAACTGGCTGTACCAGATGCCCGGTGTCAAAACCAAGATGGTCTTTGTTCCGCTCAAGCAGCTTTATTTCTCAGAGATAGGAAGCTCGTCGGGTGCAACATCGCGAGGTGACCGGAAACTCGTCAACATGCTGTTTGCGGTAGAAATCATGATTCTTCTGTTCTCCGTTTTCAACTATATCAACCTCACGGTGGCACAATCCGGCAGGCGAGCAAGAGAAATGGCTACCCGACGTCTCTTTGGCAGTCAGCGAAAGCACATCATGGAAAGGCTGATATTGGAAAGCATTGTCATGTGTTTGTGTTCCCTGCTCATCGCCATTGGCTTGGCATTTGCGTTTGTAAAGTATGCCGACAAGTTGTTGGTGACCGAAATCAACATGGTTCACCTGTTCAGCCCAACCAATCTGCTCGTCATCTTTGCGTTCGTCTTAATGGTAGGCATACTGGCAGGTATGCTCCCCGCTGTATTCATTTCACGCTCGAAACCCATTGATGTGGTTCGTGGAACGTTTCGCACCCATGTGAAAATGGGATTCAGCAAACTGTTCATCATCTTGCAAAGCGCGGCAACCATCTTGTTGTTGGCTTGCTCATTGACCATCGGTTTGCAGACCCACCATCTCTTATCGGCTCCGTTGGGCTACGACACCGACAACCTAATCAAAATCGAAAACCCATCAGCGGACAGTGTGCCCATCGAACAATTCAAGTCACGCGTAGCTCATTTACCTTTTGTTAAGGGCATCACCGCTTGTCAAGGCATTCCGTTGGACAGAGGGAACAACCAGACGATGGAGATTAACGGGCGCACGCTCAGCTTCCAAATGTTCGGGGGCGATGAGAATTACTTCAAGGTGTTGGGGCTTCAACTTGTAAAAGATTATCACTTGGCATCCCAAGAAGGCATTTACGTCACCCAGCATACCCTTCAGGAAGTCGGTTTGAAACCCGACGCAAGATACATTGATTTGGGTCCTTCCAGGAAAAAGACTCCTATCAGAGGCGTGCTCAAAGACTTCCGGATTGGAAACATCACCAGCGAGATACACCCCATTGGTGTGTGGATCTACCATAAAGAAGTCTTACGTCCGTGGCATTTCGTGATGAAAATCACCGGTGATCCTATGGCAGGATACGAGCAGATAAGAAAAATTTATAAAGAGGTGTTCAAAGAGGACTTGGAAGCTGAAAAGCCTTTCGTGGACCAGCAACTGCAAATGTTCTTTGACAAAGAGATTCGTCTTTCAAAGATTGTCATGCTGTTTGCCTTTATTGCCATCGTCATCTCTCTGTTGGGGTTGATTGCCATGAGTCTGTATTTCATTCAGCAACGCTATAAGGAAATCGCCGTGCGCAAGGTGTTCGGAAGCAACAACCGGCAAATCCTCGTGAAGCTACTGCGCACATTCGCCGTCTATGTGTTGGTGGCATTTGTCATAGCCGTGCCTGTCATTCATTTCATCATGACGCATTGGCTCTCCAACTATAATTATCGCATCTCGCTTTCACCATGGATCTATCTTGCTGCAGGTGCGGTATGTATGCTCCTCTCTCTGACGGCGGTATATTTCCAAAGCCGAATCGCCGCGAATGAGAATCCTGTAAACCATATCAAAGACAATCAATAAAATGAGACAGCTATTCAATCTCAAATCCTATTTCACCTTCCTGTCGAGGAACAAGGTGTACACCGCCATCAACGTGTTCGGACTGAGCATTAGCTTTGCCTTTGTCATCCTCATCGGCTTGTACTATCAGCACGAAACGGGCATCGATAAAAACATCACGAACGTGGATAGGCTCTATTTGTTGGGCTGTGATTTCAGTTCCGACAAGATGAGCGGAACATCGCGCGAAATCATCAGAGTGCTGCAAAAGCAACTGCCACAAATAGAAAAAGGCTGTGCTTTCCACATCAACCGTGAACAACATGTGACGACTGCCGACGAGGACAATGTGAAAGTGACCATGATGTACACCGACTCCACGTTCTACTCCATGTTCAATCAACCGCTTGCAGAAGGTGATGCTGCCATGGCTTTGAACGAACTGACCGACGTAGTGATTTCTCGGAAGTTGGCGCAGATGCTGTTCCGCAACGGCGACGCGATGGGCAAGGTGTTGACGGTAGAAAACCGGAAAGTGTATGTAAGGGGCATCTATGAGAACATGAGCGGAACCTCTTTCCCCAACTGTGATATCATCGGCCGGTACGAACTACTGCGCGAGCGTATACCTTGGCTCTTTAAGATTGACGGTAATTTCGGCAGTCCTGATGTGGTGTTGAGCTTGAGACCAGGCACAGATATCGGTGTATTGGAAAATAATGTTAACCACATCCTGACAAAGATATACAAAGAAAATTTCAAGATTGAATGCAAATTCCGCCTGATACCTTTCAGTGAGAGCTATTTTTCAGAATACTTTTCCAACGTATGCCAGCGCGGAAAGAGCGGCTTAGTCTATCTTATTTTCATTATAGGTATCATCATCTTAGTATTCTCGGTGATGAACTACATCAACCTGACGGTCGCCCTGTCGGGCAATCGCTCCAAGGAAATGGCGACAAGAAGACTGTTGGGTAGCCGGAAGAGCGACATCCTCTGGCGGTTGGTCATCGAAAGCGTGTGCCTTTGCTGCTGCTCAGTTGTTCTTTCCGTGTTGTTGGCGTGGGCTTCCATTCCTTATACCTGTCAGTTATTGGACACCCACATCACCATCGCCGAGCTGTTCAGCCCCATCAACCTGTTGTTGTTGGTAGGCATTGTGCTGGCAGTAGGTATATTGGCGGGTGTTCTGCCGGCGGTCATCCAGTCGCGCGTGAAACCCATCGACGTGGTTCGCGGCACCTTCCGCCGCCAGACCAAGATGTTATTCAGCAAGGTGTTCATCGTGGTGCAAAACGCCATCACCATCATTTTCATTGCTGTAGCACTCATCGGCAGCCGCCAGACTCGGCACCTCATCAATGCCCCGTTGGGCTATGACACCCAGGGCGTGATGGAAATCGGTGTTCCACAGGATGCTCGCAAAGCCTATCTGTTTAAGAAAAACTTGCAACAACTGACACCAGTCAAGAAGGTTTCCGTCTGCTTGTGCTCGCCTCTCTTGGGCGGATTCAACCAGATGGCTTACATTGGCAAGAAGGCAGTGCGCTGCCAACGCTTTTATGCGGACAAGGATTACCTGCCGTTGCTGGGCATCGAGGTGAAGAAGCAATTTGCGCAGGGCGATTCCGCTAAGCTCTTTGTGTCGCCCAACTTCCACTCGGTAATGCAGTTGAAACCTGATGAAAGGGCATTCCGCTATAATGAGACTTACGAGCGGGAACAAATCAACGGCATTCTGAATGATTTCCATCTTTACACCATTGATATGGACAATGCTGACGATCAGGTGACGGTGGTTTACCTGTTCGACCAAATCACGCGCGACGATTTTGCGAACAATGTACTCATCAAGGTGGAAGGCGACGAGAAAGAAGCCTACCGACTGGTACAGGAGACTTACAAGAAAGTTTATCACGAGGATTTGGCGCAGGAGTCGCCTTACCTCAGTCAGAAGATAGCCGAGGTGTATAAGGAACAGACCCGCATTGTGCGCATCCTCACCATCTTCTCGTTCCTTGCCGTTCTTATCTCGCTGTTGGGGCTTGTCGCCATGTCCACTTACTTCATTCAGCAGCGCAGCAAGGAGATTGCCATCCGCAAGGTGTTTGGCTCCACGAGCCACCGAATACGCCGAGACCTCATCCGCACCTTCCTCCAATATGTGGGCATTGCCTTCGTTATCAGCATGCCTGTCATCTGGTATTTCGCAAGCGAATGGATCAGCCAATACAGTTACCGCATCGTGTGGTGGCCGTGGATTATCGTTGCTGGCATCCTCGTGCTGCTTATCTCATTCTGCGCAGTGGCCATTCAGAGCTATATGGCAAGTAATGAGAACCCGGTAAAGAATATCAAACAAGAGTAGAGTAACGCCGAAAGAGGTAAGTTTCTCAGGTCTATTATCGAAAAAAGACGCAATTATGAAACAGCTATTCAATCTCAAATCTTATTTCACCTTCCTGTCAAGAAACAAGGTGTACACTGCCATCAACGTGTTCGGACTGAGCATCTCGCTCATGTTCGTGCTGCTCATCGGCGTTTATACCTGGCAGGAGAAGAGTGTCGATCGCCAGCACAGCAAGGGCGACCGCATCTATGCGATGGGGATCGACTTCTATGAAGACCATGATAAGGGACTTGGATTCCACCATGCCATACTGAGTCGTTTCCGCAAGAATTATCCGGAAATAGAAAACACCTGCGGCTTTGTCGTCTCAGACATGCGGCTGCAAAAGGGAGATGAGTTCTACAAGGCAACGGTGTTGGAGACCGATTCCACCTTCTTTTCCATGTTCGACTTCAAACTCCTGCAGGGCGACAGGCAGACCTGTCTAAACGACCGGAACAACGTGGTCGTTACCAAGCGGTTTGCCAACAAATGGTTTGGCACGGAGGAAGTGCTCGGTCGCGAGATTACATGGAACGACAGCATTCGGTACCATGTCACCGGCGTGGTGGAGGATTTCGACAATACGCTCATCAACAAGAACGTGGAAATGATCATCGACTTCTCCTGGGAACGGTATCACAACACGGCTAACATGGACGAGTCTTTCCCCAAGGCAGTGAATTTTTCGGGTGCAAGTATCTTCCTGCAAGTGAGAAAGGGCGCAAAGATGATGGGGCGAGAGAAAGAGTTCGGCAAATTCATTCACTCGTTCTGGCCTGATTTCGACAAGGTGCCCTTCTATTGCAGACCGTTCTTGGTGCCGCTGAACAAAATATATTTCTCTGGTTACGACAACTACAACGACAACTTGCGCATTGGAAACAGCCGACTGGTTAACTTGCTTTTCATTGTAGGCTTGGTGGTGCTGCTCTTTGCCATCATGAACTACATCAACCTCACGGTGGCGCAATCGGGCTATCGTGCGCGGGAGATGGCGGCACGACGTCTCTTCGGCGCAAAACGCAAGCACATCATCCTGCGGCTGATGATAGAAAGCTCAACGCTCTGTTTCATCTCCCTGTTGGTAGCAGTTTCGCTTGCGCTGGCTTTCGCCCCAATGACTGGTCGCTTGCTCAGCACCACCATGGACATGCGTGTGCTCGCAACGCCTGCCGTCATCGGCCTGTTGCTTGCCTTCACGCTGCTCGTCGGCTTCATCTCGGGCATCATCCCCGCCTATGTCTTGTCGAAAGCCAAGCCTATCGAGGTGGTGAGGGGAACCTTCAGGCACCGCACAAAGATGGTGCTGGGCAGGGTGTTCATCGTGGTTCAGAACATCATCACCATCGTGATGCTCGCCTGTGCCACCATCATGTCGCTGCAAATGCTGCACCTTGTGAACGCACCATTGGGTTTCAACACAAAGAACCTGATTTGCCTCTATCAAGGAGATGCTTTCAGCAGCACGAACTTCCCGGTATTCCTCAACAAGGTGAAGCAGGTTTCGGGAGTGAAATTAGTGTCCTGTTCTGATGGAACCCCGCAGGACGGTGGCAACAACAATACGGTGACGGGAAAGGACAAGGTCTATTCTTTCCAAATGCTTATCGGCGACCCCAACTACATGAAAGTATATGGACTGTCGCTAAAACATGACAACCACGTGGGACATCGACCCGTAATTTATCTCAATGACCAGGCTGTGGGTGATTTGAAGATGAAGCCCACGGACAGTCACATGAGTGATTTTTACAAACAAACAAAATTCTTTCTTTTCCCGGATGATGCGGCGTTTGGTGGCATTCTCAACGATTTCCGACTGCGCAACATCACGGAGACCAAAGTTTATCCGCTGTTGCTCTGCATCAAGGACAAGGTGGAGAACCCATGGAACGTTACGATTCAGTTTGAGGGAAATCCCGCAAAAACCTACAAGGAGATACAGCGCATATATAAAGAGGTGTTCCATGAGGAGCTAAACGAGGCACATCCGTTCGTTGACAAGAGCATTGAATCGGTGTTTGAGTCGGAGTTGAGACTTTCAAAGATTATCGCCCTCTTTGCTTTCATCGCCATCGTCATCTCGCTGTTGGGGCTTGTCGCCATGTCCACTTACTTCATTCAGCAGCGCAGCAAGGAGATTGCCATCCGCAAGGTGTTTGGCTCCACGAGC
>CABTXD010000057.1:0-14994 GCA_902488665.1 uncultured Prevotella sp. | reverse complement strand
TACCATGTACGAAGAAGTTCGGTCTTGAACAACACAAGGCTGTCATAGCTTGGACGACCAGTGGGACGGTTGCCTTTGGTGTAAGCAATTTCAATAAGTCCACGAATGGGATTCCAGTCGATTATCTGATCAATTTGAAAGAAAAAGGTCTGTTTAACCTTACGATGACCAACTATTAGGTCAGCAAAACTCGGAGAAGAAGGACATTGTTTCATACTATAAAGGTACAAAAATATGATGAAATCAGCAAATTTTGAACAATGAGTTTTGCAGAGGTCTCTGAGTATGAAAAATAAGGAGGGTGTATCTTAATTCGTCTTCATGATGCACCCTCTCCTATCCTTAGTAAATTTCTACTGATACAAAAAAATATTATCTTTGCTGGATCATCGTAATATAGCAACTTTATTCGCGCGTTGTTGAAATTGAGAATTGAAAGTATGTTTACGGCAACATCTATGCCTTCAACTCATTTACTATTCGTAAACCTCGTCGATACCAAACTCATCTATGTCCCTATCATTTCTGGCGCACGGATTATAGCCTTCAGGTAGTCCAAAAGAAGCATCGGGTTTATATCCTAACGAAGCATCTTTATAAACTCTTTTCATGAAGTTAGCCCATATTGGCAAAGCCATGGTTGCCCCCTGCCCCATCCTCATGGAGTCAAAATGAATGTCGCGGTCTTCACCGCCTACCCAACATCCACTCACTAATTGTGGCGTGAAGCCCATGAACCAGGCATCAGAATTACGGTTTGTAGTACCTGTTTTCGCTCCTATCTCTCCATCGATGTTGTACTTGAAACGCAATCGACCTGCTGTTCCTCTGTCGACAACTTCTTGCAAGAGAACCAGCATTTTGTTGGCACTCTCCGCACTAATCACTTCGCTCATGCGAGGCTGGAAGGTTGCCAGCACATTCCCCTCGTTATCTTCTATTTTAGAAACAAACATCGGAGCTGTACGGATGCCGTGGTTGGCGAACGTGGTATATGCGCTGACCATTTCTCCAACAGAAACCTCGCAAGGTCCTAAACAAAGTGCCATGGACGGATGAATGTCTGGGTTCTGAATACCAAAGTCGTGGAGCATACTCACAAACAGCTGTGGGTTCAAACGGCTCATTAAGTATGCCGATATCCAGTTGTTCGAGTTTGCCAAGCCCCATTTCAGGGTCACCATCGAGCCATATCGCCTTCTACTGGTGTTTCTTGGCGTCCAAGGCTTGCCCGCCACCATATAGGTTCTCTGCACGTTGGGGGCTTGGTCGCAAGGAGAAAAACCGTTCTCCATGGCCAAGGAATACAGAAAAGGTTTGATGGTCGACCCTACCTGTCGGCGTCCGTTCATCACCATGTCATACATGAAGTGATTGTAGTCAAGTCCACCCACGTATGCCTTCACATGCCCCGTCTGCGGATCCATGCTCATGAAGCCCGCACGAAGGAAGGACTTGTAATAACGGATGGAATCCATAGGCGTCATTGTCGTATCCACATCGCCATGATAGGTGAACACCGCCATGTCGACAGGCGTATTGAACGACTTCTTGATTTCTGCTTCAGTTGCTCCCGAGGCTTTCAATACCCTATAGCGTTCACTTCCTATCATAGACCTGTTCAAAATAGATCTGATTTCTTTCGGTGTCAGTGCTTTGGTAAAGGGTGCGTTGGGGCGTTTGGCTTTCTCTTTGTCAAAAGCTGGTTGCAAGAACTTAGCTACATGGTTATAAACAGCCTGTTCAGCATAAAGTTGCATGCGCGAATCTATGGTGGTAAATACTTTCAACCCATCTGTGTAGACATTATAAGGCTTTCCATTTCTCTTAAAATTCTTATTGCACCATCCATAAAGGGGATCTGTATCCCATGCGATGGAATCAAAGATAAATTGATTCTGGTTCCAGGAAGGATAATCAGAGCGATCTGGACGTGTGGCCATCATATATTGACGCAGAAATTCACGGAAGTAGGTAGCCAATCCATTCTTGTGATCTGTACGGTGAAAGTTCAACTTCAGCTTTTCATCTACGTACTGGTGATATTCTGCTTTCGAAAGATAGCCGGCCTTCTGCATTTGCCCAAGCACGACATTGCGACGTTCGGTACAACGTTCAGGATAACGAACGGGATTATAAAGAGACGGATTCTTACAAAGACCGATGAGCATGGCCGACTCTGTGACAGTCAAGTCTTTTGGCTCTTTGTTGAAATATGTATTTGCAGCAGTTTTAATTCCTACTGCATTGTGAAGAAAATCAAAATAATTAAGGTATAAAGCGATGATTTCTTCCTTGGTGTAATTTCGCTCCAACTTTACCGCGATGACCCATTCAATGGGCTTTTGCAGCATTCGTTCCAATGTACTTCTTGCCGTTTCCGAATAGAGCTGTTTAGCCAACTGCTGCGTAATGGTTGAACCGCCTCCGGCATTTTCTTGCCCAAGTATTCCACGCTTGATGATAGCGCGCCCCAATGCGAAAAAGTCGATTCCCGAATGTTCATAGAATCGTTCATCCTCTGTTGCAACTAAAGCATGGACCAGATGTGGAGAAATCTTAGAATAAGGTATGACAATGCGGTTTTCCTTGTTAAAGTTCCAGGTGCCCAGTACTTTCCCATCTGCCGAATAAACCTGGGTTGCAAAACGACTGATAGGGTTTTGAAGGTCTTCTACTTCAGGCATATAGCCAATCCACCCATTCCATATCGCGATAAACGCAATCAGAATGACGCAAAATACTGCGATCAAAGTTTTCCAAAGGAAATGAACAAATGCCTTTCTCATTCTCCGCAACACATATTATATATTATTGATGCAAAAATACAACTTTTCTTTTAATTATCTCTCGTAAATAAAAATTAATAGCTAACTTAGCCGTCAATTCCAAAAACAGATTAAGTATACAAAATGGAAAAACGTCATTTTATCAACATTGCCGACCTCGCTAAAGATGAGCTGATGTATCTGTTAGCCATGGCCGAGCAATTTGAAATGCATCCCAACCGCGAACTATTAAAGGGTAAAGTCGTAGCCACACTTTTCTATGAACCATCAACCAGGACCCGCCTTAGCTTTGAAACGGCTGCGAACAGACTGGGAGCACGTGTCATAGGCTTTTCGGACGCAAAGGCTTCCAGTGTATCCAAAGGCGAAACTCTCAAGGACACCATACTCATGGTTTCCAACTATGCCGACCTCATCGTGATGCGCCATTACATAGAAGGTGCTGCTCAATATGCCAGTGAGGTGGCTCCCGTTCCTATCATCAATGCCGGTGACGGTGCTCACATGCACCCTTCACAATGTTTGTTGGATCTCTACTCTATCTACAAGACGCAAGGAACGCTCGAGAACTTGAACATTTATCTGGTGGGTGACCTGAAGTATGGCCGCACGGTGCATTCTCTCATCATGGCGATGCGACACTTCAACCCCACTTTTCATTTCATTGCTCCTAACGAACTGGCCATGCCCATGGAGTACAAGCTCTATTGTCAAGAGCATGGCATCAAGTACCAAGAACACACTGCCTTTAACAGCAAGGTGCTGGCTGATGCCGACATTCTTTATATGACACGTGTGCAGAAAGAACGTTTTTCTGACTTAATGGAATACGAACATGTGAAAAACGTTTACATCCTGCGCAACGACATGCTCAAAAACGTCAAGGACAACCTCAAGATACTGCATCCACTACCACGTGTCAACGAAATTGCTTACGACGTGGATGACAATCCGCATGCCTATTACATTCAACAAGCACAGAACGGACTCTACGCCAGACAAGCCATTTTTAGTCATTGTCTTGGCATCACACTTGAAGATATCAAGCAAGATAAAACTATTATCAAATAAGTTGTAATACAACAATAATATTCTGATTATGAATAAGAAAGAGCGTTTAGTTGCAGCAATAGAGAATGGTACCGTTATTGATCATATTCCTGCTGGCAAAACATACCAAGTTGTCAATCTGCTGGAACTCCAATCATTAAACACACCAGTTACCATTGGCAACAATTTTGTCTCCAAAAAGATTGGTAAGAAAGGCATCATCAAGGTTTCCGACAAGTTCTTCTCTGACGAAGAGATCAGCCGACTCTCTGTGGTAGCACCGAAAATAGTTCTCAACATCATCAAAGATTATGAAGTAGTGGAGAAAAAAACAGTTGAGACACCGAACGAATTGCGTGGCATCGTGAAATGCAATAACCCCATGTGCATTACCAACAATGAGCCCATGCAAACCGTATTCCATGTGGTAGACAAGACGCATGGCTTACTGAAATGTCACTATTGTGATAAAGAACAAGACATTAATAAAGTAGAACTTTGCTGAATCCTGTCCTGTCAGACTCACTAAAACAATCAATAATAGACCAAAAAAACAAACAGAATGCTGTGAATCGCAGATTATTCTAAATGAAACATCTATACTTAAACCAAATTAAAAAATCATGGAAAAAGATCAAGAACTTTTTAATCTCATTGAGCAAGAGCATCAACGCCAGCTCAAAGGAATGGAACTCATCGCATCAGAAAACTTTGTCAGCGACGAAGTAATGCAGGCCATGGGATCGTATCTAACAAACAAATACGCTGAAGGTCTTCCTGCAAAGCGTTATTATGGTGGTTGCCAAATTGTTGACCAGGTTGAGAATCTGGCGATAGCACGTGTCAAAAAACTCTTCGGAGCCGAGTTTGCCAACGTACAACCACACTCCGGCGCACAAGCAAATGCCGCCGTTTTGCTGGCCGTATTGAAGCCTGGCGATACATTCATGGGACTTAACCTCGATCATGGCGGCCATTTGTCGCACGGAAGCAGCGTCAACACATCCGGTATTCTCTATCATCCCATTGGCTATAACCTGAATAAGGAAACGGGTCGGATAGACTATGATGAGATGGAACAGCTGGCTCACCAACACCATCCAAAACTGATTATTGGAGGTGGCTCTGCTTACAGTCGTGAGTGGGACTATCAGCGTATGCGCAAGATTGCTGACGAAGTAGGCGCCTTACTCATGGTTGACATGGCTCACCCTGCAGGACTGATTGCTGCCGGATTGCTGAACAATCCTGTCAAATATGCACACATCGTCACCAGTACCACGCACAAAACGCTCCGTGGTCCACGCGGTGGCATCATTTTGATGGGTAAAGACTTTGAAAATCCATGGGGCCTGACCACTAAGAAAGGTGATGTCAAGATGATGTCGCAGCTGCTCAACAGTGCTGTATTCCCTGGAACTCAGGGCGGTCCTCTTGAACATGTCATTGCAGCCAAGGCTGTTGGCTTCGGCGAAAACCTGAAACCGTCATGGAAAGAGTATGCGCAGCAGGTTAAAAAGAATGCGGCTGTGCTAGCTGATGCACTCACACAACGTGGCTTCAGCATCGTCAGTGGCGGAACAGACAACCACTCGATGCTGGTTGACCTTCGCTCAAAATATCCCGAATTGACTGGTAAAGTGGCCGAAAACGCACTCGTTGCTGCCGATATTACCGTCAACAAGAACATGGTACCCTACGACACACGTTCGGCATTCCAAACCAGTGGCATCCGTCTTGGCACCGCAGCTATGACGACACGTGGTGCGAAAGAAGACATCATGCTTCTCGTTGCCGGACTCATCGAAGAGGTATTGAACGCACCTGATAATGAAAAGGTCATAGCAAACGTGAGACAGAAAGTCAACGAAACGATGAAGAACTATCCCCTCTTTGCTTATTAAGAGGCGTCACCAAGCTATTAACAACCACCGAATCCTTTCCATGTCTGAAAGAAGAAAGCTTCCGAAGCATGGAAAGGGTTCGGGTTGATTCAGTATCTTGCTCATCCAATCAGCATAGAATGTTGATAGCTGGTTCATCAATGAAATCATAAAAACTCAATATGACACACGTTGTTCAATACACTATTCTCATTGTCATCCTCATCGCGGCTGTAGCTTATGCAGGACGAAGAATATACCTGACATGGCGACACAGCAGCGACAGATGCTACGGATGCAAAGGATGTGCATTGCATGACCAGATACTGAAAAAACAAGCGTCAACCCATCGAAAGCCCGCGTGTTATGAGAAAAAGTGAGACAAATGTTTGGAAGAACAAATTATTTACCTTATCTTTGCACACACAAAAATCAATCAGGGTACCTTGGCCGATCGGTTAGGTAACGGTCTGCAAAACCGTGTAGGGCAGTTCGACTCTGCCAGGTACCTCATAAACCAACGAATCACAATCTTTTCACGCTCGAAGAGATTGTGATTTTTTCGTTTATGCCCATATATGCACCCAACTTTCAGTGTGCAAATGGCACATCTCATGGTTTTGGCAGGGACAGGACGATGGTTTTAAACCAGTCTTTCATCACCCCACCCGCTTGGTTCTGCGAGTCAGATACCAAGATCAACACTTGGGAACCGTCAGCCAGTTTAGGACCAAGGCACATACCTTCGAAGTTGGCTATCTCATGACAAAACAGAGAAAGTCGGGTGGTCCATTTCGTCACCAATCGTTTTTTCAAATAAGGCATTGTTTCGTTCAGCGCATCTTCCCCATCGATGGGAACACCTTTTTGAGGGTGTACCAAAAACAATTTATTGTTGACAAAAGCACCCAGTTTAGAAGGTGGCGTATAAAATTCGCGCTCCAAAACCAGCACACTGCCATCATCGAGTGCCGTGACCTCAGCAACTCCCATGCCATATAGATAAGCTTTCTTGTTAGCTTCCGGTGCATCCATCAGATAGGCATACTGATGTAAGGGCTGAAAATCGGCACTGAACGATTGCAAGCGCAACCTGTTACGAACCCCATTTGTCGCTGTGGCCTGTTCACCATCGCCCAGAAGCGTCCCTTCATTACACGTCCAAAAGGTTTGAGTTCGCTCGTTAAAGCTCAAAGATTCCAACCCATAATTCCTCCTATCCCTTTGGTAAATGGCAGGAACGGATAGTTGTCTGATCGTTAGATGCCCATCCAGCGCATATTCTTTGATGGCGTTGTCGGTTTCACGGGTGATGTACAAAGTTTTAGATGACGGCACATAAGTGATGGCTTCCATATCCCCATTTTTGTCTGTGTCGCCCCTAAAGCCGAGATTCTCCACGTGCAGAACGTTGCCAGTGATGGAGTCAAGTGCTATTTTAAAGAGGAAGAAGCCATCCTGTGGCGACTTGTCACTAACCACCGCATACACACTGTCACCGATATAGGTGATGCCACTGTAATTCCCTGCCGGAATTTCCTGCGGGAAAGTGCGCTGCTCGTTAACTCGCACAACTGTTAGCGAGTCTTGAGCTTTTGCCGAACATACCGCCAACAAGACGGCTGCCATTAAATAAATCTTTCTCATCTTTTACGAATAGGGCGCAAGTCGAAGCCAAAGGAAAACTTGTTTACTTTGGTGAGGCGCAGCCCCATTTTTTGCAAAGGTAATATATTCCCAACAACAAATTACAGCTTTTCTGCGAAGATTCGCAAAACTTTAGCATATTCTAAATATACCAATGACACATGATGCACACTAATTCATTGTATGTTGCCTGCCCTTTCGAAAAATAGACCTGAGGGTGAAATAGAGTTCTTCTTGGATTCTAAAGACCCTCCATGAAAAACGTAGCGGCATGTACCCAAATTTATATTTTAATCGTTTGTACAGTCTATTTACCTCAATGCTTTTCCATATTCGGTGAAGCTCACGCATGCCCATCGCTAAATCCTCAGCAGAAAGCTCTTTTCTGTAGGAATAATGAAAATAGTATAAATCTATTAGCACCAGCCAACGTTCATTCTCATAGATAGTTAGTATATCATCACTTACATTGTATTGTATCAACAGTTTCTTCATACTTTCATTGGCGCGAAGATAGTCAAACCTGCTTCCACTAATAATGCGTGTTACCGAGTGGGGATTGTAGTGGTAGTAATACTCTCCATGACAGCAACCCACTTGCTTAGAAAACAGATAATGCAGTCGTGTACTGTTGTCATCACTGTAGGTTTTACATGTGTCATCGTACGGGAACTGTTTGAAGAGGAAGGTTTTCGCCGCATAAACACCATGTATTTTCCAGGTTAAACTGTCTTTGAAAGCTTCATATCCAGACCTTTCTTCAAAATAATCCATGACATATTCCTGTGCGGTTGAATTGTCACCTCCAATAGTGATGAGCTTGAAAAGCACACAGTCTACTTGTGGACGCTTTTCAAAAGCCTGCAAAGCCTCTTCCAAGGCATTGGGTGCAAAAGTATCATCGCAATCTAAAAAAGTGGTGTAACGAGCGTTGATATACCGAATTCCTTCATTGCGTGCATGTGCTGCTCCATAGTTTTGATTTAGATGATAAATCTCAATCCGTTGGTCTACAGCAGCATACGATTGTAATATTTCCCAAGAATTATCCGTAGATCCGTCATCCACACAAATCACTTGAATATCTTTGAGGGTTTGTTTTCGCAACGAGTCCAAGCATCTTTTCAGATACTTGCTACCATTATAAACCGCCACCAATATGGCAAATGATGCTGTTTTTTCCACACTCGTGTTTTTAGACGTGTCCACAAATCGTTATTTTTTCTCCATCTACGCATTGACAACCACATACCCATAGTAGCACAAGCGCTGTGCCATACCCTCGACACCGAGAAGGTGAGCCACCAACTTGTTATGAACAATGCTTAGCAAAATACCATAATCTTGTTCAACATCAGTGTATTTTGAGCTATGAATATGTGTTTTGTTGCGATTCTCGTTTATCATCTTAGGATGAACGAATAAAAATAACTTTTATTACGTTTCCGATGTTGAACTTTTGTTTCAACACCGAACCAAGCGTATATGCCAATTAAATAGCGTTTTATTCTTCTATTTTTGGCATTTTAGCCGTTCAGTTCGTAGAAAGAGAATTCGGAAAATGTGAAATGATCGTCTTTTTATAGTGTGATTATGTGAAAATACATGGTAAAAAAGACGTGATAATGTGAAATAATCACATGTTTATTGGTTGGATTATGTGAAAAGTTTTATCTTTGCAGTTGTAATTAAAGATTTTAATATGGAACAACTGCTTAGAAGAAAGGTTGATAGCTATTTGATGGCTTGGAAAGCTAATCCAGATAGAAAACCGCTCATTATTAAAGGTGCCCGTCAGATTGGAAAAACACGCTCAATAGAGTGGTTTGCCAGTCAGAACTATAAGACTGTTATCCAAATTAATTTTGTAGAGCAACCAAAATATAAGAATATCTTTGACGATGGATTTGAAGTTGATGCGATTCTTAAAAACATTTCATTGCTCAATCCTGAATTGAAGTTTATACCTGGTGAAACTCTTTTTTTCTTTGATGAGCTGCAAGCTTGTCCAAATTGTGCTACATCATTGAAGTTTTTTAAACTTGATGGACGCTTCGATGTTATCTGTTCCGGTTCATTGATGGGTATTAGTTATCGGGAAATTGAATCAAACAGTGTAGGCTATAAGGAAGATTATGAGATGTATTCAATGGATTTCGAGGAGTTTCTTTGGGCTAAAGGATACAATGATGATTTTGTGGATGAGTTGTATCAGCACATGTTGGAAGTCAAACCACTTGCCAAACTGCAAATGGATGTTCTCTTTGAATTGTTCCGTGATTATGCTACTATCGGAGGTATGCCAGAGGTTGTAAACACATATATCAAGAACAAGAATTTCAGTGGAACTTTGGCCATACAGAAGCAATTGCTCAAAGACTATGAAGAGGATATTACCAAATATGTAGAAGGTTTGGATAAAGCAAAGATTCAAGCCGTTTATAACCACATTTCTACCTTCTTGGCAAAAGAAAACAAACGTTTCCAGATTACTAAGATTGCAAAGAATGCGCGTAATAGAGATTACATTGGTTGTGTAGAATGGCTTTCTGATGCTGGCGTTATAAACATCTGCTACTGTTTGAATCAACCTGAGCTCCCACTTAAAGGGAACTATGATCCTAAGCTATACAAGATTTACTATAAAGACACTGGACTTTTGATTGCATCACTCGATGAGGAAGCACAAGAAGATTTGAGAGCCAATAAGAATCTGGGTACATATAAAGGAGCTATATATGAAAACATTGTAGGTGATATGTTGGTAAAGCAGGGTTATAATCTCTATTACTACAGCAAAGACAGGCCTTCTCTGGAAATGGATTTTTTTATCAGAGATGCTGACTCCCTTATTCCAGTGGAAGTAAAAGCTAATGATGGTGCCACACCGTCATTGAACAAGTTACTAAATGATAAATATCCAGATGTTAAATACGGCATCAAATTAGGATATAAGAATATCGGGTTCAATGGCAAATTCTATATCTTTCCATATTTTTTGTCATTCTTATTGAAAAGGTTTGTGCGGAGAGGATAGAATAAGGGTCATCCGAAATTTGGAGTGATAGCTCTTATTATAGCGCCACTCCATTTCCATAATGAACCTCATTTGTATTTGTTGTTCACCAATTTTGCCCTTAACAGAAAAGGCTGTAACGGCTCTTGGTGTTATTGATAGCTTTCTATGAAAAAAAAATGAACCATAAATTATATAATTGATTAACAGACAATCAATTACGAATACTTAAAAACAAGCGGTTCAAACTCATTGAGTTTGGACTCCAAAGTCAATGACTTTAACCGCCAATGTCATACAGTTTGGTAGCCAAACTCAACGCTATTGATTTCGCTTGGTTATCAGCTGTAAACAAAAGCCAAAATAGCTACATTCTATACGAGTATTTTTTTGTATTTTTGTAGGCACAACCAAACTAAAAACTTTACATAATGAAAAAGGTATTATTCACACTCCTATTTTTACTGACGAGCACGCTTGCTTGGTGTCAGGCTACAGATACTCCGCTACGAGTTGGCGTAGCTGGAGTGACACACGATCATCTGGGCGGCGTTGTTTCGCGCATGAAAAGAGGTGACATACAGGTGGTTGGCGTCTGGGAAGCCAACGACAAGTACAGAAACAACAACAGCTTAACTGGTAAAATCGACAGCCACAAATTCTTTAAGCGTCTGGAAGACATGCTCGACCATACGAAACCAGAGGTGGTGGTGGCTTACGGATCGATTCTCGACCACATGAAAGTGGTCGAAGCCTGCGCTCCCCGGCACATCCATGTGATGGTAGAAAAGCCACTGGCTACGACCTACAAGCAAGCGATGAGAATGTCTGAATTGGCCAAAAAATACGGCATCAAGATTTTGACCAATTACGAAACGACCTGGTATGCCACCAATCATCAAGCCAAGAAGATGGTAGATAGCGGTCAACTCGGTCATATAAACAGAATCAACGTGTATGATGGACATGAAGGTCCCATAGAACTTGGGTGCAGTAAGAAATTTACCGACTGGCTGACTGCCCCTATACAGAATGGTGGCGGAGCCGTTGTCGACTTTGGATGTTACGGGGCCAACCTCGCTACATGGCTGATGAAAGGACAGAAACCCACCAGCGTGTATGCGGTGTTGCAACAAAACAAACCAGAAGTCTACCCTAAAGTTGACGACGATGCGACGATTGTCCTCGAATATCCCAACACCACTGTACTGATCATGGCTTCCTGGTGCTGGCCCACCAGTCGTAAAGACATGTATATCTATGGTGAAAAAGGCTATGTGTACCAATACACTGGAACACAGATGGAAACGATGATTGATGGCAAGCGACAAGCTGCGTTCAAGGCTCCAGCCTTACCATATCCATACGATGACTCCATGAGTTATCTGAAAGCTGTTCTGCGTGGGAAGATAAATATGGATCCTACGGACTTGTCGGCTTTGGAAAACAACCTGACGGTTGTTCAAATTCTTGAGGCAGCCATCGAAAGTAACAGAACAGGAAAAGCCATCAAATTATAGCATCAGAGGAACGTTTATAACTTTTCCCTCATACTGATTTATGGGGATAGATATCCAATAAAAGCCCATTTCATCGGGAGTCGTATCATTATTTTTAGGTATTTTATACAATGCATCATCATTTACGTCTGTATTGCCCATTAAATTTTGTATTTTTGTACTTGAGATAGAGAGACAAAGATGAAGTTATCAGACTTAAAAACAGGCGAAACAGGGGTAATTGTTAAAGTTACCGGTCACGGTGGCTTTCGCAAACGCATCGTTGAAATGGGCTTTATCAGCGGGAAAAAGGTTGAAGTGCTATTGAATGCGCCCTTGAAAGACCCCGTGAAATACAAAGTGATGGGTTACGAAGTGTCACTAAGACACTCCGAGGCCGATATGATTGAGGTGGTGTCACTTGAAGAGGCCCGAACGCAAAAACCAGCTGAAAACAATTACCAAGGAGCCATTTCTGATGACGACGTCGATGAAATCCAACGAGTAACCGAACAGCAAATCCGTGCTGTTGCGATGCAGAAGAGCCGAACCATCAATGTAGCCTTGGTGGGAAACCCCAACTGCGGGAAAACATCGCTGTTCAATTTTGCATCTGGTGCACACGAAAAAGTGGGCAATTATTCGGGTGTCACCGTCGATGCTAAGGAAGGTCATGCCAGCTTTGAAGGCTATCATTTCAACATAGTTGATCTTCCCGGCACTTATTCGCTTTCGGCTTATTCGCCGGAAGAACTCTATGTGAGAAAACAAATCATAGAGAAAACACCAGATGTCGTCATCAATGTCATAGATACCTCAAACTTGGAGCGAAACTTTTATCTAACGACACAACTCATTGACATGCACCTTCGTATCGTCTGCGCATTAAACATGTACGACGAGTCGGAAGATCGAGGGGATCGAATTCATATCGACAAGCTTTCCGAACTTTTCGGCATCCCGATGGTTCCTACTGTATTTAAAAATGGAAGAGGCGTTAAGGAGCTGTTCCATCAGGTTATTGAGACATACGAAGGCAAGGAGGACGCCCAACCACAATTCCGCCATGTACATATCAATCATGGGCATGAAATAGAGCGAGGCATTGCTGACATCCAGGCTTTCTTGAAACAAGACGAAAATATTCGGCAGCACTACTCTACCCGATATCTGGGCATCAAGCTGATGGAACACGACCATGACGTGGAAAAGATGATCAGCTCCATGCCCTATGCAGACAAGATTTCGGCTGCCAGGGATAAAGCTGACAGACGTGTAAGGGAGGAAACGAATACCGACAGTGAGACTGCGGTGATGGATGCGAAATACGGCTTTATTCATGGAGCACTGAAAGAGGCTGCCTACAAAACAGGAAACAAGAAAGACACCTACCAGCTTACGCACTGGCTGGACAGCTTTATCACGCATAAAGTATTGGGTTTCCCTATCTTCATAGCCTTGATGTGGCTGATGTTCGAAGTAACTTTCTCACTTGGTCAATACCCCATGGATTGGATAGAATCCGGCGTTGCCTGGCTGGGACAGGCCATTTCCACCTATTTTCCTGACGGCCCCATCAAAGACATGCTTGTCGACGGTGTCATTGGGGGTGTAGGTGCCGTCATCGTCTTCTTGCCACAAATATTAATTCTGTATTTCTTCATTTCTTATATGGAGGACAGCGGATACATGTCTCGTGCGGCTTTCATCATGGACAAGCTGATGCACAAGATGGGATTGCACGGCAAATCATTCATTCCTCTCATTGTGGGTTTCGGCTGTAATGTGCCGGCGGTGATGGCAACACGAACCATTGAAAGCCGAAAGTCAAGGCTCATCACCATGCTCATCTTACCCATGATGAGCTGTTCGGCCCGACTTCCCGTTTATATCATGATTATCGGAACGTTCTTTTCGGTCCAGTATCGGTCAACGATGATGATGTCACTGTATCTTATCGGCATCCTCATGGCCGTCTTTCTGGGCTGGTTGTTCAGCAAATTCGTCATCAAGGGTGAAGATACACCCTTTGTGATGGAACTTCCACCCTACCGACTACCGACCTGGAAAGCCATCACCAGACATACTTGGGAGAAAGGAAAATTGTACCTCAAGAAGATGGGTGGCATCATCTTGGTGGCCAGTATCATCGTCTGGGCATTGGGCTATTTTCCCCATAACGAGCATCTGTCCAGGGCTGAACAGCAAGAGCAGAGCTATATTGGACGCATTGGCAAGGCCATAGAACCAGTATTCAAGGTGCAAGGTTTTAGTTGGAAACTGGATGTGGGCATCGTGGCAGGTGTTGGAGCTAAAGAAATCGTGGCTTCAACCATAGGTGTACTCTATTCGTCGGAAGGAAGTGTTGAGGAAGATGACGCAACATCAGATGAGCCCGAGAAGTATTCACGGCTGAGAATACAAATGACAGCTGATGGCATCACGCCGCTAACCGCATACGCTTTCTTGCTCTTCATCCTTTTATACTTCCCCTGCGTGGCCGTGATTGCCGCCATTAAAGGCGAAACAGGCAGTTGGAAATGGGCCTTGTTCTCGGCCGGTTATACCACGCTTCTGGCATGGATTGTATCTGCAGCCTTCTATCAAATAGGAAGTCTGTTTATCTCATAGTTGCATATTCTTGGACTGTCCAACATTAATTTCAAAAAAATAAACGAAATGTTTGGCATTTTAAGAAAATCAATGTACCTTTGCACACGCAAAAAAGAAACTTGCACCCTTAGCTCAGTTGGTAGAGCAACTGACTCTTAATCAGTGGGTCTAGGGTTCGAATCCCTAAGGGTGTACTTCTTTCTCGCTTGCACCCTTAGCTCAGTTGGTAGAGCAACTGACTCTTAATCAGTGGGTCTAGGGTTCGAATCCCTAAGGGTGTACAATCACTACAAAGGTAAATCAATAGGTTCGCATGAGGACATTTTGATTTACCTTTTACTTTTTTCAGAGCTTCGCACCATCAGCTGAAGTTCAATTTTCAACGACATGATGACAAAATGATAAGGAATGTAAGGGTCAGTCGTAAAATCCAGTTGAAACCATATGCCCTCATGCACATAACTCCATAAGCCTGTAAAGGAAGAAAGGAATATCCG
>CABTXD010000056.1:0-15344 GCA_902488665.1 uncultured Prevotella sp. | reverse complement strand
TTCCACCTCACATAATCTCCATCATATTTGTTTTCTAAAAACTTAAATCCGCAACACGATTAAAAATTAAACTTTGTAAGTACCTGAGCAACAAAAAGTTGCTCGGGATTTTGCTATGTCAGAATTTTCACTTATTTTAGTGTTGCAAAAAAACAAGAGAATCCGACGATAGACATGGTGAAGATACAAATTAAATCTGAGAGACTCACTCCTTTTGAGGGATTATTTTCAATCATGGAGCAATTTGACTCCACATTATCATCTGTAATCGACTTAACCCTCGGTCTAAGGTGTAGATCGTTCGGTTATGGAATTGCTGGCAAGGACGGAGCCCGAGATATACGATGTGTTGATGGTCTTTTTGGAGGGGGAGTGGGAATCGTTGCGTCCTCAAAGAAGTACGTCGTGGCAATTGTTGGCCTCATTGCTGATTATCGCCAATGCTTAACGAGGCAGGCTGTGAAGTCATCAAAAGAGTTGAACTCGGCAGGCACCCAGTCCACTTTAAGTCCGATGCGCTTGGCTTGCATGGCGGTGTATGGTCCCATGCAGGCGATGGCCACATCGTTGAGAATACAGCAGGCATCGGTGCCATACACTTCCCTCAGTCCATCGTTGAATGCCATCACCTCGCTTCCACTGGTAAAGGCTACGCAGTCAATGCGCTTGTCGATGATGAGGTCGTAGGCTTGTTTCCTTGCGGAAAGCTCTGTTGCCATGTTGACGTAGGCATCAACACGGTGGGGCTGTACGCCCAGTTCGCTCAGTTTTGCCATGAAGTCGGGAACGGTTCGAGGCTCTTCCATGCCAACAAACGCAGGCGCGAGGGCTGCCAGGCGGCATCCTTCGTTGAGGCCACGCTCTTTCAGCGCATGGGCGATGCCTATGGGACTTGGCTCTTTTGAGATGAACGGAGGCTTTACACCCAGCACGTCGTGTAGATATTCGTTGTCTTTTCCAATGGCCAGGAACTGCGTCTTGCCCAGTTGTTCTGCACAGTCACAGTAGTTGTGCATGGCGTCAATGGCCTTTCGGCTGAGGCACACCACGAAATCAAACATGCCTAAGTCGGCACATAGCTTCTGCATCTCATCGTTCGCCGTGTCGAAAGTCGATTCTACCATGGCGATGTTGGTCACCTCTACTTCTTCTTTGTACTTCTCAAAGGCCGTTAGCAGTCTTTGCGTATAGTGGCGTGGAGCTGTAATCAGGATGTTTTTCTTCATAGGTCATGTGGTTTTGTAATATGTTTTTGAGAACGTCGGGTGTGGCAGAAGAAGTAGGTTACATAGCAGAGTGAGAGCGTGGCAATGGCTGTTTCTATGCAGAAAAGACCATTATAACCCAATCGGTCTGCAATTCTTCCGCTGGCTATGGTCATGAGCAGTCCGCTGATGTGCGTGATAACTATCTGTATGGTGAAGTCGGTTCCCTCGAGTCCTTTCCTCACACAGAACATGGCCGACGTGTATACCACCACTGTCCCCATGCCATAACAGGCCCAAAGAAGTATGATGCCCCCAACGAGCCATGGTTTCGAGGGTGTGGACCACGACATCAGGGTGAAGTAAACGGTTGCCAGCAGGATGCAGACAGCAAAGACCACTTTCACTTTCTCCGCACCCCAGTGCCTGATTAGCATGCTGGCGGGATAGGCAACGAGCATGGCGGCAGAGATGCCCACGATGCCGTTGAGCGCGCCTATCTCCTTCATGTTGTAGCCAAGGTCTACCATATAGGGCCTTACAACCGACAGTAGTCCCATGATGCTGGCATAGTAGAGAAGCAAGAACCCTATCTGCGGGTAGACGGTTCGATTGGTGAAAAACCAGATGATGTCATTCCATTTGGCTCTGTGGGCCGGCTCCTTAGCATGCAGCAGTTGCAGCTTCATGTTCATGAGCAAGGGTACAAGTGCCAGCAGCACAAAACCGCTCAGACAAATGGTCACGACATTCCAGCCATAGTGGTGCAACACCATGAGCAGTACGCCGCTGCCCAGCAGGCTTCCACCAAAGCTGCCCATCGACTGCATGCTGTTAACAAAGCTCTTCTGCTCTTTCCGCGTAGAGAGTATGGCCAGTGCGTCGGTGGCGATGTCTTGTGTGGCAGAGGCGATGAGCGACAGGAATACCAGGATGATGATGAGTTGAATGTTGGTTTCAAGCCTTAGTATTCCCGCACCCAGTATCAGCACGGCGTACACTATTTCCGACGATAAGATCCAGCGTTTGTAGTCTTTCACTGTCATGCATTGCCGGTCTACGATGGGCGACCACAGGAATTTCAGTATCCACGGCAGCTTGATGAGTTGCAGAAGGCTGATGGTTGTCAGCGAGAAGGCCTGTTGGCGCATCATCACCTGCAACGCTGTGGAGAAAAAGCTCATGGGCACCGCCTGCGCAATGTACAGACTGAAGAAAGTTCCTAACAGTTGGGCGTTGTTCTTGTTGGGCATATACGTTGTGTTGGTTGGAATGGATTGGTCATGCAAGCCCAGCGGTGAGGCGCGGCCATGGCCACGATGTCCCCGCCTTGTTGGGCTCTCGACTTGTTATTTGAGCGTGTACACCAATGAGGTGCCAATGCAGAAAGGCTTGCCAGCTTGTGCCATCTTCTGGGAAGACACAAAATAGTAGGCCATGTACTGGGTTGCGGTGGTGTTCTTGCTCCATACCTCCCAGGTGAAATGTCCTTTCGTGGCAGCCACTTTCAGGTTGAGCAGCGTGTAGAAAGGCTGGTACTTCTCATTGTCCTCGCGCCAGTAAATCTTGCCCACGCCGGTCAGGTTGGCATTCAGCATCAACTTGTCAATAATCCCCACATGGTACATCGAGTAGTTGGCATTGACCGACAGGGTGTGCCGCGGCACCATGGGAAGCATGTTGCCTGTATAGTTTGATTTCTTTCCCGTGTTGGCTGCCAGGAAGCGTGCATAGGTGTATCCATAGTTGGCGTGCAGGAAAAGGTTTACCATGGGCTGTCCGCCCACAGCTATCTCAAACCCTTTGCTGTCCGAGTGCCCGATGTTGCGTATCACGGCACCTACCGCAGGGATGATGACCGACAGTTGTTGGTCTTTCCAGTCAACGTAAAAGGCACTGGCCTCCAGCGACAGGCGGCTATCAAGGAAGCTGAGCTTCGCTCCAACCTCGTAGTTCCAGGTGTATTCCGGGTCGAACGAGCGGTCGTTGCTGCTTTCCTTTGCTGCATTGAATCCACCGGGCTTGTAGCCTCGCGCCACGGTGGCATACACCATCCTGTCGGGTGTGAACTGCTGCTTCAGGGTGAAACGGGGCGTCACCTGGCTCGAGTGCATCTTGCTGTTGTAGCTGTCGGCCAGCTTGGTAGCGTTGGTACCGTTCTTACCCGTGGGTGTCCAATAGGTCTCATTCTCCACCTTCGATGTTTCATAGTCGTAGCGAATACCCACCGAGGCAGACAGTCCCTTGTACAGGTCGAATTGTGAAACATGGTAGGCAGCCAGTCCGTAAACTGGTATCTCGTTGTTGTTTTCCTTTACGCCGGCGGCACGCATCGGGTTTCTTGGGGTGTAGTAGTCGATGGTGGTCGAGAAGTTCTTGTGTTGCGTAAATGCGAATACGCCCGTTATCCAGTGGTACCAAGTGTCGTTCCTCGACCGGAGCGTAAGTTCCTGGCTGAACATGTTCTGCCTAAGAGGCATGTTGGCGAAAAACATTTTTCGTTCCGTGAAGTCTTGGTCGATAGACACCTTGTCGTTGCTGTGCTGGAAAGAGGTTTGGCTGTTCAAGCTTAGCCTGCTTCCGTCATAGCGCCAGTTCATGCCGGTTGTCAGCACAAACCGTCTGTACCCCGAAGGTGCATCGTAGCTGATGTCTTTCAGCTCGTCTTTCTTTGCATCGTATACGGCGTATGGAAAGCCCCCTTGGTCAATGTAGTCCAGGCTCAGTGAGTATCGCATAGTCCATCTTTGCGATGGCTTCCATGCCGTCCCTATTCTAAATGTACCGTTGTCCATCGGGTCGGCTTTTTTGTTCAGGTAGGTATTCGTGAAGTAGCCGTCATTATGGTGGTAGCTGCCAGCTACCGAAATGCCAAGGTTGCCCGATAGTTTCTGGTATGCCGATGCCATGGCCTGAATGTCGTTGTACGACCCGTAGCTTACCTTTGCCATAGCGTTCTGGTAGTCCAAGGGCGACAGGGTATAGATGTTGATGAGCCCCGCCGTAGAGTTCCGCCCAAAGAGCGTGCCCTGCGGGCCACGCAACACCTCCACCTTGCTGATGCCAAACAAGTCCATGTCCAGCACCGATCGGTCGAAAAAGGGCATGCCGTCCACATACACGCCGACCGACGGCGTGCTGGTCTTTGAGCCGATGCCCCTAATATAAATAGGTGAGTATTGTCGAGACCCATAGTCGGGCATGTAGAAGTTGGCCAGTCTGCCACTCAGTTCCCGCACACCGTCCAACTGGTTGTTGTTGATGTACAGGTTTCCCACCGATGACTGCGAGACAGGCGAGAGTGATGCCCTGTCTTGTTTGAATCCCACGATGGAAACTTCTTCCAGTTCGTTGCCTATCTTGATGGTGTCGGTTTCTTCCGCCACAGCGTTGATTGCCAGTAAAATGCCAAATAAAATCGTGTAGAATCTCATGTGCAATGTAAATGTAAATACTTATTAAGACGCTGCAAAATTATTTAAAAATTTTCTCATCTACAATCCTGATTTATAAGGATTATTGGCATATCCCCTTGTCAAATGGCTTCGAGACCATGCAGTTCATGGCGCTTTGCATGCTTGTCATCGCATTGCCACTTAGCAAACGCATACCGTTCTTTCTCCCATTCGGACTCATGGCAGCTGGTCTTGCCCTCATGGTGTCCATGCTTGGCGAGCGTAATCCACAGATCACAACGTTGATGCCCGTGCTTGCTTCACCGCTGCTCAGCATACACGTCATTTTGGTCATGCTCTCCTATTCCCTCTTTGCGTTCTTGTTTTTCAATGGTGTCACAGCACTCATCATGAACCGAATGGGAAGTAGCACTACTATCCTCAACCGATTGACGGATATAAGTCGCATCATGTTGTATCCAGCCCTATTCTTGTTGGCTGTAGGAATATTCACTGGTGCCGTGTGGGCGAATGTTTCGTGTGGGCGATACTGGGGATGGGACCCCAAAGAAACATGGGCATTGATTACCATGCTGGTTTATTCCTTGACCTTCCACGAACAGTCATTGCCAGCGTTTCGCCGTCCAATATTCTTGCATGTCTATATCGTATTGGCTTTCTTGACGGTGCTGATGACTTATTTTGGTGTCATTTACGTGCTGGGTGGGATGCACAGCTATGCTTGATAAATGCAACCAACAGGTTTTATATGGTGTTTTGTATGGCGAGGCATCATGTGTCACTCGAGTTGGGTGATACTCGTTTTTGCCACAGTTCTTTCATCTAAATACGGTGTGTGGTGTAAATAAAAACAACCTTGCTGTCTTATATAATCAAGGTGTTGACCGAATGAAGCAACCATTTACGACAATCTGTGAAAAGATTGCAGAATGGTTGCCAAGGTTGCTTGTTGTGTTAAAAAAACTTTTGATTGTTAAATAGGTTCGTTTTCTTTTACAAAATAAAATCGCAAAATAGATAAAATTGGATGATGGTTTCGGTGTTTTAAAACCTTGAAATTATCATCTTGCGCCATATTCCCATGCTATTAGTTGGCTATTATCATGCTTTTGCCACCCAACCTGTATGACTTTGCATCCCAATTTACATGAGATAGAAGCACTTTTTCGCATATAAAAATGATTTTTTGCCCCCAAACACTTCACTTTTTAATTGTGTTTTAGGTTTGGAAATAGTATAACTCACTAATAATCAGGTTGATAATCAAATCTCGTTATTTGGGGCTTATTTTCAATACCGGAACAAGTTGGTTGAAAAAACGGCCGGCATTTGTGTTAAAAAACCGTTGTAGCCGAAGACATTTTGCAATAGAACGTTCCGTTTGAGGTTAAATACGAGAAGAACATTTCATAAATAAAACATTCTTGTTTTTGTAGGCATAATTATTAAAGATTCTTTGTGATTTCGTGTATTTATTTATATTTTTGCAAGAGAAATCCTGATTATACAATGAATCGACACAAAACCTTTGGCACCCATCGTAAGGTTAATACCAAGCAGTTGCTTACTTCTTTTTGCATGCTATTATTGAGCATGTCAATGTTGATTGGCTGTTCTCGAAGTGAGGAGAAAGACAAAGCAACTTTTGAGAAAGAACAATTAGAGAAAGAGCTAAAGACTTTGGGGAGGATTGATTCATTGCAACGTCGGCTTGAGCAATACCGTGAGGAGCACAATCGTAGTGCTATGATGCTGTGTTATAGGTTCTTGGGCGTTGCTTATCGTGACTCAAGCCGGTTTGATCAAGCCTTGACAGCGCATCAAAAAGAGTATGAGCTTGCCAGTGAACAGGCTGACACGCTGGAAGCAATTGTGGCTCTTAACCAGATAGGAACAGATAATAGACGGATAGGCGCACTGGAAGAGGCATCGTCTGCACATTATCAGGCTTTGAATTTGTGTGACCAGTATAGCGATCATACAAGTTTCAAATTCCAAAAAAACAGAGTGGTTTCGTTAAATGGCATTGGAAATGTGCATCTTACACTTGACAATGTCGAGGCTGCAGAAAATGCTTTCAGGATGGCTTTGGAAGGGGAGAAAAAGTTAGGGAGCGCTTTAGGACAAGCCATTAATTACGCTAATTTGGGTTCTCTGTTGGAATCGCAGGAGAAAATAGATTCGGCACGATGGTACTACAAAAGGTCGATGCAGCTGAATCAAAAAGCAGGTTCGCGCTTGGGCGTGGCGTTGTGCTGGCTGCATTTAGGAAGATTGGAAGAGAAGGCGGGTCAATGGGATAAGGCGATTGCCAAATATCAGCATGCTGAGGCAATATTGAGGAGCGTTGGTGACCAGTGGCATTGGATGGAATCAGTCATTTCACTCATTAGGGCAAATATAGATAAAGGTGACTTGGCCATGGCATCACATTACATGAAAGAGGCGGAGCCTGTAGCTGAGCAATTGGGTGCATGGGAGGATTTGGAAGCCTTGTATCATGAAAAGTCCAAGATGTGTTTCAAACGTGGCGACAACAAGCAGGCATTCATGAATTATAAAAAAAGCCAAGTATATCGTGATAGTTTGGTAAGCGAGAAGAAAATACAGCACATTCAAAATATTCGCATCAAGTATGAGCGTGAAAGTAAAGAGCAGCAGATGTTGGCGATGCAGCGCGACATTGAGCAAGAGCGACTCATCAAAAGAGTGTTCTTGTTCAGTAGCCTTTGCATTATCTTGCTCTGTGCAGTCATTATTGTATTTTTGTGGTATGTGATACGCATCAGATCTAAAAACCATAAAATGCAAGTACAGATACAACAAGCCAAAGATCATTTCTTCATGAATATCACACATGAATTCCGTACGCCGTTGACAATTATTTTAGGTTTTGGCAGACAGATGACCGATGGAACGCTGACGACAAAAGAGGAACTGAAAAAAGCTGGTGGTATGATATTAAGACAAGGTAGCGGACTCCTCGATTTAGTCAACCAACTGTTGGATATAGCGAAGCAAAAGTCGGTTGCGGATCAACCGCTGTATCGACATGGGGATGCGGTAACTTATATTAGGATGCTGGCAGAGTGTCATCAAATATTGGCGCAAGATAAAAATATCGAATTTTTGTTTACTGCTAAGCAATCGTCTGTAATGATGGACTTTATACCCAGCTATCTCACCAAGATTGCGCGTAACTTACTGTCAAATGCGATTAAGTTTACGCCACCACATGGAATGGTGAGAGCAAGTGTGGAAGTAGAAAAAGATAAACTGAAACTGTTGGTGAGAGATAACGGACAAGGAATTCCGTCTGACGATATACCTTATATATTTGACCTGTTTTATCAATCACAAAACCCGTCGGCAGATGTTGGCTCGGGTGTTGGCTTGGCATTGACGAAGCAGCTTGTGGAGGCAATGAATGGAACAATTGAGGTAGAAAGTGAAGTGGGAGTGGGTACTACCTTTACGGTGAGTTTGCCCTTAAAAGCTGCCCGTCAGGACGCTGTTATCAAGCCTATTGAGGCGTACGAACAAGAAAGTCCTAACTACAATCAAGAGTCAGAAGAATCTATCGAAGAGCCAGAAACAGCTCATGAGAATTCCGTGTCGGTGTTAGTGGTGGAAGACAATGCCGATGTGGCAAGATATATCGGCATGCAGATAGGGCATGAATATCAATTGTATTTTGCTCATGACGGTGTGGAAGGACTGGAGAAAGCTTTAAGTTTGATGCCAGATTTGATTCTCACCGATTTGCTCATGCCACGAAAAGATGGGTTGGAAATGTGCCGTGAAATCAAAATGTCTGAGGTGCTGAATCACATCCCAGTGATTATGATTACAGCGCGCAGTACTGATGCTGATAAATTAATGGGATTAGAGGCAGGTGCCGATGCCTATCTTGTAAAACCGTTTAGTGCCGATGAATTAAAGTTGAGAATTAGAAACTTGATCAAGCATAGGGAGGTAATGCGCGAAAAATATGCACTCTCGTCAAATGTGCATGTCAACAACATGACGGCCCTGAACAAGTTGGATAAGGAGTTCTTACACAAATTCATTGATTATGTATATGCTCACATGAACAACGGAACGGTAAGTGTGGAGTCGGTAGCTGCCGACTTGTGTATGACTCCCAAGCAATTAAGGTCAAAAACAGTAGCCATCACTGGTGAAAATCCAAGTGTTTATATTCAAAAGATTAGATTGGAGAAAGCACAACGCATGTTGCAAGTAGAGCCAAATATGAGTATTGGAGAGATTGCATTGAAATGTGGATTTGAAGATTTTGCTTATTTCTCACGAGTATTCAAGAAAAAATATGGCGTGATGCCGTCCCAATATCGTCGTTTGCCATCTTAAAAAAAGTGACAAGTTGTTCGTAATTTTTTATGAAAGCGTATCTTTTTGAAAGGTACGCTTTTAATGTGTTTAGGACTTTTAGTTCATTGAAAACAAGCAAGTTGCGTTTTTCTTTTGGACGAAAAGTCCTAAATGTTATCAAGCATTATGTTAGATAATTCCTATATTAAGGAAGAATAGTCCTAACTACCTGTTCCTATACTGTTTAATTTTGCTCCATGAAAAGTGCACGGCACTATTTTAATCGTAATAATCACACTCAGGACGACAAATGGAGTTCTGCTAAAAACAAACAGTATGAGGAAAATTTTAGCTTTATTCATTGGTATATGGATATGCCAATTGGATGTTACTCAAGCAGTAGCACAGAATGTGACGATTAGCCCTACAACGGGCAAATTGGTCGCTGGTCTCACCTATGAAGGTGAGTTGGGTTTTGAGAGGGGTTGGAGCTCGCTGTGGAGGCATGAGCAGTTGCCGCTGACTCTTACCGTTTCCGATAGGGGCGACATCTCAGAGAGTGGCGTGCTGACAGATCCAGCAGGTGATATCATTTTGGATACGTCACAAGATAAGTACGTTGTTGTTTCTGGCCAACCGTTGACGACAGAGTTGCACATGTGTATCTCCCTGCCGAAAGGTTATCGGTTTACGGGTTACCGCATGGTGCTTTTGAACAATGTCAACGGCAAGACCATCAGCGACTTGGAGCTGGCTGCCATTGATAAACAGATGTATGAAACGGGCAGCGACTTCGATTTCAATCAGTCCAAGGCCACCACGGGAAACATGCCAGGAACCAATGATACGGAAGAGTACGTCATAGAGCGCACCAGCAAGAATGAAACGGATATGGGCAACAACCTTTATTTCTTGCTGCATCATACTGATGCGGAGTTCTATGGTGTTACCTTGAAGTCGTGCGAACTCTATTTCACAGCCGAAGGTGCTTTCGATGCCAAGGTGACACCAGGCTCGCCTGCCGACATCGTCAGCCAAGGCGTGAACATGATAGGGGCTCCGTTCAATACAGGTAAGTTGGATTTGGGGGAGATAAAACCTCATACCAAGAATGGAAAAACCTTTTATAGCTACGATTACCAGAATGTGGAGGAACTCAAGGCCAGCAACTGGCTCTATCAGGAGAATGCCGTAACTGCTGACAAGAAGCTGCCAACCACAGCTGGATCTGGAAGTATCCAAGCCTTGCAGAATGGTGGACAGCTGTACTATGCGTTGGGCAATAACACCTATTATATAGAGTCGCCAACCGCTACTGTCACACAGAATGGCATTGCGGTGCCTTTGGGCTATCGCATCACTGGTGCCAAGATTAAGTATCATTACGGAACGGCGGCTCCAGCAGAAAACATAAGCCTTAACGGCGAAAATATTGCTAACCCAGCCTTCACGCCATCGCCTTACACGCTGACGGTGTACGGTACAAACAAGGGTGAGGCCACAGAGACACGAACCGTAAGCAGTGGAGCTGACGGGACGGTGGAGCTGACAGACCTGAACAATGACGCCATTAAGTTCTCCATTGAGGGACTTGCCGAGAACACCAAGGCGTTGCTTACTTTCGAGCTAACCCTAGAGGCACTCAACCCGTTCATCAACAACATTGACATCATCTGCCACTCTTTAATCGAGAATGGTCCTACGCTGATGCAAGAGTTCACGAGCAACGACTTTCAGGTGTCTGGTGGCAAGTTCGTCTTCTATGTGCCATTAGAATTCTTTGGAGGCGGAGAGCAGAAGTGCCGCTTCACATTCGAGAATCTGTACAGCAAATATGGTGACGAGACCTATCAAGAAACAGACCCGCGCCATGCCCGCTACTTCTTCGTGAAGTCAAAATACTACAACGATTTCGACGGACAACAGTACAGTACCACAGGCAACGAGCCTGCCTCTGACAAGATTGCTACATCCATGTGCGGAAATAAGCCATTTAAATACAGCAACATTGATGAGCTGAGCAACACAAACATCTCGGGCGGCACGACGCAGTTGCAGGAATATCCTTACTCGGAGGCTCTCTATTTAGAACAAGGAGGAAGTTTTGCCGATGACATCGTGATCAAGGTGGGTGAAGGAAAGCCCTGCTACTTGTTTACCGCCGATGAAACCCGATGGAACGTTGCGCCGACCACAGCCACGGAACACCGTTACTACGCTTATTATCTCATGGATCTGAAGCTGGAAACAAAGGACTATGTGGCTAAGTGTGTGCTGACCAAGCTTTACGACAAGACTTGCTATAACCGTGACGGCAATGATACCGAACTGCCTATGTATGGTGGCGAATTCAAGGCGCTGGATGTGGAAACAGGTGAAGAAATTCCTACGGGCAATGCTTACCTGACTGTGCCAATGATGAAGCAGGCTTTGATAGATGAGCTTTATGGAAATCCAGAAAAGGGTATTGCGGGCGTTGAAGCCACGGGCATGCAAGTTCTCTATTTGGACTATACCAACCTATACTCCGTGCATATCCCTGAAGCCAGCGAGATGAATGAGATGAAGTCGTTGCTCAACCCCAACTGCCTCATCTACTTCCCAGAACGCACCTGCTACCAGATGGATAACTATGTTCAGAAGACCCAGAGCGGCGACTATCGTGCTTGCAAGAACATCGTGATAACCGACCGTCAGCCTTTCTACGCACCGTACAAGATAACCGTCCCAGCAGAGAACTACGCAAGCTATACGCGCGAGATTACCATTCCTGCCAATGGCAAGGTAGCCTACGCAACGGTGGTTCTCCCGTTTACCTTGGAGGTTACAGATGGGGTTCATACCAACGAGGATGGGCTGTGCTCGTTCAAGGTGAGCAAGATGACGCCAGAAAACTGTCTGGCATTGGATGATGGAGAGTACGCATCTGCCCAGAGCTATCGCGGTAAGGCAAAATTCGACCTGATTACAGAAACACACACAGAAGCCAATGTGCCATACATGGTAGAGGTGACGAAGGCTCCTACGGATGAGAATATCTCGTTCATAGCCAAACAAAAAGGTTCTGACATCATGGCAACGAAGGGAAGTGGGATGAATACTACTGATTACACATTCAGTGGAGAAACTGCAACAGGCAAGATAGGTGCTACGACTTATAACTTCCATAACTACGGTTCGTATGCAGGAAAGAAAATCGACAGGACTGCAAAGAAAGTGTTCTATTTTGCAAAGAACATGTATTTGAGCTCCACCAATCTAAGGCCAGAATTCCCGTATGTTTATGTATATCCATTCCGTGCATACTACGAGTATAGTTCAGCAGGTGCTCCTGCCAAGCTGTTCTCCTTCTGGGCAACTCTTGACGAAGAGTTTGGTATGCCAACCGGCATTACTGACACGAATGCAGTACCCGATTTGGCTATTGTTCCAGGAGAGGGAAGCCTAACGGCTTCGGCAAGAGAGGCCACCGTGGTGAAAGTTTATGGTAGCAATGGCGTGATGGTATGGTCAGTGAGCCTTGATAGAGGTGAAACCCAGACCGTGACTCTGCCAGGTGGACTTTATGTAGTGAATGGAAAGAAAATCATCGTAAAATAGTTAGGGAGGAAGTCGTTATGAAGAAGCAATATATAGCACCGGAAATTATATCCGTCAACACTTGTTATGGGCAATTGATGCAAGGAAGTTATAATGACCACGCAGACAGCAAGCAATTTGAATTTAAAGTAGAGGATGAGCAGCTTGAGGATTTAACAGATAGCAGATATCGTAAATACAAGCTTTGGGATCCAGAAGATTTCGACTACTAAACTTTCCTCATTACGATGTGTATTTAGTTTAGGTGATCCGGGCAGGGCGATGAGTTTTGTCCGGATCTGTTTTATGCTACATCTTTTTCGAGTATGATGACAGAAACATAAAAACAGGATGGTTTGCTTTGACTTTTCCTCTATTTGTCTTACCTTTGCAAAGAAGGCCGTGATAACGCTCGCCGTACCGTAAATGGCGTGCGTCGGCAGCTAAGAAGATAAATTTTATGGAAAACATGGATGCGAAGAAAGGTTACACGATCAACGTCCGCGGCAGGTTGGTTGACCTATCGAGACCGCTGGTGATGGGGATTCTGAATGTTACGCCCGACTCCTTTTACCAAGGGAGCAGAAAGCAGACGGAGGAAGAGATTGCCCAGCGCACCAACCAGATTATAGAAGAAGGTGGAGTGATGATTGATGTGGGTGCGTTCTCCACACGTCCCGGTGCTTTTGAGGTGGCCGAGGAAGAGGAGATGGATAGGCTCCGCCGTGCTTTGGCCATCGTCAGGCACGAGCAACCGGAGGCTATTGTCTCGGTAGATACCTATCGGCCACACGTGGCTCGTCGATGTGTAGAAGAGTGGGGCGCTGATATCATCAATGACGTATCCGAAGGTGGACTTACGGGCATTGTCAACACGCCGATACACGAGGAGGGGAGCATGTTTGAAACCGTTGCACGGCTTCAGGTGCCATATATCCTCATGTCGGTGAAGTCGAATCTGCATGACATGCTGATTGCCTTTGCCAGGGAGACGCAGGAGCTGTATGCCCTGGGCGCAAAAGACATCATCCTGGACCCTGGGTTTGGCTTTGGAAAAACGCTCGACGAGAACTACAAGATTTATCAACACATGGAGCGTCTGCAGGTGCTTGACCTGCCGTTGCTGGTGGGGATATCGCGAAAAAGCATGATATTCAAGTTGCTGGGCGGTGATCCTACAACATCTCTAAATGGCACGACGGTACTCAACACCATCGCGTTACAGAAGGGAGCTGCCATTCTGCGCGTGCATGATGTGCGAGAGGCTGTGGAAGCCTGTAGGATTTATGAGAGAATGCAGGGCGTGTGATGAGCAACAGCCTCACCCCCAACCCCTCCCCAAAAGGGAGGGGAGTAATTAGCTTTTTGGGTTGCGGAACTATCAACTCGTAAACTTGTCAACTCGTTAACTTGTCAACTAAAAAACTCACAAACTCACAAACTCACAAACTCACAAACTCAAAAAATGATTCCATTCGAAATAGGTACGAAAGATATCATAGATATCCTGTTGGTGGCACTGATGCTCTACTACGTATATCGGTTAATGAAAGAAAGCCGCTCGCTCAATGTCTTTATCGGTATATTGATATTTATCTTCATCTGGCTGTTTGTCAGTCAAATATTAGAGATGCGCCTGCTGGGTTCTATTATGAACAAGCTGGTAAGCGTCGGAGTTATCGGCTTGATTATCCTGTTTCAGGAAGAGATTCGTCGTTTCTTGTATGAATTGGGTGCACACCAGCGCTTCCAGGCTTTTTCCAGGCTTTTCACCAATAGCGATAAACAAGGCGAGGAGGATAAGGAAACCATTGTGCCTATTGTGCTGTCGTGCATGAGTATGGCTAAGGGCCATGTGGGGGCACTGATTGTCATTGAACGAGGAATGCCCTTGAACGATATCGTGGAAACGGGCGATGTCATCGATGCCAAGGTAAATCAACGACTGATAGAAAATATCTTTTTCAAGAACTCGCCTTTGCATGATGGTGCCATGATTATTTCTAAAAAGCGCATCAAAGCTGCCGGCTGTATCTTGCCAGTGTCGCACGACTTGAGTATACCAAAAGAGTTGGGATTGCGCCATCGGGCTGCTGCCGGGGTTACGCAAAACACGGATGCCATTGCCGTGGTTGTTTCTGAAGAAACAGGTCGCATCAGCGTGGCCATGAAGGGGGGATTTCGGTTGAGATTGTCGGCAGAAGAATTGGAGAGCTTGTTGGCCAAGGAAATGGAGGCTTGATCCTCGTTAGGATTTCTTAGCTGGTTTGGAACGAAGGATGGGGGAGGAGGAGAAAGTCTGCGTAGCGAGTTTACTGGAACAGGATCTCATATATAATAAGGTGAAGACTTCCGTGATAGCCCCTTTAAATATAAACAAACGTTAAATCTCCATCTTTTTTCAAACTTTTTTGATCATTTGTTTGGAGGGTATTGTTTTTCGTATTACCTTTGCACTCGCTTTCGCACTAAAAGCTGCGTTAGCGACACAAAGAAGCGATCTTTGAAAAGATTTACATAAAGACAGAAGTAGTACAAGAAGCATGAGTATTGTTAAAGATGCTCATGGGTGAACATTTACGAACCGTTCAATTCTTACTAGAAACGAACAAAGGTGAGATAACTTTTAAATTCTGGAGTTTCGTTCTGAACAGAGAAAACGAAGTTGGTATGATATGCGTGTTCTGGCTTGAGCCTTATACATGATGTTATCATCCATTTCAACTATATTTTACAATGTAGAGTTTGATCCTGGCTCAGGATGAACGCTAGCTACAGGCTTAACACATGCAAGTCGCAGGGTAACGTGAGG
>CABTXD010000055.1:0-16034 GCA_902488665.1 uncultured Prevotella sp. | reverse complement strand
GCCGGCTTCCTTCAGATTTCACCTCACGATGAACACCCTTGCTCTTGGCTATGTAATTCCCGCTATTAGGGCTTACTCGGGACTTCCACCCATTAGATAATGCTCATGCCGAGCGTACAACACGAAGTGGGAGGGAAACCATTGGTTCCCTCCCACTTTATTTCATGTCATGAGTAGTTGCATGACTATTCTCGGCACGCATGCCGAGGGTTACCACACGCTTCCCCAGTCCTTATCGTTGCTGCCATCCTCATCGTCCCACGAGTCCAAGTCGTCGCCCTGCCACTGCTTTCCATTGGCATCAGTGGCACCGGGAGTGTCTATTGGTATTTCGAGACTTTCCGCTAAGGGGTTAGTTGTTTCCATTTTGATGATTTGGACGCATGGCGACAGGTAGGTGCGCCTGCTGCCAGCAGCGTTGCTTATATTTTTATCTTTAGTGTTCATCTTTATTTCGTCTTTAATGTTTTCTTACCCTTCATGATATACATGCCCGATGGCAGACTGTCAAAGTTGGTACCTACATAGCGTCCGTCAATGGTGTATATGCGCTTTGCGCCTTGCTGTGCATCGGCATTTTCTGTCACACTGCTAATGCCCGTCGTCTCCCCTTCCGAGAGTACCATGAATTGCTTGGCGCCTGAAGCACCCGGCAAAAGATTAACAAAACCACGGAATGGCGGTATGCTGGGATTTACTTCTCGTGTTCCCTTATTATCATATTTCATTCGCCTCCATAGATCAATTTCTTTCGTTCCCTCCAAGGTATGCTTCTCCACTATGTTCAGCACATAAGGCCCATCTTTACCATAAGCCTCAGGAGGAATCATTTCGGTGCTGCCCTGGAAGCTGAAGGACTGTCCAGGCTTGGTGGCGGGGAAGCCAACAGGCTTTAAGCGTCCTCCATTGACTATGGCAAACTTTTCAGGTGACTTAGCTATTTCCACATTGTTGGCCGTAAATTTCTCGGAGGTGTGACTGTTTCCATCGGTGATACGCAGGAGATATGGCCTGCTCGCCTCGAGCGTGCTGCCGTCAGGTATTGAATTGAAGACATAGAATTCTGTTTCACCTAATGGATAACCGTTAGGGTACTCTCCCCATGGTTCACCATCTGTGAAATATTCTTTCTTGGTTTTATAGTCCAATTTGTATGCGCATATGCCTTCAGGCAATGTCACGGCGTACGGTAAAAAGATAGTGAAGCAGTGCTTGCCATCAGCAAACTTAGAAAAGTCGCGGTAGGAGGTTAGAGAATTATCTCCTTCATAATGAGCAACTTCTAATGGGGTGTTGTAACCACGATCTATGGTTGTCTTGTTAATGGTCATGTTGCATCTGTTGTAAACTGCTTGATTGGCTTTGATGTCACAAAGAAACTCGTATTCCATGCCATCCTGCAAGCTCAGCTTGGTACATGTACCGTCGCTCTTGACAAAGTTCACGTCCTGACCATCCGCAATGGTGATGTCCGTTGCTTCAGGAAGAAACACGAGAGTGTGGGTAGGCAAACCTGATGTGATTGTATGCGAATTTAATTCGCGTGACAAATTCTTCAGGTTCTTTTTGAAATCTTCATTTTTTACATTGCGCAAGTCTACATATTCCAAGTTGGGGCAACCTTCAAGAATTTCTGCACCAATCTTGCAGTTAGCACTACCCTTCAAGATAAATGCTTCCAATTTGATATTTCCCGCAAAGGCACCATCGCCTACTTCCTCAACTTGGTCTCCAATCACAAAGTCACCTGACATAATGCCATTTTCAAAAGCCCTTGCACCAATCTTCTTTACTTCAGACAAGGGGTTGAAACTAAGAATACCAGCATTTGAGAAAGCTCTTTCGTCTATGGAATTCACCACAGAATAGGGAATGATAAAATGAGATAAGTTGGTAAAGGCTTTTTCAAACATGCCTGTAGGGATGGTTGTTGGGCCTTCAGCCAAACTTACACTGCCACCGAATTCCGCAAAAGATTCCACACCCGACCGCTGGTCTGTGCCTGTGGGCAGGTTCTTATACATCGCCTTAATTTTGTTATCTTCGGGCTGTTCGCCAATCTTCGCTGTTGCAGGGATGGCTGTTGTTATATCAATTTTGGCACCCTTGAAAGCCTGATACCCCACGAATGTTATATTCGGGCACTTAAACTTTGACGTTGAAAAGCTTCCCTCAAAGGCTTGGGGACCTATGGCAGTTGAGCCTGGAATATCAACCGCTGTACCAGGTTTTCTCTCCCATGTCCCCTTTTTGGCGGGGTTGCTACCTTTATATTCTTTAAGGTAGAAAGGTGCCAAATTGCTCTTATAGAAGGCACCCCAACCAATGTACTTCAGACCTTTCGGAAAATTCAACAATGTGACACTGCATTGATAAAAGGCAGCATCTTCAATGGCTTCTATCGTTTCAGGAAGTACCATTTTTCTGATTCTTCTTTCATTGATGAATGCATTGGATCCGATGGCTGTGACTTTCCAGTCCTTGCCATTATAGTTGACCTTATCTGGAATAGTAATGGTGTAAATCTGTCCAGTAGCCAATTCATACGCAAGTTCGTCTTTCATTGTTTCAACTTTTTTGCCATTCTTGTCCACTGCATTTGTCTTCAGCGTACCGTTGTAGCCTTTCCACTGGTCAGGGATGTTTGTCGTTTCATCAATTAACTTCTGCTGCCTTGCTTCTGGCTTTGTCGCATCTGTGTTTGCGTATGTCACTTTCACGGTATGGTTCGTGGCATCCACCACCTCATAATACAGTTGTCCGACTTGGAACTTTTCGCCCGCGGTCTGTGCGGTGATAGGCAGAGCCGTTATCATCAGCAACACAAGCGCAAACCATGCGCTGCGAAGCTTTGTCTTGTTGTTGTAATTTTCTTTCATAAATTCAAAATGATATTTAATTGTTGTTTTATGTCGTTGGATGGTTATTCCTGAAAAGAATTGATGAATACCTCATTCATAAAATTCCGTAATACGATGCAAAGTTACACAATAATATGGTTTGTAAAAAATACAACGCATGTTTTTTACACACATTTAACGAAAATGTGTTTGCGACAACGGAATGGCACGGAATAACACGGTTCTTACATTGAAGAGAAATATTTTTAACAGCGAATCAACTAAACAAGACCATGAACGCAAGCAAGCGGATTCGTGTCTTTCGTTCAATTCGTTGTTAAAAACAAAAGAGATTGATTGTTGTTGACCACGAACGACCATTTGAAGTAAAAGAGCCATCCGTTGCAGAACAGCAAATTCACGGGCTGAAAGCCCAAAAGCTTATAGCCCAGGGCAACACCCTGGGTTGGATGCGTGGGGGTAATTGCGTCCTGTAAGGACAAAAGCATTTGATTATCTGTACGCTGTTTTTGCTTTTGCCCTTACAGGGCGCACACCTACTCACCCTCTTACCCAGGGCGGTGCCCTGGGCTATAAGCTGCTGCCCCTGCGGGGCGTTGAACCTCGCTACTCAACATCTCAAACATAATCACACGGACGTCCGTGAATATCCGTGAAACTCCAATGCAAAAACCATAAACAAAATATCATAGCAACGGAATGGCACGGAATGACACGGACAACTCCGTTGCCTTTAAAATTTGACGAACACCAACCGAAGCTGCTCACTGCGCAGAATCATATGCGAACCATCTAACCGTTCTACCTCAAACTGCTCGTCGAGCCGCCGGATGCCGTATGGATAGAGAATCTTCACATCGTCTATCACCGGGTCGTCCTTGGTACGATCTGAAATCAATGGCCTATGTAACATCAGACGCTGGTCACGGTGTTCAAACTCCATCACACACTCGGGATAGCGGTAATCCAAATCGTTGAGCATGAGAATTTTGCCTTGAACCGACCAAAACAATCGTTGCGCAGAGAGGTCGGCCGTTCCCTTGGTTTGCAAGGTGTCTACTTGTTGCAAACGCCAATAACCGTCCAAAGCCCCGTTGGTGGAAGTTTCCAACTCGCACGAAGTCCATGTTGCGAGCATCAGGAGGGTGAGGAGGATATAAGATACTTTTTTCATTTCAATGACTTGTTTACAGGTTAAACACTCCATGTTTGCCGATGGTGAGCTGTACGCCTTGGTTGTTGCCAAGGATTTGGCCGAAATCGCCCCCATAACTCCCTCGGATGTTCCAGCCATGTTTGAGCTGGCAGCCAACCTCCAGCATCACGCTTACGTTGTGCTGTTTGGCTGCAAAGGGTATTTTATAGGTTCCCAATCCTTCTTGCCAAGTGGTCAACAGGCGATAGCTCACGCCGTTCCATGGCTCGCCCGACACGCCCAGATGGAAGGCCTTGAACCGATTGTTCTGAACGTTGATACGCCCATCTTCGTTATAGAGGGGCGAACGATACAGCGGGTTGCCCATCACTTCACCCCAATGCTGCCACCCGGTGTAAATGTAGTGATTGTAAAAATCGTCGACGCCCGAGATATGGTGACTCATGTTCTGCGTGTGGTCATGATATACCGGCCCGCTCTGGTACTTGGTGTACAGATATTCAAACACCACGTTGCGCACCAGGTCGTTGTATTTCAGATTGAGTTCCACACCCAGCATCATGTCCTTGAAGTCGTAAACAAAAAACTTTCTTTTCTTCTTGACATTCCATTCGTCACCCGTTCCGTACCCGTCGTAATCGAGTTGGAACATGGACGAGTGGTCCTCGAAAAACTTTTCACCATACAGACCCAGTCGCCAGGTGTCCGCGTCATAGTTCATCCGTATGAGCCAGCTGCCCAGTTGGTCGCCTTCCACATTTTGATAAACGATGTCCTCCTCGGGTGCATCGTAGCCACCAGGCATGAAAGCATTCCAAAAAGCCCTGAGCCCCGTTTGGCTGCGAATGACGTTGACCGTGCCATCAGCCTTGGGTTGATAGCCCGTTCCACCAAAAAGCGTGGCCATCTCCAAACCCATTTCGAGCGAAAACGGACAGAAACGGTCTTCGTTACCTATCTTCAGATAGCCGGCCTTGCTGTGATACAGCACGTTGTCGGCATACTTAGACTTACGCTGGGTAAAACTGTGCTGCCAGTTGTCGTCCGTCATCTTGCCGTAGGCGACGTGTCCTTTCACGTGCAACCACCTGTTGCCAAAGGGCAGCATCCAGTAATCGGGCAAAGCCAAACGCACCTGCGGAACGGGACGGGCATTGATACCTAACGTTTGCGAACCGCTACTCAACTGGTTGTTCTTCAACTCCATGGGGTATTCCTTACTCCCTATCGAGAGTGCGCCATGCAACCACCGCAGCTCAACAAAGGCCTGTTGAACCATCATCTTGCTGGTATGATTGACGCCCGCCGCCACATCCAGGCCATAACCAACCCCCCATTTGCGTGCCGAGTCGGTACGCAAGGGTCTGATTAAGGCCGCGCGTAGATAACCGTTGTTCTTTTCCAACGAACTCATGCCATGCCGATTAGAATGGAGCCACAAGGGCGTTTTGCCGTCAGCGAACGAACTTTGCAGTTCTACCTGATAATGAATGTTCTCACCGATGTTCCACGGTGATGCGTTTTCTGCATCGAAATCGGCCTGGGCATGCCCCACTCCAGTTGCGACCAGCAGAACGGACAGTAATATATGACGTTTCATGCTTTATAGAATCGTGCTTTTTAACGATAACGAGAAATGTTAAACATTATTATATATCATGGTTGCAAACCACGGTTCGTTGAGAAAAAAAGGTTGTTTGTTTCAACAACATCGTTTCTTTTGGTTTAACAACGAACCCACCGAAAGAATCGAAAGGAATGGCATGTGATGTTTTTTTTGCAACGGATTATCACGGACTCTCACGGTGCGTCCGTGTCGCTCCGTGCGATTCCGTTGCTATTATATTTTGTTTATGTTTTTTTTGCATCGGAGTTTCACGGATATTCACGGATATTGTCCGTGTCGCTCCGTGCCATTCCGTTGCTATTATATTTTGTTTATGGTTTTTTGCATCGGAGTTTCACGGATATTCACGGATATTGTCCGTGTCGTACCGTGCCATTCCGTTGCTGGGACAATTGCGATTGATGTTGGTTGCAACCGGATTTACACGGCTCATCCGTGTGCCTCCGTGAAATTCCGTTGCTATGAAATAAGAGGGGCATGGACGTGGACGAAATGAGAAACATGAGGAACATTAGCTGTGAATTTTCTTGACAACAAGGTGCATCATATTTGGCTTATTCGCCAACAAAGAGACCAATCTTCGCAAATTCGCCCAAAATAAGACACTTTTTATATAGCACTGAAAATCAATATATTACAAGTAAACACCTACACCAGGAACCTACTTTTCGAGCCTTTTTGAGCCAAAAGCATTGTTATAAAGGTGAAATCTGTATGCTTTTGCATGCTTAACCCATGTAAATTGCCCATCAAAACGATGCTTCTACGGCGAGAAAAGTCGATATTTTTTTGGTAAAACTCGAGTTTTCAGAGGAAAAAGCCTGCTGCTTGCTTCCTGTTTGCCTATTGATTTTTTCCAGATTGCACATTTCCAAGTGCTGTTTTAGAGGCATCAAACAGATAAAATATTGAACAAATCTCCTACTACGAAGCAGCATTTTTCAACAACGAAAAACGCGAAAGTAACTAAAAACGTTGTATGATTTACCACAAAAACACCAAATGAAACACCACAAAAGTTTATGATGAAATGCCACAAAAGTTTATGATGAAACACCACAAAAGTTTATGATGAAACACCACAATTCATCGTTTTAAATGTCTAAAATATATGATTTGTTCACATAGAATTGCTCTATGTTTGCGACATGAATATGTTGCGTATCCTTACCAAATTCGTTTGATTCGGTGAACGCCGGCGTTCATTGATTCCAATAATCGGATTCGTGTCTTTTGTTCAATTCGTTGTTAAAACCAAATCAAAAGATTGTTATTGTCAACAATCCACCTTATTTTAATGAAGAAGTTGTGCGGCGATAGGGATTTTCCCCTCACGGTTTAGGGAAAAACCTTTTCATTCATGAATGATAATCGTTACATTTGCGATGTGATAAAGAATGAGAAACGGATGGATGGAAACAACGCATCGCTGCTGTTCTGTTATCCACACGGACATCACAAGGACGTATATATTCACAATATTAAAAATATTTCATGATGAAAAAGCTGATTATTTCCCTGGTTTCACTGCTTGCACTCACGGTATCAGCCCAGGCCATGAGTTACAACCAAGCGCGTCGGCAGGCTCTTTTCCTGACGGACAAGATGGCATACGAACTCAACCTCACCGATGACCAATATGAGGCTGCATACGAAATCAACCTCGACTACCTGATGAGCATCGACAACTATGACGACCTGTACGGCCTCTACTGGGAGCGCCGCAACCTGGACTTGAGTTACATTCTGCTCGATTGGCAGTATCGCATGTACCGCGACGCCAGTTATTTCTATCGTCCACTCTACTGGAACGCAGGCTATTGGCACTTCGGTGTGTATGCCCGCTATCCATACCGTGACTACTTCTATTTCGGTACACCACGCTTCTACGCCGTGTACCGTGGAGGCCACAGCTGGCACCGCAACGGTAACCGATCGTGGTATTATGGCCGCGACTACGGTCCCAGACGAGGCTATGATGGGATAGGCATGCGCGACGGATACAACCGTGGATATTATAACAACGGCAGCCGCTCGTTTGGCAACGGCCCGCGTCGAATCATCTCAACCTACGATAGTCCGTCAAGAAGCTATGGATCGAGTGGTAATCGCCGCTACAACGCTGCACCCAACCGCAGCGGCAGCAGCTTTGGCAACCGACAGAGCAGCACGCGTACCACCGTTACCCAACCGGGTTCGTTCGGTAACGGCAGCAGAAGTGGTGGCAGCTTTGGCCGTGACGAGTCGACAGGCGTTAGGTCGACCGTACCGAACCGTACGTTCACACCCGACCCTTCCTCGCCATCCAGAAGTTCCTCACCAAGCCGTTCCTATAGCTCACCATCCAGAAGCTATAGTCCACCGTCAAGGAGTTCTTCCCCCAGCCGATCATACAGTTCACCATCCAGGAGCTCTTCACCAAGCCGTTCGTATAGTTCGCCATCGAGAAGCTATAGTTCACCATCCAGGAGCTATTCGGCACCCAGCCGCTCTTACAGCTCACCATCAAGGAGCTATTCGGCACCCAGCAGGTCTTACAGCTCGCCATCCAGAAGCTATAGTTCGCCATCAAGATCAGGCGGCAATTCGAGGGGAACACAAGGTGGCGGCAGAAGTTTTGGAGGCCGTAGGTGATTATTTCTTTTCCATAAGGGCGTGATTATTCGCTGGGCTCTTACTTATTGAAGGTTCAGCACTCTCACCTCAGCGTTTTCCATTTTCTTGATTTCACTCATGGGTTGATGATGGAACGCGCTCTGTATCGCCTTGTTGATGATGCCATGTCCCACGGCCAACACCGTTTGATGGGGGTAACGGCTGCTCATCTCTTCGAGAAACTGTCGGGCGCGATGCTTCATCTCTTCCAACGACTCTACATTCTCGGGAAAGGGTAAGTCTTTCAAATCGGGAATGTATCTTCCCGTAAAGTCGCCCCAGTCACGCTCGCGCAGCAGCGGTGTTGTCTGCACCTTGATGCCGTGCGGTGCGGCTATCACCTCACATGTCTCGAGAGCCCGATATAAATCACTGGACACAAACGCATCAACGTGCAGCTGGCGGAACCGTTCGCGCAGTTGTTCAGCCTGTCTGAGGCCAACCGCATTGAGTCTGCCCTGCGTCTGTCCCTGCATGAGGTGGGCGGCATTGTCCACCGTTTCACCATGTCTGACCAAATATAATGTTGTCATAGAATGGAATATTAGGATACAAAAATACGAAAAGTATTGCATTTATGGGAGATAGTTCGTACATTTGTAAACATATTACAAATCGTATGAAAACAGTACAAAACACATTCATCCGTGCGCTGGTGTCCATTATCATTGGCGCGTTACTTATCCGTTACCGCGAAGAAACCGTTACATGGATCACCATTCTCATTGGTGTGCTATTCTTCATCACCGGACTCATATCGTGCATCACCTACCTCATCGACCGCAAGCACCGCGATGATACCGTGGTGTTTGACGCCAATGGTCGGCAAATATCCGGCTTCCGCCCCACCTTCCCCATTGTGGGCATCGGCAGTATGGTGCTGGGTGCTGTACTGGCTCTGATGCCTACCGTCTTTACAACCGGACTGGTGTACATCATCGCCGCCGTACTGATTCTGGGTGCCATCAATCAGTTTGTGGTGTTGGCCGCCATCAACCGCATCATCCGCGTGCACATCATCTTCTGGCTGCTGCCCTGCGTGGTGCTTTTCATCGGTGGCATCGCCATCATAAAACCCCAATGGATAGCACAAGCACCGCTCTTCGTCATTGGCTGGACGCTCGTGTTGTATGGTGTCATCGAGTGCATCGATGCCTTTAAGGTGATGTCGGTGAACCGAAAATACAAACAAGCACCCACAAACTCCACAGCGACAGATGCTGTTGACACAACGGTCGAGCCTGTAGAATCTGGTGAATCTGTTGATGAAACAGCCGCCTCCATGGACAAACCAGCATTGCCAACCGATGCTGAACAAACAAACTTATAAGGCATCCATTATACGAGTACACCTGCTGTTGTATTAAAAAGCACATGTTGTTGTATTAAAAAATGAAAGAAAAACCAAACTACCATCACCCGAGAAAGACAAGTCCCATTGCATGGGTGCCTACACTTTATTTCGCCATGGGGATGCCCTTTGTGGTACTTAACATGGTGACGTCGCTGATGTACAAAGGCATGGGTATCTCTGACACGCAAATCACCTTTTGGACAGGATTGATTATGTTGCCGTGGACGTTGAAGCCTATCTGGAGTCCGTTCCTTGAAATCTACAAGACCAAGAAGTTTTTTGTGGTGCTTACCCAGCTGCTTTGCGGCGTGATGTTTGCCTTATTGGCATTCGCCTTGAACCTCTCCGACTTCTTTGCCATCACCATTGGCATCTTAGCCGTGATTGCCATGAGCGGTGCCACACACGACATCGCCGCCGACGGAACGTATATGTCGGTACTTTCTACCGAAGAGCAAGCACGCTGGATAGGCTGGCAAGGTGCCTTCTACAACGTGGCGAAGATATTTGCCACGGGCGGACTGGTGTACCTGGCGGGAATATTCATCAAGAGCTATGGCGTGACCAAGGCGTGGATGTTCATCATGCTCATCGTCGGCGTGACCATGCTGGCTTTGGGATGCTATCACTTTTTCATTCTTCCAACCGACGGCAAAGCAGCCCAGCACAAGAAGAGTGCCCGTGAAGTATGGACGGAGCTGTGGGCGGTGTTCGCGGAGTTCTTCCAAAAGAAACATATTACCTATTATATATGCTTCATCATCCTCTATCGGTTTGCCGAAGGGTTTGTGATGAAGATTGTGCCGCTCTTCCTCAAAGCACCGGTTTCGGAGCAAGGATTAGGCATGACAGAACAACAGATTGGCCTGTGCTATGGCACCGTGGGTGCTGCCGCCTTCGTGATTGGTTCTATCTTGGGCGGCTACTATATCGCTCATCGTGGTTTGAAGAAGAGTCTGTTTTCATTGGCCTTGGTGTTCAACGTACCGTTTGTGGCATATAACCTGTTGGCCATTTACCAACCACAAGACCTTGTCTTCATAGGCAGTGCCATTGGACTGGAATACTTTGGTTATGGCTTTGGATTCGTGGGACTGACGCTCTTCATGATGCAACAAATCGCGCCAGGCAAGCATAAGATGTCACACTATGCCTTTGCTAGTGGCATTATGAACCTTGGCGTGATGCTGCCAGGCATGATGAGTGGTGCCGTGAGCGACGCATTGGGCTACCGACACTTCTTTGTATTCGTGTTGCTATGCACCATTCCCGCCTTACTCATCACTTGGTTTGTGCCGTTTGGAGCCGAGCAAACAACGGCCTCTCCCCCTACCCCTCCCCAAAAGGGAGGGGAGTAGATAGACTTTTTTAGTTCACAAGTTTTTAGTTTACAAGTTCACGAGTTGATAGCTTGTCTAAACATAAAGTTCAATATTCAAAGTTCAAACCTCAAAGTACTCAACTCTTCACTTCCCCTCCCTTTTGGCTTCTCCCCTCCTTTGGAGGGGCCGGGGGAGGCTAAATTATCAACCTATGTCCAAATTAATCATTCAAGGGCAACCTTTGCCCAACATGCCGTGGGAAGACCGTGCGGCAGATTGTAAAGAAGTCATGTGGCGTTGCTCGGCGAATCCCATTATTCCAAGGAATTTGCTACCCACCTCCAACAGTATTTTCAATAGTGCCGTTGTACCTTTCAAAGATGGGTACGCTGGTGTGTTCCGCTGCGACGACACCAACCGCAGAATGGTATTGCACGTCGGTTTCAGCGATGACGGTGTGAAATGGAACATCAACGAACAGCCGCTACGCTTTGAATGTGACAACGAGGAGATTGGTGAATGGGTGTACGGTTACGACCCACGCGTGTGCTTTATCGACGACCGCTACTATGTCACCTGGTGTAACGGCTATCATGGACCTACCATTGGCGTGGCATACACGTTTGATTTCAAGACTTTCCACCAATTAGAAAATGCTTTCTTGCCCTACAACCGCAACGGTGTGATGTTCCCCAAGAAGATTAATGGCAATTTCGCCATGCTCAGTCGCCCAAGCGACACGGGACATACCCCCTTCGGAGACATCTTCTATAGTGAATCGCCTGACTTGGTATATTGGGGCAAGCATCGCCATGTGATGTCGCCTGCCGCCTTTGAAGTAAGCGCATGGCAGTGCATGAAGATAGGCGCCGGCCCCATCCCCATTGAGACATCTGAGGGTTGGCTGATGTTCTATCATGGCGTGTTGCGTTCGTGCAACGGCTACGTGTATAGCTTTGGTTCTGCCCTACTCGACTTAGAACAGCCATGGAAGCCCATCTATCGTTCGGGACCATATCTCATCTCGCCACAAATGCAGTATGAACTGACTGGCGACGTGCCTAACGTTTGCTTCCCCTGTGCCGAGGTACATGACCCCGCCACGGGTCGCGTAGCCGTTTACTATGGTTGTGCCGACACCGTTACGGGCTTGGCTTTTGGCTATATCCCCGAGATTATCGAGTTCACCAAGCGCACCAGCATTATTTAATAAAGACGAAAGATAAAAATGGGAAAGATGAAAGGAGAAGGCCATACGCTTTTCCTATTTCATCTTTCCCATTTCACTTTTCCCTTTAACAACAGCGGGACGCGACGAATCACGCCCCATGCTTGAGAGATTGATACTTTAGTATCCGAAGATTTCCTTCAGCTTGTCGGCCAACTTGGAACCGCGCAAGTCGTGCGCAACAATTTGTCCAGACGGATCTACCAAGATGTTCGACGGAATGGAATTGATACCATAAACCTGGGCGGCAGCACACTTCCAGCCTTTCAAGTCGGAGATATTGTGCCAAGGTAATTGCAAGTCAGCGATGCCTTTCTTCCAAGCATCAGCCTTTGAGTCGAACGATACGCCCACCACGTCGAATCCCTTTGCCGCATGATAGCGCTTGTAAGCATCCACCACGTTAGGCATCTCTTGTCGGCATGGGCCACACCAGCTTGCCCAAAAGTCAACCAATACATAGTTGCCCTTGCCCACCCATTGGCTCAGTTTGGCAGGTTTTCCCTGTGTATCGTGCATGGCCAGGTCAGTATACTGCAAGCCCGGCCGACGCTTACCCAGCGAAACGAGCTGTCGTTTAGCGCCTTCCATCATGGGATGAGTATAATAAGCGCAGGTATTATCGAGTACAGATACCAGGTCGTTGTATGGCAGCGAATAAAACATTTGTCCCAAGAAGTACGCCGGAGCCACACTGGTTTTGTGTGTATTGGTGAACTTCAAGATGTCTTGCACCTGTTGTTCCTGCAGTTGTTCCATCTGTTTCTCAAGCGAAGCCTTCTTGGTCTGACCCTCAATGGTCTTGTCTGCGGCTATCTCTTGATATTTCTTGTAGATGTCCATCATTTTCTCATCCTGCTTGCTCTGTTGCTTTTGCAAGGCAACGAACTGCACGTTCTGCGCCGATCCGGTGACGCTCTTGTTGTTCAAGTTTACCGTGATGGGCGTGCGGTCGTTGATGACGGTGATGCCATGGCTTGCATCGGTTGCTACGGTGATGAAGGTGTTCAGCGGTTTTGTTCCATTGAGCTGAAATTTACCGTTGCTTACTGTTGCGCTGTCAGTTTTCCTGAACTGTCCATTGTCGTAATAATAAACCATCTTTGCGTTTGCCGGAGCAGTACCGGTAATGACATATTCCGCATTTTGGGCTTGCATGGCAGTGGCCAACAGAGCAACTGCTGCTGTGAATAAATACTTTTTCATTGTGTTTTATACTATTGTTTATTTGAGGCAAAAATAATCGTTTTTTCTTGAAAAACAGCTCGATATCGGTAAAATTATGTAACTTTGCAAAAATTCAACAACAATTCAGTGTTTCCAAATGAACCAGATGATGGTCTGATAAAGGACGATCTGGCCGCTCAAGACATTTGGACATTACATTTTTATTCATCATAGAGTGCTTGATAAACCTCTTAAAAAACAAGAACAATGGAACAAAAAACTCAGCACGTTAGTGTGCTATTCATGCTTTTCAGCATCCTTTTTTGTGTTTGCCTGATTACGGCAAACGTGTTAGAAACCAAGCAAATCGCCGTGGGTCCCATCTCGTTGACCGGCGGCCTCATCGTTTTTCCCATCTCGTATATCATCAACGATTGCGTATGTGAGGTATGGGGTTATCGCAAAGCTCGCTTACTCATCTGGACAGGGTTTGCCATGAACTTCTTCTTTGTGATGATGGCAGCATTGTGCGACTTGATTCCCGGAGCCAGCTATTGGACGTTAGGACAGAGCTTCCACGACATTTTCGGACTGGCACCGCGCATTGCATTTGCCTCATTCATAGCCTTCTTATGCGGTTCGTTCGTCAATGCTTACGTCATGAGCAAGATGAAAATCTCGTCACAGGGCAAGAATTTCTCTGCCCGCGCCATCCTGAGTACCATCTTTGGTGAGAGTGTCGACTCGCTTATCTTTTTCCCCTTGGCCTTTTTCGGGGTGATACCTACTGCGGCAATCTTACCCCTGATGTTCTGGCAAGTATTGTTCAAGACTGCTTACGAGATTCTGGTGTTGCCCGTCACCATCCGCGTTGTCCATACATTGAAGGCACACGAGGGTGAAGACGTGTACGATGAAGGGATTGACTACAATGTGCTGCGCATCTTCAACATATAATATAAATAAGGTATAGGCTTATGGAAAGTACAAGAACAGAGGATGGCTTAAAGGCTTTGGGAGCGAAAACCAAGTATCAAATGGATTATGCACCCGAGGTGTTGGAAACCTTTCAGAACAAGCATCCCATGAACGATTATTGGGTACAGTTCAACTGTCCCGAGTTTACATCGCTGTGTCCCATCACCGGACAGCCCGACTTTGCCGAGATACGCATCGCTTACATTCCCGGCGAGCGCATGGTGGAGAGCAAGAGTCTGAAACTGTATCTATTCTCTTTTCGCAATCATGGCGACTTTCATGAAGACTGCGTGAACATCATCATGAAGGATCTCATCAAGCTGATGCAACCCAAGTATATTGAGGTAACCGGCCTTTTCACACCTCGTGGTGGCATCAGTATCTACCCTTATGCCAACTATGGCCAACCAGGGACTAAGTACGAAGCCCTGGCCGAGCAACGCTTTGCGAACCATTAAATAACACAAATACATACCAGCTATGAGGAAAACACTAATTCTCTGTATGCTTCTCTTATTCGGTCTGTCAGTACAGGCCCAGACCCACCACGCCCGAAAGAAGGTGGCTGTGGTGCTGAGTGGTGGCGGAGCCAAAGGCATGGCGCACATTGGGGCGCTGAAAGTGATAGAAAAAGCAGGCATCCCAGTGGACATTGTGACGGGAACATCGATGGGAAGCATCATCGGTGGGCTGTACTGCATAGGCTACGATGCACATTGCATGGACTCTATCGTCAGGCTGCAAGATTGGTCGCTCGTGCTGTCGGACAAGGTTGACGTAAGAAACCTGAACCTGAACAAAAGGAAAAAAGAAAATACTTATATGCTGAGCCGTGACATCCGGCTTGGCAAACACAGGCGCACACGTCAGGGAGGTCTGATACAAGGGAAGAATCTTTCAAAGCTGTTTGCCCGGCTGGCCTTCAACTACCGCGACTCCATTGATTTCAACGACCTGCCCATCCCCTTTGCCTGCGTTGCCACAAACATCATAGACAACACCGAATACGTTTTCCACCGAGGTTCACTCACCGAGGCCATGCGCGCCAGCATGTCAATCCCAGGAGCATTCACCCCCATCAGGAAGGGCGACATGGTGCTGGTTGACGGAGGACTGCGCAATAACTATCCGGCAGACATCGCCCGCGAAATGGGAGCCGACATCGTGATTGGGGTCACCGTTCAGGAGCCTCCAAAGACGGCAAGCGACTTCGACAAGGGTGCCAGCGTGATTGGACAGATTGTTGACATCAACTGTAAGAATAAGTATGATGAAAACATTGCCAAGACGGATATCCTCATCAGCACCGATACGAAAGGCTATGGTGCGGCCTCATTCTCAACCGCCGCCATCGACACCCTCATCAGGCGGGGCGAGGAAGCGGCCATGAAACAATGGCCAAAGCTTGAGAAATTGAGAAAAGAATTGGGCATCGCACCCGGACAGAAACCTGAACACCTGGTCAAGAACAAGGTTGAGAGCCAGCCCGACAAGGTGAAAATAGCCGACATCGTGTACGAGGATGTAGACGAAGCTGATCAAAGATACATCGCACACAAGTTCAAGCTGAACAAGCGCGACAGCATACAAGTGAACCTATTGGACCAGATAGCCAACACGATGCGCGCCGACCTGTATTACAACGATGCCGACTGCTACATCACGCCAACGGAAAATGGCGAGCGT
>CABTXD010000054.1:0-16340 GCA_902488665.1 uncultured Prevotella sp. | reverse complement strand
GCTGGTTCTATAAATTAGCTTTGTTAGATTTTGAGCTTATTTTTGAGGTCAAAATGCAAGAGAGTGAAGGAGTGTAGCGAGCTACACGACTGAACGAACTTACATTTTGAACCAAAAACGGTGCAAGCCGAATGCAATCAAAACTTGTTTGAATTGTTGAGGCGCAGCCTGTTTTATATAAAAAGAAGCCAAAAGATAACAAAACGTATTTCATAAACATTTAATGACTATGTGCGGTGGTAATTTATAGAACCAGCCTTTATGGTAGTTTTAAATGTCAGTAAGATTATTCCTGCTCCAATGCCAAGGTTCGTGTGGTCTGGTCACAAACCTCACTGGGGCCCCAATACTGGATAGGACCTGGGTAAACATAGCATGTATGGTTAGCCCATTCATCACGGTTGGCAGCAAAAGTCTTAAAAGGCTTGCCTTCCAACTCTACCAACGCCTTGCGGATTACCGGTTTCATTTCACCTGTACGACGCTCCATGTTCATCATCATGGTGATAGGTACGCCACCTGCTTTCCAGTTGTCGGTGCAGTCGGTGGTGTTCTTGACAATGGCCATGTATCCTGTCTTGCCGTTTGCGATGAGCTGGGCAGCACTGGTACCAAGCGCATAGCAATAATCGGCATCAAAATTAGACGGCGCTGCGCAACGACCTTCGTAACCGAAGAAATGGTGAAGAGGTGAGAACTTGCCTTGATATTTGCCTTGCTTCTTCCACTCTTCGAGCTTAGCGGCAACCATGCGGGACAGCAACTTCTCTGTTTCAATTAAGGAAACCTGAACATTTCCGTGTGGGTCGCGATCCAAACTCAGCTGACGAGCCACATCTTCCGGCAACGTTTCGAAGGTAGAGCGGTTGGCGTCGGAGAGGTGAGCTAGGATGTATTCACGTTGTGCATCCTTGTCCAAATCCTTATAATCGGCACCATGAGCGGCCAGCAGGTCGTTCAATTCGGCTATCAAGCGGCCGATGGCGGGGATGAATTCTATCAAGCCTTCGGGAATGAGGACCACGCCAAAGTTGTTTCCTTCTTTGGCACGATAGGCCACAACAGAAGCAATGTTCTCCACAATTTCATTCAGTGTTTTGTCTTTTGCCTGTATTTCTTCTGAAACAAGACAAATGTTTGGCTGGGTCTGCAATGCACATTCCAGCGCAATGTGAGAGGCCGAACGGCCCATCAGTTTGATGAAATGCCAATATTTGCGAGCCGAATTGCAGTCGCGCTCAATGTTTCCAATGAGTTCAGAATAGGTCTTTGTTGCCGTATCGAAGCCAAATGAGGTTTCAATTTGGTCGTTCTTCAAGTCGCCGTCAATGGTCTTTGGACAACCGATGACCTGCACGCCATACTGCTTGGCAGCGTAATATTCGGCCAAAACACAGGCGTTGGTGTTTGAATCGTCACCACCAATGATGACAAGTGCTTTGATATCCAATTCGCGAATCACCTCCAAACCCTTTTCAAACTGGTCTTCTTTCTCCAGCTTGGTACGTCCGGATCCAATCATATCAAAACCTCCTGTGTTGCGATATTTCTCCAAGAAACCAGCAGTAATTTCGATATAATTATGATCCACCAAACCACCAGGCCCCATCAAGAAGCCATACAAGCGGTTTTCTTCGTTCAATTTCTTCACAGCATCGAACAAGCCACTAATTACATTATGTCCACCAGGAGCCTGACCTCCACTAAGGATAACGCCTACATTCATCAGCTTGTTTTCACATTTATCACCTGGAACAAACTCTACGAGAGGCATTCCGTATGTATGTGGGAACAATTTTTTGATTTCATCCTGATCATCAACACTTTCAGTTGGTGCTCCTTCCTGAATTTTTACAGCACCTTGAAGAGCTTTTGGCAGTTTTGGCTGATAAGAAGCTCTTTCTTTTTGTAATGCACTTGTTTTCATCTTTGCAATTTTACTAATATAATAAATGATAAATTTTCATTGCTCTTAGGTTTTGCAAATTTACACTTTTTCTTTGAGATAGAAAAACAAACAATCAAGAAAACAAGATTTTTCCAGTCAATGTGTTGCAAATACAGATAATTTTTCTACCTTTGAACTATCATTCAATTTCGTACAAACTATAAAGAGACAATTCATATGGCAAACAAAAGAGATTTAAAACGAATAATTCATTATGTTTGTAGTGACCTTTTAGCAGAATGCGTAGCCGCCTCGCTGTATAGTGAAAAACCCGAAAAGGAGAATATTGATGCGCTGCTGACGTCGATCTTGACGTTGCAGAGTCAATATATTAAGCGCGTATCTCATCCCGAACCAGGAATGAAGCAAAAGGATTATTACAAGGATTTGATTGCAAAATTCAACTCAGACGTGTCTGAAATTGTAGATCAAATATCGAATATTTATTAAAAAACCGAAGCGTATATGCTAAATCGTTTGTGTAGATGGCTATTATATAATTGCATGGGATGGACAAAAGTTGTAACTGTTGACCATCCCGACAAATACATTATCTGTCTTGCCCCACACACCAGCAACTGGGATTTCATCATCGGCCTGCTATACATGCACGCTGAAGGGATGAAATCAAACTTTCTGATGAAGAAAGAATGGTTTGTAGGCCCCCTCAAACCCCTTTTGAAAGCCATGGGGGGAATACCCGTTTGGCGCTCAAAACATACGAGTATGACGGACAACCTTGCGGCCTTCGCTCAAAAGGAGAAAACTTTTCAACTCTGCATCACACCCGAGGGCACACGGTCTCTGAATCCAGATTGGAAGATGGGATTCTATTATATCGCCCTGAAAGCAAACATACCCATCCTCCTGTACGGTCTTGACTATCAACGTAAGACAATACAATGTACGAAAAAGATTATTCCCACAGGAAATGTAGACGAGCAGATGAAAGAGGTGAAACTATATTTTAAAGGCATGCAAGGCAAACATCCTGAGAAATTTTCGATAGGAGAAATTGCCCAATGAGATTGCGCACGGTTTTATTTCTGTACTGCGTATGCCTGTCACACCACCTATCAGCTCAGTACAACAGTAGCTTCACACGGGCATGGGGCGATATTGACCATCGAGATAAGCCGTGGGTGACGAACACATCGAAGACCAACAAGATTAGCAAAGGACTGAAGAATAGGCATATTTCTGTATGGGCAAGTCATGGCTACTATTACGATCAGAATAAATTTAAGTGGAAATGGCAACGGCCAAACCTATTTGGAACCACCGAAGATTTGTTCACTCAAACCATTGTCATCCCCTACCTTATTCCTATGCTCGAGCATGCCGGAGCCTGTGTGTTTACACCACGAGAGAGAGATTGGCAAAAACATGAGGTCATTATTGATAACGATGACCCAAACAAAGGGACATCCTATCTGGAGATAAACGTTCATGGAAATTGGGAACGAGCTCATACAAAAGGCTTTGCAAGGACAAAAACCATCTACAATGATGGCGACAATCCCTTTCAGCAAGGTAGTGCGAGAATAGCTCATTCAACCAAAAGCAGGCATCCAAGCCTGGTATCTTATCAACCTAATCTGCCTCAAGCTGGAAGATATGCCGTATATGTGAGTTATCAAACGGTAGACAAAAGTGTGGATGATGCCGAATACATCGTCTATCACAAGGGACAGGAAACCGCTTTCAGGGTCAACCAACAGATGGGAGGTGGCACTTGGGTGTACCTTGGGACCTTCGATTTTGACGCTGGGAGTAATCAGTTTAACCGAGTAGTGGTGACAAATCGCTCGAAAAAGAAGAGACGCTTTGTGACGACAGATGCTGTTAGATTTGGTGGTGGAATGGGTAACATACAACGCGGAGGCAGCATAAGCGGTCTGCCGCGGACGCTTGAAGGTTCGCGATATTATGCACAATGGGCTGGTGCACCGTACAGTGTATACGGAGGAAAGGGCGGTCAAGACGACTATTCCGATGACATCAACGCCCGATCCAAAATGACAAATTGGCTCTCAGGCGGAAGTGTATTCGCGCCATCACTGCCAGGACTAAGGGTTCCTCTTGAGTTAGCATTGGCTGTTCACAGTGATGCAGGATATAGTGCAGATGGAAAATCGCTCATTGGTTCTTTGGCTATTTGCACGACGAACTTCAATGACGGACGCTTGAATGCCGGGATTTCGAGAATGACCTCAAAGGACTTCGCCAATGATCTACTGCAAAATGCAGTCAGAGACCTGAGTACCAACCAAAGATCCTGGCCCAAGAGATACCTTTGGGACAGAAACTATTCGGAAACGCGTGTGCCGGAAATTCCCTCTGCAATACTGGAAACCATGTCTCATCAGAACTTTCCGGACATGATACTCGGTCAAGATCCCAGCTTTAAGTTCAGCTTTGCCCGTTCAATCTATAAGACCATATTAAGATATATCAATCGACAGCACGGAAAATCGTATGTTGTCCAACCATTGGCACCACAAGATTTCCGCATCGAATTTACGTCCAAGAACAAGGTAAAGCTGTCTTGGTCGCCACAAACCGACCTCAAAGAAGAAACGGCTACACCATCATCGTATAATGTATACATGGCGACAGGAACGAGTGGATTTGACAATGGAAAGAACATCAGCAGAACATCTTATTCCATTGAACTTGAACCTGATGTGCAATACAACTTTAAGATTACGGCCTGCAACAAAGGTGGAGAGAGTTTTCCCACTGAAACTTTGTCGGCTTACTATTCACCATTAGCCACTCAAACGGTACTGGTTGTCAACGGATTCAATCGTCTTTCGGCGCCCAAGGTAATCGATGATGAGCTTCAACAAGGCTTTGACCTACATGCGGATATTGGGGTTGCGTGCGGAAAGACTGCGGGATGGGCGGGCTATCAAACGGTTTTTGACAAAACACGCCTAGGCAGTCTGACAGAAACTGGTTTGGGATATGGAGGCAATGAACTGGCCGGACAATTCATTGCAGGCAACACGTTCGATTATGTAGTAGACCATACGGCCGCCATTGCTAGTTCTAAAAAGTACAATGTGGCGAGTTCATCCAGCCAAGCAGTATGGTCGGGTCAAGTAAAACTGACCAAATATCCCTGCATTGACCTGATATTGGGTTTAGAAAAATATGAACCGTACACTGTAAAATACTACAAATCGTTCACCCCGCGGATGCAAACATTGTTGACAGCATATGCCAACCATGGCGGAGCAATTATGGTTAGCGGTTCGTATATTGGCTCGGATATGACCTTTGAAACCGAAAAATTGTTTCTCAACAATGTTCTGAAACTATCCTATACGCCCAGTGACAGTACTATTTCCTCTAATGCTGTACAAGGTTTGGGCATGAACATGACGTTCTACCAAACGCCTAATGAAGACCATTATGCCGCACAATCGCCTGAGATTCTATCTCCCAATCCAAGTGCTATGTGTGTCATGCAATATGCTAATGGTACCAGTGCAGCAGTTGCATACAAGGACAACCATTACAGATGCTTCACCATGGGTTTCCCCTTCGAATGCATCATCGATCAAAAGAATAGAGAACTTCTGATGCAGGGGATATTAAACTATTTGCTTGAATAACTGACTGGCCCGACCAGCAGCTTATGGAAGCACTATAGTAGCCTAAAAATTGCAGTTTGATTGACATAAACAACCACTTATATAATAGAAGAAGATATGAAATATAAAATCCAATCCAACCCATCAGGCACGAGATGTATCGAAGTTTCGGACGAACATCTGGCCAGTATTCAGAAATATGCTTTGTTGGAAAATCTTGTTGATAGCACAGGCATCATTGATGAAGATATCCTGAATAAGCTAAAATTGAATGTCAGATCCTTGCTGGAATCAGATGCAAATCATGACAAAGCCCTGCTGGATCTTTGCCTTGACGTCATCTACCACACCAACATGAAGGCATTTGGCCTCAACCAATTGGTCAAGCTGTATGTAGACTGGACGAAGAAACAGACCGAAGATAAAGAATGTATAACGAGTCGTGAGGACTAAAATAAAGACAACACTCATTTGAAAGATTATCAACTTACTGATTTTCTTCCAACCACAAAGAAGGAATGCAAGTTAAGAGGTTGGGAAGAACTGGATGTCATCTTGTTTTCAGGTGATGCCTATGTAGACCATCCATCCTTTGGAGTTGCCGTCATAGGACGTTCACTTGAAGCTGCGGGATACAAGGTTGCCATCGTTCCTCAGCCTGATTGGCATGGCGACTATCGTGACTTCAAGAAGCTGGGAAAGCCGAGATTGTTCTTCGGTATCTCACCAGGCTGCATGGATTCGATGGTAAACAAGTACACTGCCAACAAAAGATTGCGCAAGGAAGATGCCTACAGTCCTGACGGAAGACACGATTGTCGTCCAGAATATCCAACCATTGTTTATTCTAAGATTCTTCGTCAGCTATACCCTGACACACCCATTGTATTGGGTGGCATCGAGGCTTCCATGAGACGTCTTACGCACTATGACTACTGGCAAGACGCGCTTCGCAAATGTATTCTATGCGATTCGGGTGCTGACATGATTCTGTACGGCATGGGAGCGAAGTCTGTTTTGAGCTTATGTCAAAGGATAGCAGCCGGTGAACCCATCCAACAGATTCACGATATCCCACAGACTGTATATCTTACTCAAAAAGAAGAGATCGATGGTGGCTTCAAAGACGATGATATCATCTTACATAGTCACAAGGAATGTTTGAGGGAAAAACGACTGCAAGCCGATAATTTCAGGCATATAGAAGAGGAGTCCAATAAGATACACGCACAAAGATTGATTCAGGCTGTGGACAATAAATATGTGGTAGTCAATCCTCCTTTTCCAACTTTGTCCACTGAAGAGGTCGATGCTTATTATGACTTGCCCTATACGCGTGTACCACATCTCAAATATAAGGGTAAACGTATTCCTGCCTACGAGATGATAAAATTCTCGGTAAACATTCACCAAGGCTGTTTTGGCGGTTGCGCTTTCTGTACGATATCGGCTCACCAAGGGAAATTTGTCACTTGCCGATCGAAAGAAAGCATCCTGAGAGAAGTAAAACAGGTGATTGACATGCCTGATTTTAAGGGTTATCTTTCTGATCTTGGAGGGCCGTCAGCTAACATGTATGGTATGGCAGGAAAGAACCATCTGGCTTGTGAACACTGCAAACGCCCATCCTGCATTCACCCAAAAATCTGCCCTAACCTCAACACCGATCACAGTAAACTACTGGATATCTATCGATCTGTCGATGCTATTCCCGGCATAAAAAAGAGTTTTGTCAGCAGTGGTGTTCGGTATGACTTGCTGTTGCACAAGAGCAAGGATGAAGCGACGAACGCCGCAGCACAAGAATATACCAAGGAACTGATTAAGAACCATGTGAGTGGTCGCTTGAAAGTAGCACCCGAACACACGTCAGATGCAGTATTGAACTTGATGCGTAAGCCTTCTTTCAAGTTGTTCGAACAGTTTAAAGTCATCTTTGACAAAATCAACAAAGAAGAAAATTTAAAGCAGCAACTCATCCCCTATTTCATCAGTAGTCATCCTGGTTGTCAAGCACAAGATATGGCAAATCTCGCCATCATCACCAAAAATCTGAATTTTCAGCTTGAGCAGGTGCAGGATTTCACCCCTACTCCCATGACTGTCAGCACAGAAACATGGTACACGGGATACGATCCTTATACGTTGGAACCTGTTTACTGTGCCAAAACACCAAATGAAAAACTTGCTCAACGACAATTCTTCTTTTGGTACAAACCCGAGGATAGAAAGAACATTGAAAGAGAATTGAGAAAAATAGGAAGGCCAGAACTGATTGAGCAGCTTTTCTCTCATTCACCAAAGGCCCAAAGAACATCGTCCCGTAAAGATGATGCAAGCTCACAAAGAACAAGCCGTAAACGCCCTGCTTCTTACAATCCAAACTTTTCGAACAAGCGAAAAAGGGAGAAAAACAAACGCCGAAATTAAAAAGAAGTACCCTACAAACCAAATAACGCCAATCATAGAAGACGACATGAAGGTACATAAAACGGTGAAAGAAAGTTTGTTTAGTCAAACGATAGCAACGTATTACCGTCCTAAAACAAACTTTCCTTCACATTTCTTATTCACGCACTACGTCCACAAACCAAAAGAACGCGGGCTTTTCATGCCAAGATTTGCGAACTGTCACTTCATCAATAAGCAATTTTCTGCTCATTCGTTGTAGGGCCATTCACCTCCAATTTTCCATCTTTAATGGTCACTTGATCCATGAAGACCACGCGCTTTGACGGGTCTGCTTGCATGCGTGCATGATACACGGTGTACATCTTGCCATCCGGCATGGTGATGAGCATGTTGTGACCCGTACCCATCACGGTACCACCCTTTGACACATTTTCTTGCAAAACAGGATTGTTCTCCGCCTTCTTGAACGGTCCCAAAGGATTTTTAGCTGTCGCATACCCAACCGCATAGTGTGCTCCTTCAAACGAATTTGCAGAATACATCATATAATACAAGCCGTCATGTTTGAAGATATACGACCCTTCCGTCCAACGTCGATTTACTTCTCCAGATGTTACCGACCTACTCTCCCATTCCGATTGTTGGTCATCAAGTTTGGTAGGAGGAGCCAACAGCAACTTTGCTTCGCCAATCACACCCGTGAAATCAGGCTTTAACTCTACGCCATACACCCAACTTTCTTCTACCTCATCAAACTTTCCCTCTTTTTTGGCCTTGTCTGCAATCTCGCTTTCTACAGGATGTTTGTAGCAACAACGCGAATAATACAGGTAGCACTTATTATTTTCATCATCAAAATAAACATTGGCATCGATGATTGGATATGGAGGATTAAAGATAGGACGGTTTATCAAATCCCGAAAAGGACCCGCAGGTGAATCAGATACAGCAACGCCTATCTTGAAAATCTCCAATTCATTAGTTGGGTTTTCCTTGGCATTAGCGCTGTAAAACAGATAGTATTTCCCGTTTCGTTCATACACTTCAGGCGCCCAGAAGCAGTCTTTGTTCCACTGCTCGGCTGTCCCACCCGTATAAATTTGACCACACGAATCCCATGTCTGCAAATCTTCAGAGACGAACGCTTCAAAGCCATTGGCCAGCGAAGTGCCATACATATAATATTTTCCATCGCTTGCATGCAACAAGAATGGGTCGCCAAAATTCAGAGGCAAAGGATTTTTAATAATGCTGGTATGCTGCTTTGAACATCCTACAAAAACAGACAACACACAAAGTAATGCGATGATTACGCCTGATTGTTTCTTCATAGACAGTGATGATTTAGCTAAATTATTTAGATTTCTTCTTTAATTTCAATGCCGGGATTTTAACTTTGTCACCCTCCTTCACTTCTTTCGTCTCATTCACAGCCTCCATGTAGCACTCCATGCCAGGTCCCAAGTAAGTTTTACTGATAGAACTCAAGGTCTGTCCTTTACGCACCGTGACGGTTTGTGCCACACCCGTTATGACATAAGCTCCGGTTCTAACTCTCGGATCCGAATCATATTTTGAGGCCATTGTTTGGCTGTTCTGATGAGATTGCTCACGCTTGGCGCTCTCAGATGCCACGTTGGCAGCTGCATCCTTCTCTTTTTTTTCATCCTGAACACGCTTGTCAGACGGTTCTGTTGACTGGTCTCCACGATCAGAAATAGACGTATCTTCCTGACCCTCACTATTTACCGCCGCATTTTCGGCAGTCGATTCGCCTTGAACACCAGCCACGTTTTCGTTCACTTGCGCAGCCTGTTTGACATCATGCAGCTCTGCCATCAAATGCTCTATTCGGTTATCACGAGCCGCAAACTGCTTACCGATATAATAAACGCCAAGACATGCCACTAACAGCAAAGCACATACGGCACCAATCAGTATCTTTTGATTTCGCTGTGTTCGAGCCAAATTGGCACGCAACTGTTGATTTTTTTCATTCAATTCATTCAGTTCGGCTAACTCAAGTGATTCTTTTTCTTCGCTTTCCGTCATGGGTGAGTTCGAATTGTTGTTTGCTGGTTCTGTGGAATTTCTTTCTTCCAAGACAGGTTGGTCATCAACCACAGAAGTTTCTTCAATGGGCGTAACCTCTATCACTTCTTGCTCAAACACGCCATCCTCAATGAGATTGTTAGAAAGAGGCTCTGCATCGTCGTCACTCAACACCTCATCTTTCACAGTAGATACCGTTTCCTGTGATGGTTCAGGTGATGGTTTTTCTTGAAGATTTTCCTGCGGTTCAACTTTAACCTGTTTTTCTTCTGTAGGCAGAACAGGCTCTACAGGTTCGCTGTTGTCATCGTTTTCTTGTTCCTCGAGCTGCTGATAACGTTCATCTATCTCCGAAAAATCGGCATCATCGCTCACCGTTACCGTCTCAAACTGCTCAAACGGACTGTTCACCTTATCCCTCAATACAGGTTCGGGCGTGAAAGAAATCTTTTCTCTCCCCTCAATGATGATGCGTTCACCCGTATTCACATCCACGCTCTCACGGGCATTCACGGATGTTACCTTGAACGTTCCAAGTCCTTTAATCTTAACTTGTTTATCGGCTTTAAGCCCCGTTGTCAAAACGTCTACAAGCAAAGGGATGAAAAATTCGGCCTCACTTTTTGATAGCTGGTGCTGTTCTTCCAACACACTCGCCAAATCTGTGATTTTTATCATGATTCGCCTCCTTTCTTCAACTGTTCTTTGACAGAAGGCATGGGTCTGAAACTAAGAACCAATTTGGGAGGAACCAGCATCTTTTTGCCTGTTGAAGGATTCGTCAGGATGCGCTCCAACCGCTTTTTCACTTCAAAAGTACCGAATGAAGGGATGGCAATCGATTCGCCCTCTCCAAGAATGTTTGTCATTTCTTCCACGAGCGTACGGACATAGTTTTGCGTCTGTTCTTGCGTATAGCCTGCACGTCGTGACAATTCTGCAATAAACTCTTTGTTATTCATGGAACTTGCTGTATATGTTTAGACAATCTCGCCGTACAAATCAAACTCTTCCGCATCAGTGATTTTCACTTGATAAAAAGAACCAATCTGCACGGACTTCTGTCCTCCTTGTATCAATATTTCGGGATCAACCTCTGGGGAACAAAATTCCGATCGCCCGATAAAATAGTGATTTTCCTTCCTGTCTATGATTACTTTCATGGTTGAGCCTATCTTTGCAGCCTCTATTTCGGCACTGATTTCCTGCTGAACCGCCATCAACTCATCCAGTCTTCGCTGCTTAACATCTTCAGGTACGTCGTCTGCATAGTGGTTGGCACCGTAGGTTCCCTCCTCTTCCGAATACATGAAAGCACCCATACGTTCAAATCGGGCCCATCGAACAAAGTCGAGCAACTGCTGAAAATCATCCTCTGTTTCGCCGGGAAACCCAACCATCAACGTGGTGCGCAAATGAATACCTGGCACTTTTTCACGGATGGTGCGAATCAAATCCATGGTTTCCTGCTTGTTCACATGCCTGTGCATGCGCTCAAGTACAGAGTCGGAGATATGCTGTAGCGCGATGTCAAGATACTTACAAACGTTTTGTTTCTCGCTCATCACGTCCAAAAGTTCAAGCGGAAACTGGTTTGGATAAGCATAATGCAAGCGTATCCACTCAACACCTTCTATGTCAGCCATCTCCCTAATCAAATCCGCGATGTGCCGTTTGCCATCAAGGTCCACCCCATAATAAGTCAACTCTTGGGCGATGATTTGAAACTCTTTCACCCCATCAGCCACCAAGTTACGAACCTCTTGCAGAATTTCGTCTTTCGGTCGGCTGACATGCTTGCCGGTAATGAGGGGAATAGCACAATAGGCGCAATGGCGATTACAGCCCTCCGATATCTTGACGTAGGCATAATGAGCGGGCGTCGTGAGATGTCGTTGACCGTTGCAGGCCTTAATTTCAGCCTTTCCCAAATCGGACAACAGCTGCTTGTAATTGAACTTGCCATAGAATTTGTCCACCTCCGGAATTTCTTTTTCAAGCTCATTCTTATAGCGTTCACTGAGACAACCCATGACAAAGACTTTGTTCAAACGACCTTCCTTCTTCGCTTCAACAAATTGAAGTATCGTATTGATACTCTCCTCTTTAGCTGCTTCAATAAATCCACATGTGTTAATCACAGCAATCTCACCATCCGGTTGCTCACTGTCGTGCGTGCAGTCGTACCCATTCGCTTCAAACTGCTGCATCAGTGCCTCGCTATCAACGAGATTCTTTGAGCAGCCCATCGTAATGATGTCTATCTGATTCTTCTTCAAAGTTATCTACTTTCTGTTATGATTCGTGCTGGAACAAACTGTCTACAAACTCTCGTCTGTTGAACAACTGCAAATCATCCATCTGTTCACCCAGTCCGATATATTTCACCGGCACCTTCAGTTGGTCGCTGATACCGATGACCACGCCCCCCTTCGCCGTTCCATCCAGTTTGGTAATGGCCAATGAGGTAATCTGTGTGACTGCAGAAAACTGCTTTGCTTGCTCAAAAGCGTTTTGTCCCGTGCTGCCATCCAAGACGAGCAGCACCTCGTCAGGAGCTTGAGGCAGCACTTTTTTCATCACATCTTTGATTTTCTTCAATTCGTTCATCAAGCCCACTTTGTTATGCAAGCGTCCGGCCGTATCGATTAACACCACGTCGGCCCCATTGGCCTTTGCACTTTGCAGCGTATCAAACGCCACCGAAGCCGGGTCGGCTCCCATCTGTTGACTCACCACAGGCACACCTACCCTTTCGCCCCAAATCTTGATTTGGTCCACTGCAGCAGCGCGATAGGTGTCGGCTGCTCCCAGGAATACCTTCTTGCCCGATGCCTTAAACTGATAAGCCAGTTTGCCGATGGTTGTAGTTTTACCAACGCCATTGACACCAACTACCAAGATAACATACGGCTGATGGTCGGCGGGTAAGTCCCAATTCTCATGATCCTCGGTGTTGTTTTCAGCCAATAAGGCCGCAATCTCATCGCGCAAGATAGAATTGAGTTCAGCGGTAGATACATACTTGTCGCGCGCTACCCTTTGCTCGATACGTTCAATGATTTTCAGCGTTGTGTCAACACCGACATCCGATGTGACGAGCACCTCTTCCAAGTTGTCCAGCACCTCGTCATCAACCTTAGACTTACCGGCAACTGCACGTGACAACTTTGAGAACACACTCTGTTTGGTCTTTTCCAGACCCTGATCAAGCGTTTCTTTTTTCTTCTTATTGAACAGACCAAAAATACCCATATATTACCTTGTTGTTATTGAGTCACTCCAGAATGGAGTATAATTATTCTAAAATTCCTTGTTGCAGGTTTTGCAAAGTTGGCGCAAGCCGAATGCAAAGCAAGTTTACTTGTTTTGGTGAGGCGATGCCCAACTTATGCAAAGATAGCACATTTTTTTGACTCTTTCTTTATATCAAATAGATTTTCAACCAATTCTTTCATAACATAGAGTCAACCAGCAAGTGCAAAATTAGTCAATCCTTTTATAAAACTCTTGTTTGGTGTTGAAAACTTGAGTTTTTCACTTCCAATCTGGACGTAATGTGCCGAAGCGTTCTCGTATATTCATTTGTCTTTGTTTTGGACTACAAATATAGCAAAAAACAGAGAATTTATCCCTGCCTTTATACCTAATTATTTAGAACCAAATTGATTATCAAGTAGTTATTCTGACAGTTCCCAATTTGTAGCATTACCCCATATTGATGGTTGTCAACTATTTAACGCCATGCCTTTCAATTCGTTGCCCCTGTCCTTATCATATACGTGTTATCGTATTACCTTCCTAATTACACTTATCAATCTTCAGGATATAACTTACCAAAAGAATTTGTATGATAATATTTTATTATATTTACCTTTATCCCCATTCCATCATGTTTTACTATATATCGAGTATTAGGTAACAATCTTATGTAGGAAGGATTATGTCGAAATTCTTGCGTAATAGGAGATGATTCTACCACTTCAAATATTTGCGGTATTCTTTTTTTTAAATGAAGGGTATCTACTTCATTGTATGGTTTCTTCTTTAGCAAAAAAAATGTCATATGTACAAGCTCCTTTAAGACTATCTAATGGCTCAATAGAAAAATGTAACAAATTACGAATGTAGAAAACCTGTTCCTTTTCACAGAACACAAAGTCATGATTGTCGCAAGAACAAATCAAGAATAAAAACATCATAAATCCTATTTTATATTTCATCTTTATGCCTTTTATTCAGAAAATTCTTTCCACCATTCTTTTAACATCTTTATTTTGTCCGTTTCTGCTTTTTTGCTTTTCAACAAAGCCTCTACTGATGTTCTATGTTTTGTTTTAACAAACCTATTAAATTGGTTGAACACATTTGTCCCTTGCTCTGCTTCTATTTCTCTTGGAGCATTATCGTGACTAAATGTTTTAATATATCCCCATATACTTTTCAGTAAATAGACTCCTACATCCTTATCTCGAGCAATTTGCTTGATATGACTAACTTCATGAGAAAATTCTCTAAGCCAAAGATTATAATCTTGTCCTCCTTCGTCATCGTTAATATAGTATGGAGAAACCAAAATACGGACATTATTTGGTGAACTTCCAAATGTGATACAATTGCCTGATGGTTGATTTCGCCACTCTACCAGTTCAGCATTTTTTATATATTCAACTGGAACACCAGAAACTAATGACAATGCATAAGCTGCTGATTCAGTAAATTTAAAATATGTTTCTTGAGCAGTATATGATACTACTGTATTAGACATGCCAACAGCCTGAGTTCTTGTAACCTCTCTTGTATACTGTGTTACAAATCCAATAGGGAACAAGCCCTCAACATCTATATGATTAAGTGGAGAGTCATAGCAATATGTATATACACCCCAAAAGACATATTTTTCTGCTAACGGATCTACGCTCACCCACAGACTCAGCCTCGGCTCATAGTACCTCGCACCATAATAGTACATACCCGTCTCCTCGTCAAATTCCTTGGCGTTGAAGAAGTAAGGGGTATTCCACGTATTGTTGCGTTCTTCTATGAACACCTCTCCGAACGGAACATACTCGATATGCTGCGATACTTCGCCGTCCAAGTTGGTGATATAGCTACTGCTGCCTAAGTGGTCGGGGTGGTAGTAGAACTGCATCTTCTCATAATTATCCTTATCGTGGAAATTATCGTTTGCAGCTCTTGTGCGTGCCATCGCCCTTGCCTGTGCTGCCTCCGGCGTACCATCATTGCAGCAGAAGCCTTGACCGTTTACGTAGTCATCGTTGTCCTTACCATTATATGGCAAGTCAAACGTTTTGTAATTGTCTTTAATGGATTGTAACTGCTGGTTGTACTTTTCCTTGTAATTAATAGTCACACCATCAGCTTCATTGCCTGCATACGGTATTCGTCTTGGGTCTGCGCCATAACTTGCGAGGTCGCCGAGTTTAGATACGATACGCTGACTACCTACATAGATATGCTTGGTGTACTTACCACCCTGTCCTGCCACCAAGTAGGGGCTGACATAGAGCGAGAAGCGTGCCGTACCAGTGTTGCCACCCGAGAACTCGGAGTTTACATAAATCGCTTCGTTCTCGCCACTAGTCTTCACCGTGCGCTCACCATCGGCATCATACCAATAGTTGCTCACAAAACCATTCTCATCGACTGCCAGCAAGCGGTTCTCCTCGTCCCAGATTAGCTTGCGCTCTTCGACTGTACGGTCTTTATGTCCGTCGATCATCATTAGCGATTGTTTCTTTCAATGGAATCTTTTTTAGAAGTATTGGAGTTCTTATCTGTAATCCAAAGATACCTAATAAGAAAAATAAGTGCAATTACAGCTGAAATATTAGGAATCATCTTTTCGATAAAGAATGTTGTAAAACTCACAGATGTCGACATAGAGAGCAAGTCAAAAATTGACACGAACAGTATCATAAATACAGAATATGTTAGAGTCAGGGTTGTAACAACTTTAGTTAGTATAGAAAAATTCTTATATGTCATGCCATTTGTCTTTTAATACGGTCATATCTTGACTGATTCTAAAAGTGTAGAGTCAACCAGCAAGTGCAAAATTACAAAACGTGTTTGAAGAATTCTCGTTTTGGTGTAGAAAAGTTTAATTTTTCTCTCGGTCTTTCGTTCAGTTTCTTTTGTATCGACATAATTCTCTTGTCTGTATAATGTTCAAACGAATCCTTTTTCGGTATATATTGTCTGATTAGATTATTTGTATTCTCAATCGCTCCCTTTTGCCATGAGCAATATGGATCGGCGAAGTACACGGGTACGCCTAAGTACTTGGTAATGTCCTTATGTGC
>CABTXD010000053.1:0-17355 GCA_902488665.1 uncultured Prevotella sp. | reverse complement strand
TTTTTGAGGTCAAAATGCAAGAGAGTGAAGGAGTGTAGCGAGCTACACGACTGAACGAACTTACATTTTGAACCAAAAAGAAACCAAAAGATAACAAAACGTATTTCATAAATATTTAATGACTATATGCGGTGGTAATTTATAGAACCTGCCAATAAAAAGAACCCATAAAATAGAGTGAATTCACAGCTATTTTTCGTAACTTTGTCAACCCAACGAGAATAAATTATCATTAACAAATAAAAGATTCGAAAATGAAAATTGATCAATTCAATTTTGCTGGAAAGAAAGCAATTGTACGCGTAGACTTCAATGTTCCATTGGATGAAAATGGAAAGGTAACCGACGATACTCGCATTCGTGGTGCTCTGCCTACGCTGAAGAAAATTCTTGCTGACGGCGGTGCTGTCATCATGATGAGCCACATGGGCAAGCCCAAAGGTAAAGTGAAGGCTGAATTGTCACTCAAGCAAATCGTTAAGAACGTTTCAGACGCTTTGGGCGTTGACGTGAAATTTGCGAAAGACTGTGCCCATGCCGAGAAAGAAGCAGCTGACTTGAAGATGGGTGAAGCCTTGTTATTGGAAAATCTTCGCTTCTATGCCGAAGAAGAAGGCAAGCCCGTAGGTGTTGAAAAAGGCACACCTGAATACGACGAGGCAAAGAAAGCCATGAAAACCAGTCAGGCAGACTTTGCCAAGAAATTGGCTTCGTACGCAGACGTATATGTAAACGATGCCTTTGGTACCGCTCACCGCAAGCACGCTTCTACAGCTGTGATCGCCGATTACTTTGACGCCGACAGCAAGATGCTGGGCTACCTGATGGAGAAAGAGGTAACTGCCATTGACAACGTGTTGAAGAACGCACAGCATCCTTTCACTGCCATCATCGGCGGCAGCAAGGTAAGCTCTAAGCTGGGTGTTATTAAGAACTTGCTTGACAAGGTAGACAACTTGATTATCGGCGGTGGCATGGGTTATACCTTTGTCAAAGCACAAGGCGGTAAAATCGGTAAGTCATTGCACGAAGATGATTTGATGCCAGAAGCTCTCAATGTGATGAAAGCCGCCAAAGAAAAGGGTGTCAACCTGTCATTGTCAGTAGCAACCGTTTGCGGAAAGGAATTCTCAAACGATACCGAACGCAAGGTGTTCCCCATCAATGAAATTCCAGACGAATGGGAAGGCATGGATGCATCGGAAGAGAGTTTGGAGAACTGGAAGAAGATTATTCTCGATTCTAAGACTATCTTGTGGAACGGTCCTGTTGGTGTGTTCGAGTTGGAGAACTTCGCACACGGTACTGGTGAAATTGCCAAATACGTAGCTCAAGCCACGCAAGAGAATGGTGCATTCTCTCTGGTTGGCGGTGGCGACTCAGTGGCAGCTGTCAACAAGTTTGGTTTGGCCGACAAGGTTTCTTACGTGTCTACTGGTGGTGGCGCAATGCTTGAAGCCATTGAGGGAAAAACTCTTCCCGGTGTAGCTGCCATTAAAGGCTGAAAACAGCCTGCAAGGGATATTTCCTTGCAGGCATAAATAAAATTGGGTAGGAGGTAAATGTTATTCATAAAAGACATTTACCTCCTACTTTTCATATTTACCAACCTCCCCATCACCTTACGTGCCGTTTGGCATACGGCGGTTTCGTGTTTTTATACCACACTGTGTGCGGCAAGTTGTTTTCAGCCATTCCTTCGAGATACGTTTCAGTTACTACCGTTTAAATGGCAGGTCTGCCTTTCGTGGTGCGTAATCGAATACTCCACTACTATGGCGTTTGCTGACCTGTCACAACAAGCGTTACTCCGCTTCATTCGTAAAAACAACTATTTGAAACGTCCGTGAGACCTCCTCGGATATGAACAATATCTTTCCACCTTATACCTACTTTATTTTTCGTTAAGCTCAAGGGAACTCCGCCAACCATTCCGAATAGCTATAAGACTTTGATTTGTTTGACAATCTCATCCATGGCCAAATGCCTTATAAAAAGTTTCTGTACGTTAAGTCAGATGTTTGTCGCCAGCTTCCTTCAGATTTCACCTCACGATGAACACCCTTGCCTTTAGTTATGTAATTCCCACTATTAGGGCTTACTCGGGACCTGCACCCGTTAGACAATGCTGGTGCCGAGCATACCAAAAGAATACAATGCAACTGATAAATCAGCTGCATTGTATTCAATACTTGACAGAGAGTATTCACCACTAATGAATGGTATAGGTATCTATTCCTCTGTTAACAAGAAATTATTCAATGTATCTTACTCAAATTTAATGTTGTATTCATCTTCGACTTTTAGACTGTTTAAATCTGGATTTAGGGTATTTACTTTTATCCCTTCAACAAGTTCTTTGTAAGTGATTCCTCTTTCTGTCCTCAAAATGCCCCTTTTAATATATCCCATGATTGTTCCTGAGTTATACCCTGATATACAGATGATTTGAAATATGAAACCATCATCTTGGCATTCTGCAAGTACAAAAGAATCTCGTTCTTCTCTATCCCAAAAATAGGATATTGTGAAGATTGTTCCCCTGTAAAAAATTTTATTCTTTTCTATTTGATTATTCATATTTTTATATTATGTTTCCCTGAAGAGTTAGGCTTCTTGGTCCTCTCCCCGTTAAAATTTACAGCCCCTTGGTGTTTGCCCCTTTTATCGAGAACTTCAAATTCTCCATGTTGCGTATCCAAAGAATAATGATTTCCTTTAGAGCTGCTGCTACCCAAATGGTCATGGTGGTAGTAGAACTGCATCTTCTCGTGGTCGTCGTTCGGCTTGAAACCTTGTGCCAACGAGTGCAAAGCAAGCTCGCTTGCAGTTTGTCGAATGCCGCCAAGGTTCAACTCCGTTAAGTTGCCGTCGATGGATGCGCGTGTCATGGCTTTCGCCTGTGCCGCCTCTGGCATACCGTTGTAGTTGTCGTTTACCGCACGATTGTATCGTGTGGCAATAATGGAAACAAATCCATGCGATTGAATCGCACGACAGCTTAGAGAGGGTGTTAAACCCAATATTGTCACACGATTCAATCGCACGGCAGCAGGCGGCAATATAGTGTTAAAATACAAAAACATCTCCACATAATCATCAAAATTCATCAAGGATTCCCTTTGGGATTTCCTTGAATTCCTAGGCCACAACATTCAATTGGTTGAAAGAAAACAGGTATACCCGTATTGATAGAATTATTTATAACGTCAAAAAAAACATATATGTAAAAGAAAGGAATTCGCTTATCAATTGATGTCGGAGAAATATTCCATTTAACAGCCAATTCCATGTTCTTTTTGCTGTTCAGATAATCATTCGCTATACATAATCTAATCGCTTGTCCCTTCACAGAATAAACTTTATACACAAAAACAGAATCTGAGCATAAAGTATAGAAAAGATTTTGCTTCTTTAGAGGAACAGGACATATGTTGGGGCGATATAATTACCATATTCCCTATCAAATGGAGAAAACTTGTAAATTTCTACATTTTTATAGCAAGGAGAAACTAATGCCGAATAAATTTCTTTCGGACTCATTATACGAATACTATCTATTTGGGTCGTAAAATAAAAAGTGTCCATTGAGTGATCTATTGACAATGTATCCTTTCTAAAGATTTCTTTCTTGCTGTAACGCTCTATAAGAAATCCTTCTATCTTTACCATCTCTTTTTGACTATATGCATAAAATTGATAGTTCGCAAAGAAGATTAATGCAAAAAAATATTTATCCATAACCGTTATCAAAATTAGAGTTTAATTCGTTGATAATATATTGTTCCTTTCGTGTAACTTGTTTCTTGGTAAAATCACTATATACACCCCTTCGTCTCTGTGCAAGGTGTTTTACAATAAGTTTATATGCTTCTTTTAATTTTCCAAGATTTAATTGACAAATAGCCTTTAGATATAAAGAGTCGTTTTTAATGGACATTGCCCATTTCATACCTTCTCCATGAACTCCATATGCAATAGTATCTATCTTTCTTTTGAGTATCCTATTTAATTGTACAATGGCTTCTGAAAATTTTTCATTTGAATACAAAGCAACTGCATAATTGTATACTACAAGCACATCATTGGGTTCTAACCGCATAGCTTCCAAGGAAGCCTGTTCACTTTCTTTATACATGCCAAGCATATGATAGGTGTTTGATAATTCCGTACATATAAAATATTCAGATGGGTATTTCATTTTCATTTCTATCAAATATGTCTTTAAAACTTGCCACTTTGAGTTACTTTTCAAATTATCTAAGGTGTTTTGAAAGTTCATTCTATCATCCTTTGATAGTGTTATTTTTTCCATTACTTCCACATTCTTTTGTTGGGATTAGGCTTTTGTACACCTTGTTTTTATCCCCTCGATTATTATTTCTATGTTATACATTCTGTTCTCTATCGCTATTGTGGCTTGCGTTTTCGTGCCACGTTTGTTGATTCTTTCGATTGTTCTTTACTGTTATGTATATACATACAATGAAACCGATTACATTCACCGCGATACCTATGTAAATAATAATGTATTGCTCTTTTGATAGACACGGTTCCCAATCGTTATCTAAACAAGGTTCACACAATGGCTGATAATATCTAAACAACAGAAATAAGACGAAGTCTATTACCGTCAGTCTAAAGAAACAACTTTTAAAAAATCTATTTATCAGGGGTGTCTTTATCGATTTCATACCTAAATTCCTTTCCTTTGTTTTTAGGATTTTTTATCCAATTATTATATGCCTTCATAGAGTCTTTTAGAATACCATCTATATTTCCCTGCTCTACTTTCCTGTGCGCGAATTACCTTTTTTTAAAAGGTCTCTTAATGCCATACATTCTTTCATTTATTGCTGCGATGGCTTGGCGTTTGTGTACCAAGTTTGTTGTTCTTTTTATTTTGACAACTCCCAATTTGGAACATTACCAAAAATCATGTGTTATTTGTTTTCATATATAATTTCTTTTGTTTCATAGTGTCGTCTATATTTTTTTTCTAATTTTACTATTCGGTTATTTTTATCATAAGTAAATACACATGTATATGAAATAATGACGTCAGACATATTGTGCTTGTAAGTATAACTATATTGGGTAATAAGACTATCCTTGACTATAATGTTAATACTAAATACATAGTCAACACTGGCATCAAGGTACGTGTAATACTTATTGATATCTTGTATAGAAATCTTTTTTCGCTCTCCTATAGGCTTTGTAAACGATAAGATTTCGCTTGGGTCATAACTTGACAAAATATCAGCAATAATACACGCATCTTTATATATGACCTCGGGATATTTTAGAATTATTCCATAATCAATCAGGCTATAAGATTGATCTAAAAATATCTTTTGATATTTGATATCATCTGCGGACAATTTAACCAATCTACCTCGTTTATTATACACCCCGATTTTTTTTTCGTTTAGAAATAAACTTCTCTCTACCTTACAACCATTGCTTAAAATTTTTACAACAGTTTGTGATTTCAATTCTAAACTATTTAGAATTGAAATCACAGAAAGTATCAATATAGCACAAAATCTCATTACTAATCTTTTATTTTGGCGACCTCAGTTTTGAGCATTACACTTGAGACCTAAAAAGAGCTATTCCACATTTATAATCATCGATTTTACAGAGATCCATCCAATCTGCTTCAGATTCATGCAACGAATGGAATGTAAGTACACATGACTCTCTTTGTATGGTTAATATAATCTCATATCCACATTTCATTTCTTTAAGTATATTCTCCAATCTATCTGCAAAAATAAAAGCATTTGATACAATTTCCTTACGACAAAAATCCTCAATGTGAACATTATTGAGAAAACATTCATACGCCGTCATATCATCAAACAAATCTAATGTTATATGTGGATTATTGACATAAAAACGTTTAAAGAAAATACATTGTCCATTAACAGTGATTCCTTCTTTTAAAAGATCTGCAAGCCCTTTGGACAGCCTATTTGAAATAAGCTGTCCTTTTAAAATGGGCATCATCTTTTTATTTAATATTATCATTCTCCAAGGTGTTTTATCCTTGTTGGATTGCAACTGCTGATTGTACTTATCCTTGCAGTTAGTGGTCACACCATCAGCTTCATTGTCAGCATACGGTATTCGTCTTGGGTCTGTCTATTGTACTTACCGATATAGGTTGCATTTGGAGGCTTATTTCAAATTCAATCACAACTTCTTATTATTTATGTTTATCAACCATTTAACGTCATTCATTCTAATTTATTACTTTCGACCTTTTATGCTTATGCTATTCTTCACACTTTTCGCGAGTTCCATTGAATTGAAATGCGGACATTGAAACTCAACTCCCAATCCGGAGCATGAAGTTTCTAAAATTTCTCATTGGTCATTGTTTTCTTGCAAAGATAGCAAAAGGCAGAGAATTTGTCCCTACCTCTATGCCTAATCTTTAAAAATCCATTGATAATCAGATGATTATTTTGACAATTTCCGATTTGGAGCATTACCGAAAATAATTATCTAAACTCTCTGGGGATATGTCTTTGCTGATTCTCCCATGACCACGTTGTGGCGCGTTTGCTCGGGTCAAACCATTTGCAACCAGACTTTATCCAACTCTTTCTGTACTCCTTAATTGATTTCATAGTGCAATCTTCATTACCAAACTCAACACCACAACAAGGACATATTTCATAGGTTGGAGTTTTTTCGTCATCTCCCCATGGTTCAAACCCCAATCTATACCCACAGATTCTACAATATTCTTTTTCCATAATCACTATTGATTTTTCCAATACTTAGCACCTTCTTTTGGCTTAAACATTGTCCTAGGATTTCCTTGAGAGTCCATAACACCAAGAGTATTAATTTTAGGATCATATATATTTATGTCCTTAGGAAAGATATCGAGAACGGAACATTCTTATCCTAACTCAGGTTAGTAGGTGTAGGTTAAAACATACCTGTCGTTGAGATGATAATAAACGGGAACCGTCTGGTTGGCTTTCAAATTGTCGACGTTGACACATCCTTCGCTGCCCATTTGGAATGGATGCAGACGCATATCTGCATATTGCAACCGATGAGCGGAGAAGTATTTGAAAACCGTTTCCTTGGCACTCCAATGGATGAGCCGGCTCTCTGTGGTGCCAGCCACTTCATCTTCACGAAGAAACCGCTTGGCAATGCGGTCTACTCGGTTGCTGTAATACTCGATATCGACGGCCACTTCTTTAGTTCTGCTCAAAATGATGGCTACATAACCCGCAGTATCACTGACACTAATATGATAATCTTGCAGTAAAGGTTTGCCATGAGAATCATGATTGATGACGACTTGACGGTTGCCATTCATAGCATATAACAATGCGTAGACCGCCATTTTTTGGCGCTTGAGTTCTAAATGACGATAGCCAAAAACAACTTGTTCAAGGTGTGGATAGGCAGACAGAAACTCATCTATGGACTCATCAATCTTCCACAGTCCAAGTTTCACATCCTTTGTCAACTGGCTAATTCTGAGGACGGGCATTGCTATTCGTTTACTTCGTTCTCATCCTTCGCAATGGGATGGACCACCAATTTCACCTGACTGATACGCCTCTCCTCGATTCCTACAATCTCAAAAGTATAATTCTTATAGCTGATTTTCTCGTGAAGATGAAGAAAATCGCCCTTCATCTCTAACAGCAATCCAGCCAAAGAGTCGGCATCACCCTGAACATCACTGAACTCATCATCATGGATGTCTAAGATTTTGAAGAAATCGGACAATGGGGTCTTGCCTTCAAACAGGTACGTATTTTCGTTTAATTTAGAAAATGTGCGTTCTTCCTCATCATACTCATCATTGATTTCTCCGACAATTTCTTCCAGAATGTCTTCCAAGGTAATCAATCCACATGTTCCTCCAAACTCGTCAACAACGATGGCAATGTGCACCTTATTCTCCTGAAACTCAGTCATCAAGTCATCAATCTTCTTCGTGCCAGGTACGAAGTAGGCTGGTCTGATGAGGCTCTGCCAACGAAAAGCGGCAGGCTTGTTGAGATGAGGAAGCAAGTCCTTGATGTACAAAACGCCACGGATATTGTCATCATTGTCCTGATACACGGGAATACGACTATAGTTGTTTTCGATGATGCACTGCATGACTTCATTAAAATTAGAATGAATGTCTATGTCAACTATGTCTTTTCGTGGCGTCATCACTTCTTTTGCCGTTTCATCCCCAAAACGGATAATCCCCTGAAGCATGCTCTGTTCGTCCTTAATATCTTCTTTGTCAGTTAATTCCAAAGCCTGTTCCAAATCATCCACACTAAGGACATGGTTTTTCCTCTGAATAACCCGCTCGGCTATGACGCCACTTCGTAACAAGATGTTCTCGATAGGCCAAAACAATTTTCGGAAAATAACGATACCATCTACACTATTACGGCAAAACTTCAAGGGATTTTGACGGCTATAAACCTTCGGCATAATCTCACCAAACAACAATAATAAGAAGGTCAATAATACCGTGATAGTCAGAAATTGTAACCAATATGCCTTTGGTCCGAAATGAACAACCGAACCAAACACATAGTTACACAACATGATAATGGTGACATTGACAAAGTTATTAGTAATCAATATGGTAGCCAATGTGCGTTGGCTATCTTCACGCAGCATTTGAATCTTGCGGTCTCGGACATTCCGTTCACCGTCCAAGGCAGCGAGATCGGTGGGAGAAAGACTAAAATAAGCTATTTCAGAGCCACTTGAGAAGCCAGAAACCAGCAACAACAGCCCTGCCAGAATGGCTGCAACGATGGCGCCTATTGTTGGGGTCTGAAAGGTGACATCTGATAAAGAGGAGGTTATGGAGGAAATATCCAATTTTAAAAAGGTAGTTTAGTTGTGTCATTGGTCGGGGTGGTCGTCTCTGTGGAACCACTCTTCTCTGTTTTATCGTCCGCATCTGACGAGGCTCCACGCTTAGGGGAAAGCAGTTCCATGCTATCTGCCAGCACCTCTGTGACATATCGTTTGATACCACGTTGGTCATCGTATGTTCTATATCTGAGACGCCCTTCAACATACAGTTTGTCACCCTTATGGACATATTTCTCAACAACCTTGGCCAAACCTCGATAGAAAACGATGTTATGCCAATCAGTGTGGTCGGGAACACGAGTGCCATTTTGTAACGTATAGCCGCGCTCAGTTGTTGCCAGCGTTAACTGGGCAACCGCTTGATCGGCCTCAAAATATCTTACTTCTGGGTCTTTACCAACATTACCGATGAGCATTACTTTATTCATGACAATGTACTATTTGATGAAAAATAAGCTATTTCCACATACCTAAATACTTGAAACGGAAGTTTTTGCCTTTCGCTGAAGGAAACTGTGAACGACTATCAACACGATCTTTAAGATAATCAACGATACGGTCGTAACAATCTTGTCCGGAATTGGCCTTGCACTGAGCTGTGAATTGCGTATCCTTGTACTCATGCTTGCCTGTGGAAGGAATCAAAACCACTCTCTTGAAATCTAGAGAACCCTCATACCAGCCTTCATGAATTTCGGTTAAACGCGTCATAGCTGTGGCCGCAATATCCCGCTTGTCAATGGGGCCTGCTGAATGATTGGATGGGTGTAACGCTTTTTTTTGCTTGAAGTCGAGCATCGTTTCTGCCGTGGTCTTGATAATGATGAAATATACTCGGGGGCGTACCTTATAACGTTTTGGATAGAAGACGTCGCTTGCAACATAATCGCGGATGTCTGATTCCAAATCCATGTCTACCACTATCTCGGGTATAGAACGCAAAAACTCTAAAGCTTCTTCAACATTATAAACTAATGTCTCACGATCAAAGTATCTTAAATATAAATTCATGAATGAGTATGTTTCTCTGAAAAAAAGAGCGGCAAACGAGACTTGAACTCGCGACCCCAACCTTGGCAAGGTTGTGCTCTACCAACTGAGCTATTGCCGCATCACCCTTTTGCAAGGGACATTTCTCCAAATGCTGTGCAAAGGTAATGCTTTTTTCTGACTGTACAAATAAAATCATCATTTTTTTCTGAACAGATTGCTATTTCTTCAATCCATCCTAGCTGCATAGTCGTCAAAAGTATATTTGCGTAGCACTTCCAATTCGCCATCCTGACGCAAGAATCCAATTGCTGGATGCCCCACCCCATTGAACATGTTGGTCTTGACCGTGGTGTAATGCATCATATCTTCAAAAATGATGTTTTCGCCAACCTGCAGTTCATGATCAAAGCGCCAAGACCCCATGTAGTCGCCACTGAGGCACGAGTTTCCACCTAATCTATATATATGTTCTTTGGTTGGCAGATATTTTTCCTCCTCAACGATATCGGCAAACCGCACCGTCGGCATGTATGGCATTTCCAAACAGTCGGGCATGTGACACGTAAAGCTCACGTTGAGAATAGCCGTTCGGATGCCGTGATCTTCTACTACATCGACAACCTGCGACACCAGCGGTCCCGTTTGCCACGCAAAGGCGCTGCCTGGTTCTAGAATTACTTTCAGATGTGGGTATCTTTTCTTAAAATCAAGAAGGGTTTGTACCAACAAATCGATATCATAATCCTTGCGCGTCATCAAGTGGCCACCGCCGAAATTAATCCACTTGATTTGCGAAAACCATGGAGAAAACCTCTCTTCAATATGAGCGAGCGTTCGCTGAAACACATCAGCACCGCTTTCACAATGACAATGACAATGAAATCCAGTGACCACTGAAGGCAACTCGCAAGGTAGTTTATTAGCCGTTACGCCAAATCTTGTTCCCGGCGCACATGGATTATACAAGTCTGTACCCACCTCAGAATATTCTGGATTGATACGCAGGCCCACGTCAACGGATGGATTCACGCTTTTGACAGTTTGCCCGAAACGTTCCAATTGTGATAGGGAATTAAACGTGAGATGGCTTGACATACGGGCTATCTCTTCAATCTCGTTTTCCACATAGGCAGGAGAATAAGTATGAGTAGGAGCGCCAAATTTGTGAAAACCCAACAAGGCTTCATTCAGTGAGCTGGCTGTTGTACTGTGAATATACTCGCGAAAGACCGGAAAAGTTTTCCACAAGGCATAGGCCTTAAACGCCAATATAATCTCCACCCCAGCTCTATCGGCTACACTGCTGATTAACTGAAGATTTCGTCTCAGTTTTGTTTCTTCAAGTATATAGATGGGGTTCATTATGTTCTCAAATGTTCTCGCGTCAACTTTCATGTCTCCTAGATATGTATTTCTGGGCAAAGGTAACTTTTTATTTCTTATAAAATTGCTAATTTGATATTATTTTCATACATTTGCAACATCAAATCAAAATAGTGATGAAGCTCGTAATCATGACTAAATCCACATTTTTTGTGGAAGAAGACAAAATACTTACTGCCCTTTTTGATGAAGGAATGGACAACTTGCATTTACACAAGCCTGGTTCGTCACCCCTTTATTCAGAGCGTTTACTGTCACTGCTACCCGAAAAGTACCACAAGAGAATTACGGTTCATGAGCACTATTATCTGAAGAACGAATACAACTTATCAGGAATTCATCTGGACCAATTAACCGATCAGCCGCCCGCAGGCTATCGGGGACGGATTACTCGCAATTGCTCAGATTTGAGTTTGCTGAAGGAAACGAAGAAAAAAGCCGATGATACCTTTTTGACATACATCTTCGACAGCATTGAGGAAGAAAATCATAAAGCCAACTTCAACATGCAGCAAATAGAAGAGGCTGCCAAAAAGGGTCTCATAGACCGACACGTATTTGCCGCGGGAGGCATGAATATTGATAATGTGAAGCTTGCCAAAGATTATGGCTTTGGCGGAGTGGTAATAAGAGGCGACTTGTGGAGTAGGTTTGACATCCACAATGAGACGGATTTCAAAGATTTGATGGCACACTTTGAAAAGCTACGAAAGGTTGTCGGATAGGAACAAGAATCCTTACAACTGAAGAATATTCAATAACACTATAAATCATAAATGCTAATTAGTAATGAGTGACAAAGACTCTTTTTTAATCTTCTCAGGTACAAAATCGAGATACCTTGCAGAGAAGATCTGCGCAAGTTTGAATTGCCCATTGGGAAAGTTGGTCATGACTAAATTCTCTGATGGTGAATTTGCTGTTTCCTACGAACAATCTATTCGTGGACAGAATGTGTTCCTCGTTCAAAGTACATTCCCCAACTCTGATAACCTGATGGAACTTTTGCTGATGATCGACGCTGCAAAACGTGCGTCGGCAAGACACATCATTGCTGTGATTCCTTATTTCGGATGGGCAAGACAAGATCGCAAAGACAAGCCAAGAGTGAGCATTGGCGCCAAACTTGTCGCCGACTTGTTGAGTTGCGCCGGCATTGACCGCCTCATTACAATGGATCTCCATGCCGATCAAATTCAAGGATTTTTCAACGTTCCTGTGGATCATCTGTATGCATCTGGCGTAATGCTCCCATATCTGCAGAGTCTGAAGTTAGATCAACTGGTCATCGCCTCTCCAGACGTTGGTGGCTCCAAACGGGCCAATACATATGCAAAATACCTTGGATGCCCACTCGTTTTGTGCAACAAAACCCGTGCACGCGCCAATGAAGTGGAAAGCATGCAAATCATTGGCGATGTGAAAGGTAAGAATGTTGTCTTGATTGATGACATGATAGACACCGCAGGCACCATCACTGTGGCAGCCGATGTCATGAAGAATGCCGGCGCCATCAGCGTGAGAGCACTGGCATCACACGCTGTCATGAGCGGTCCGGCGACAGAAAGAGTGCAAGCTTCATCCATTGAAGAGATTGTCTTTACAGACTCCATTCCATACACTCAAAGATGTTCCAAGATTAAACAGCTTTCTGTTGCAGACATGTTTGCAGAAACCATCCGACGTGTAATCAGCAATGAAAGTATCTCATCACAATATTTAATTTAACCCCCAGCAACTATGAGGAAGCCAACCACACTTATTGCAATCGCCCTGATGAGTACCCTTGTGCTCACAGGGTGCCAATCAAAAAAGAAAGACAAACAGCCGGAAGCGCAGCAAGTAGCTGTTCAAGACAATACGATTCCGGACATCAAGATGAACGACATCAATGGAAACGAAACTTCCGTCAAAGCCGAAGTGGTCAAAAACAAGATTACCATTCTTGACTTTTGGGCCAGTTGGTGTGGCCCCTGCGTCCAGGAAGCACCAAATGTGGTGGCACTCTACAACGACTATCATGCTAAAGGATTGGGCATCATTGGCATTTCTCTCGATAAAGACGAGGCTTCTTGGAAACAAGCTGTAGACAAACTGGACATGAAGTGGACACACCTTTCGGACCTCCAGGGATGGGATAACGCTGCCGCCCAACTATTTAACGTCAACTCCATACCACATACAGTTGTGGTGGACGAGCAAGGCACCATTCTCGCTCAGGGACTCAGAGGTGATGACCTGCGCCAATTTATTGCAGAAAAGCTGGATTAAGCACTCGATATATTGCAATGATAACACCTATACAGGAGGAAGCCTATACGCTTCCTCCTGTTTCTGTTCTCTTCACTATGAAACATCTTTATCGAATAACCACTCAAACAAGAAACCACAAGCCTTATGGAAATCTATCCATAGAGCCTGTGGCTTTTATCAAGTGAAAAGACAAATGACCTGCATTCATCTTTTCCAAATATCAAAATATATTAGTTCTTAAAGAAGTCTTTCACTGCTTCGTTTGGAACCATTTGCTCATCAAAAACGTAAGCACCCGTCTTTGGGCTCTTCACCATTTTGATTACCTTTGTATATGCTCGACCATCCATCTTACCTTCATGGAGGGTAGCGACCGCTTTCTTTGCCATTCTATAATCTCCTTATTACTTAATTTCCTTATGAAGAGTCATCTTCTTCAAAATAGGATTGTACTTCTTTAACTCAAGACGCTCAGGAGAATTCTTACGATTCTTCGTCGTTATATAACGACTTGTTCCTGGCTGTCCACTATCCTTCATCTCGGTGCATTCCAAGATTACCTGTACTCTATTACCTTTTGCTTTCTTTGGCATAATGACTATTCTCCTACTACTTTAATGTCTTTCCAATCGCAATAGCCATTAGAAACGGCTTTCTTCAACGCTGCGTCAAGACCGACTTTATTAATGAGACGAAGACCAGCCGCACTGATCTTAAGGCTAATCCAGCAACCTTCTTCTACATAATAGAACTTTTTGCTGAATAGGTTTACGTCAAAGCTGCGCTTTGTACGATGCTTTGAGTGAGACACATTGTTACCAATCTGTGCCTTCTTTCCTGTGATTTGACAAATCTTAGACATTGCTATCTTAAATTATTGTTATCGTTTTGATACTTATTCCAAACAGGGTGCAAAATTACAAATATTTATCGAAAACCCAAAAGAAATCTTGAAAGAATCCTTTTTATTAAGTTTTTTTGATGTTTTACCGTGTAGCAATACTATTTTGCATTACTTTTCCACTTGATTGGCAGGTTGTCGTTCGGGTGCGTTTTCCTGTAGATATTCTAAGAAAAGACGTAGTGCTTTATTGGTTGCGATATTCAAATTAAGATCTCTACCTTGATCTTCCGTCAGCTGAAAGGTCCTGATGTCGTCTTTCGCTCCATATCCTATCCAAATGGTACCAACGGGTACCTCTGGTGTTCCTCCGCCTGGACCGGCGACACCAGTGATGGAAATCACATAGTCGCAATCCAATGTTTCACAAAGCCCTACGGCCATTTGCCTTGCCACCTCTTCACAGACAGCTGTTTGCGCTTCAATCACCTCGTGATCAACACCCAGCAACTTCTCTTTCACATCATTGCTATAAGCGATGATACCACCTTTAAAGTAATTGGAAGCACCCGGAACGGCGATGATGACTTCCGCAATGCGACCGCCCGTACAGCTTTCTGCCGTCCCAAGCGTTTTCTTTGTATCGTACAACATCTGTTGTATCTCACGACTGATAACTTTACTTCCAAAGTCCATTTCTATAACTGTTGCCTTCTGTTTTATCCTATTAGTCTGATCTTCGCATGATGTGTCAGCCTACTTATTTAAACGTTACTTTACTGAATGCTGGTTTATCGATGCTACAAAAATCTTTGTCTAGATATTTATAATAACCTGTGATGCCAATCATAGCTGCGTTGTCTGTGGTATAACTGAATTTAGGAATATAGATGGTCCATCCATATTTCTCAGCATGTTCACGAAAAGCATTGCGCAATCCGTTGTTGGCCGACACTCCACCGGCAACGGCAACATGGTTGATGCCCGTTTCTTTCACGGCCATTCTCAGCTTGTTCATGAGGATATCAACGATGGTAAATTCAAGACTCGCTGCGATGTCATTCTTATGGTTTTCTATGAAATCAGGTTCTTCGGCCACCCATTTGCGCAAGTTATACAAGAATGAGGTCTTCAAACCCGAAAAACTATAATCCATACCAGCGACGTGTGGTTCTGCAAATTTGTATGCATGCGGATTTCCCTGCCGTGCCAATTTATCGATGATGGGTCCCCCGGGATATCCAAGTCCCATCACCTTCGAACATTTGTCTATCGCCTCACCGGCGGCATCGTCGATGGTCTGTCCCAGCACCTGCATGTCGTTGTAGGCGTTGACCTTCACTATTTGCGAATTGCCACCCGACACCAGCAAGCAAAGGAATGGCAACGGAGGCTGTTGATGGTCGTCATCGTCCTCTTTGATGAAGTGTGCCATGACATGACCTTGCAAATGATTGACGTCTATCAAAGGGATTCCCAGCGAGCGAGCGAAACCTTTGGCAAAGCTCACCCCTACGAGTAGCGACCCCATCAGGCCAGGCCCGCGCGTAAAGGCTACCGCACTTAATTGCTCTTTGGTGATGCCTGCACGCTTCAACGCCTGGTCCACCACGGGCACTACGTTTTGTTGATGAGCGCGAGATGCCAGTTCCGGCACTACTCCACCATAGGCTTCATGCACGGCTTGCGAAGCTGTTACATTACTCAGCAACACCTCATTGCGAAGAACAGCTGCCGACGTGTCATCACAACTGCTCTCTATACCTAATATATATATGTCTTCCTTCATGATTTCTTTCTTTCCTTCAGCGGGGCGCAGTCAGCGGCTTATTCGCGTTATTACGGCACCATCAAAGCCATTTAACTACACCATCAAAGCTATTTAGTGAGTCAAAATCTCAACGCCGTGTTCGGTCATCACAAAAGTATGCTCCCACTGCGCACTGGGCAGCTCGTCACCAGTAACGATTTCCCACCCGTATGGATCTTCTGCATCGATGAAAACTTTCCAGGTACCCATGTTAATCATCGGTTCTATGGTAAACACCATACCCGGTACCAGCAACATGCCGGTGCCTTTGTGACCGAAGTGCATGACATCAGGTTCCTCATGAAATTTTATTCCGACGCCGTGTCCGCATAAGTCTCTTACAACTCCATAATGGTATTTTTCGGCATGTTTCTGGATGGCGTGGCCTATATCGCCCACAAAGCTATAGGGCTTGGCTGCTTCCGCACCAATCTCCAGGCATTCTTTCGCAACGCGTACCAGCTGCTCTTTCTCCGGAGTTGTCTTACCGATAATAAACATGCGCGATGCATCTGCGTAAAAGCCGTCCACGATGGTCGTCATGTCCACATTGATGATGTCACCGCTTTTCAGTACATCTTCTTTCTTAGGGATGCCATGACACACCACTTCATTGATACTGGTACAAACACTTTTAGGGAAGCCTTCATAATTGAGACAAGCCGGAATGGCATGGTGCTCTTCGCAATATTTCATGCAGATATCATCGATTTCCTGCGTATTCATCCCCTCGTGAATCTGTTTGGCCACTTCGTCCAGCACACCCGTGTTCACCACGCCTGACTTTCTGATACCTTCTATTTGCTCCGGAGTTTTGATTAATTCGCGGGTGGGAACCAGTTTACCCTTGTTTTCCCAATACATCACCTGTTTGTCAAGATCAGTTAAGGGCTGCCCTGACAAGGCATGCCATCTTTTCTTCTTCTTAAAATTCATCTGCATACTTAAATTTACCAAGTGTACAAAAGTACACCAAATTACAGACACCACAAAATTTATTCAACCTTTTTAAGTTTGCAAACAACACGGTGTAGAGTTAAACCAGCAAGTTTTGCACTTCGATTTTGAATCTTCAATAGATATTGGCAGGAACCTGGACTTCAAATATGACACCACTTTCGCCATTTATAGTAGGGATAGCCTTCAAGGTAATCTTTTTCTTAGGCAAACCTTTCATCATTGTCTCATTAATGTAAATATC
>CABTXD010000052.1:0-17673 GCA_902488665.1 uncultured Prevotella sp. | reverse complement strand
GTCCCGTACCGCTCAAATGCGTATGACTGAACCCCACAATGGTAGGGTCATCATACTGGTAACCAGCGCAGTAAGCATACACCTTACCTTGATATTTGCCATCAACATTATGCGGAATGGTATCGGTTTCAGGACTCAATTGAACCACACCAAAGGGCGCACAGGCACCTGGAAAGGTGTGTCCCATGCCGGCTGTGCCAATCATGGGGTTGACATACGATGTCAGCGAACGCTTGTTCTGCGCCTGCATGAGCAAACTGCCAAGCATGAGAAGTGCCATCAACGGCAACACTGTTTTTTTCATCTGATTTAGTTTTTGATGGGTTTACTTACCTGTAGCCTTGCCACTGCGCTTGCTGCGGTGGTAACTGCGATAGTCGTCGAGCGGTATTTCCACGTCGGGTTCTTCCAACTGTCCTTCATGCGGCAGTCGAAACTTGATATACTTGATGTTCAACCCCCGCTCCATCCACATGCTTTCATAATACGTCTGGATGGACAAGATGTGCCGGGTGGCCTCATCAACGTCAGCGGTGTGATACAGGTCGGCTGTCTTTTGGAGCAACGGCAGCTGGTTTTTCTCTACCATGAGCGACGTGTAGGTGAACAAAAAGTTGGAGTCGGTCTTGAGATGCACCACCCCACCGTCCACCAAGAAACGGCGATAGCGGTTCATGAAATAGGTGCTGGAGAGCCGTTTTCGGGCATTCTTCATCTGCGGATCAGAGAAAGTGAGCCATATTTCCCGCACCTCATCCGGGGCAAAAAAGCGGTCGATCATCTCGATGTTCGTGCGCAGAAAAGCCACATTGTCCAACCCTTCCGCCAAAGCCTGCTTGGCACCGGTCCACATGCGCGCCCCCTTGATGTCCACACCAATGAAGTTCACGTCAGGGAAAAGCCTGGCCAGCCCCACGGTATACTCACCCTTACCACATCCAAGCTCCAGCACAATGGGATGGTTGTTTTTGAAATAATCGTCGCACCAGTGCCCTTTCATATCGAAAGGAACGTTCTCAAGTACGGAAAAGGGATATTGAAAGACATTTTTGAATGTCTCCATCTCAGCAAATTTCTCTAATTTTCCTTTGCCCATAAAGTGTTTTTTGTGTTTGCAAAGATAATCAATTATTTAGTTTCAGCCAAACCCACACAGGCTTTAATCGGTCGAAACATCAACCCTTCTCGCACATGATTTCATAGATGCGATGCCCGATTCTGAAACATACACAAAAGGCACAAAGTCGCTTTTGTATCTAATTGATTTACAAGTTAATAACTTTAGCTCCCAAAGTCAATGAGTTTGGCGGTCAAAGTCAATGGGTTTGGAGGTCAAAGTCAATGGGTTTGGAGGGTAAAGTCAATGAGATTGAACACGACTTCCATAACACATCAAATTTGTGTGATAATAAATCAACAATTAGGGACATAAAAGGGCGACTTTCATGCCGCCCCGAAACAGAAAAGAGCGACAAGATTGTCGCTCTTTAATATTATCCACTATTACTCTATCACCACGGTAGTCCAGCCATGAACATCCGGCTCAGTGCCATACTGTACGCCACGCAACTTGTTGTACAGCTTTGTGGAGATGGGTCCAGGCTTATCACCAAAGTCATAACGTTTGCCCGTATCGAGGTCATCGATGTAGCTGATGGGACTGATGACAGCAGCTGTTCCGCAGGCACCGGCCTCCTCAAATGTTTCCAACTCCTCTTCGGGAATGGGACGATGTTCCACCTTCAGCCCCAAATCTTCGGCCAACTGCATGAGACTTTTGTTGGTGATGGAAGGCAGGATGCTGGTCGACTTTGGCGTGATATACGTGTTGTTCTTGATGCCGAAGAAGTTTGCAGCCCCACATTCATCAATGTATTTTTTCTCTTTGGCATCAAGATAAAACTCACTGGCATACCCTTTTTCGTGGGCGATGCTGTGTGCGTAGAGCGATGCGGCATAGTTGCCGCCCACCTTGTACTTACCCGTTCCCAAAGGAGCCGAGCGGTCGTAGCCGCGCATGATGACGTATGGGTTGCTCGCAAATCCACCTTTGAAATAAGGTCCCACAGGGGTGACAAAGATGATGAATGCGTATTCGCGCGCCGCACTCACGCCCACCTGCGCCGAAGTGCCGATAAGCAGCGGACGAATGTAAAGCGTAGCTCCGCTCTCGTAGGGTGGTATGTACGCTTGGTTGAGCCTCACCACCATCTTAACCATCTCTTCAAAACGCTCGGTAGGCAGCTCAGGCATCACGATGCCGCGGCAAGTACTCTGCAAACGAGCTGCGTTCTCGTTCATTCTAAACACGCGTATCTTCCCATCCGGACAGCGATAGGCCTTCAAACCCTCGAAGGCCTCTTGTCCATAGTGCAGGCAAGCGGCGGCCATGTGCATGTTAAGGTACTCGTCGGAGCATACTTCAATCTCGCCCCATTGACCGTCACGATAGTAGCAACGCACATTATAGTCGGTCTTCACATAACCGAAGGACAGGTTAGCCCAATCAATATTTTTCATCATCTTATCTGTTTAAAAGGTTTATAATCACATCATGTGTTTCGCAAAAATAGGCAAAATATCGCGCATGCACAACGATTGTAACATATTTTTTGCTGCCCTAACATCGGTTAATCCTCTTCCAAAATCTTCTTAATGTCAGCATCTACCTTTGTCAGGCGCGCCTTACAAAGTTTGATGAGCTTTTGGGCGTTCTTCAGTTCGGTGGTCAATTCGTCGATGTCGAGTTCCTCGTTTTCCATCCGCTGCACAATGTTTTCCAGCTGCCGAACAGCTTCTTCATAGTTTATTTCTTTGGTCATGTTATTGAATGATTGATTTGAATGTTCCGTTCTCCACGCGCGTTTCTATCTCGTCACCCGTCTTCAACTCACCGGCATCGTGTACCGCGCGTCCTTGGTGCAGCGTGATGCTGTAGCCGCGGCTTAGCAGCAGTTGGGGATCCAACGACTTGCATCGCTGTTGAAGCATGTCCAAGCGATGCCCCTCCGTCACGATTTGGCGCTCGGCCATCGGTTTCAAACTGTTTGAAAGTACCTGGATGTGATGCTGAGCATCAGAGATTTTACGCGAAGCCCTGGCGGTAAGCTGCAAAAAATATTGTTGCAAACGCTCTTCCTGCCTCACTCTGACATGCGAGAAAAGTACCGGTATTTTGCTCGAGACGCGCACGAATCGATTCTTCTGCTGTTCCATGCAGTGCCGCACGATTTGGACCATCTCACTTTGCGCATCGTCTATCCGAGCCAAGGTGTCAGTCAGGTTATCGATGAGATACGCCGCCGCTGCCGTAGGGGTTTTGACCCGACGGAACGAAACCATGTCCAACACGCTCTCATCACGCTCGTGCCCAATGCCAGTGATGATGGGCAAGGGGAAATTAGCCACGTTCTCGGCCAGCGAAAGGGTGTCGAAACCACTCAAATCGCTTGTCGCACCGCCGCCACGAATGATGACTACCACGTCAAAGTCATCGACTTGCGCATTGATGTGGTTCAAGGCTTCGATAACGCTGGATTCCACTCGTTCGCCTTGCATGACGGCAGGAAAGAGCTGAACCTCAAAGTTGAACCCCTGCTCGCAATCTTTCAACTGGCATAAAAAGTCGCCATAGCCAGCCGCCTGCTCACTGGAAATAACGGCAATGCGGCGCGCGAACATGGATAGGTGCAAGTCTTTTTGCAGGTCGAACACCCCTTCGGCTTTCAAACGAGCGATGATTTCTTGTCTTTTTCTTGCCATATCACCCATCGTATAAACAGGATCTATGTCGGTAACAATCCAAGAAAAGCCGTAAGCCTCATGGAAATTGGCGTACACCTTCAGCAACACTTTCATACCGGCGCGCAGTACTTGTCCGGTGGTGCGTTCAAAGTAAGGGCGCATCAGCATCCACTTGTTCTTCCAACATTTGGCCGGTGCCTTGGCTACGGGCGTGTTGGTTCGCTCATCTTTCTGCACCAGTTCCATGTAACAGTGCCCTCGTACTTCGCGTACCTCAGACAATTCGGCCTCCACCCAATATTCGTTGGGCATGGCGGTTTGAATTGTCTCACTCACCAGTTCGTTGAGTTCGTAAAGCGTTAATTTTTGTTTCATTTGCTTTGACATTTCACATACAAAAATACAATTTTATTTTGAAAGGCGATGCATGGTAACAAAAATGCACTGACAGACAATTCCGAAAGTTACATTTCTTAAATGACCTTACTGCTGGAGATACAGGAGAAACTAACCAGCAATGATGTAGAGAAAAATCATCATATTTAGGTATTGCCTTGACAATTAGGAGCTGTTACCTTTGCAAACTCAAATGATACATGCAAAGCATGCCATTGAACGGATAATGAAATAACTAATTTATATATCATCTTTGAAAATGAAAAATTTAAGAAAAAAACTTTTAGCATTAACATTTATATTGGCAATAGTTGGTAGCATGCAAGCCAAAAATGCGTTAATCGTAATAGCGCATGGTTCACCTATGCCCAGTTGGCGCAAACCAGTCTTGGACTTAGAACCAATCGTACGGCAAAAGTTAGCAACTCATCCCGTAAAAGGCATCGACTATATGCGTGTGGCACTAATGGAATATACAGAACCATCGATAGCCACTGTAGTCAAGGATTGTTTGGAACAAGGAGCAGATACCATCTTTGCTTTACCTTTGTTCATAGCTCCATCAAGTCACACGGAAGAAGATTTACCCAATATTCTTGGCATGAAGTATAATAGGTATGTACGCGAAGAGTTAGCAGAGGAAAATACCGAGATGGTTCATACCAATGTTCCTATCGTCATGGGACCAACATTCTATTATAGCTACGTGTTAGAAAAGACGATGTTACAACGAATAAAAGCGATGTCGAAAGATGAGTCAAACGAAGCCGTGGTATTTCTTGCACATGGCGACCCAGAACGTATTGGATTTTGGAACATGATGTTAGGACATGTACAAAAATACATCAAAGACAACAGCAAGATAACTTATACTGATGCACAACAGATAGAGATGGGACATGACTTCGCAAACGAACTACTACCTATATTAAAACGTGCCGCACAACACAAAAAGCGAATATTGGTACAGGGCATTTATCTTACTTCAGACGTAAAACGTATGGCAGATAGGCACAAAATGCAAGAAAAACAAGCGGAGCTAACCCGAGATGGCGTAGAAATAGTTTACAGCAATGAGGGAATTTTGCCAGCATCATCCGATCTAATAGCCAATTGGGTAATAGAAGAAACGACACAATGGTTGAAGAGCAAGAAATAGCTCTTCAATCTTATCCGTTAGTAAAATAGTGCATACATGTTAAGTATTAAGCCAAAACACACAGCAACAACAATCAAAATCGTACAGATGACTTTGCTGCTATTTGGGAACATACCATGCAAGAAGAGTATTTTTGTCTTGCTCTGTATGATAGGAGGCATTCTCAATACTCATGCTCAAACAAGTAAGGTTTTCGGTTATGTTACTGACACAAATAACGAGCCTCTAATAGGCGTGTCAGTAAAAGTGGATGGCACTAATACGATGACTGTTACAAATAGCGAAGGACGATTTTTATTAAGTATTCCACGACAAAACTCTTTTACTGTAACATTCTCATATGTGGGATATGCCACAAAAAAAGTGAAATGTAAAGATAACACACCATGCCTAAATGTGAAGTTGTCAGAAGATGTAAATCAAATAAATGAAGTTGTAATACGTGCAAAAAGCAATATCAATGCGATTGACTTGCGAGCTAAATCGGGTTCAGTGGTTAATGTAGACATGAGAGCACTTAAAGATAAGCCAATGATTGACATGGGATTGGCTCTGCAAGGAATGGTACCAGGATTAATGGTTTCTAATACGGGGGAATTGGGTAAAGCCCCTGAAATACGCATTCGTGGAAACTCTTCATTTAGAAAGGGGAATATGACCAATGAACCATTGTATGTTTTAGACGGAAAAATAATAGCTGCCGAAACCTTTTATAACCTTCCCCCACAAGATATTGCAAGTATTAAGGTGTTAAAGAACGCATCAGCATGTGCCTTATACGGTGTTAAAGCTGCTAATGGGGTTTTGGAAATAACGTCACAACGTGGGTATAGTGGCAAACTTACCATATCCTACAGCAACAATATCGGAATTACGGGACGAGGAAAACGAGGAGTTCGGTTAATGAATTCCAGTGAAAAATTGGAATTTGAACGACTTTTACAAAATCCTGCCACACCAGGTTATCGCTTTAGTGCCGACTATTATAATAAGTATGAGGCAGATAATCCTGATAAGGCTCAACTTATCAAAGAAGGAGAAGTATATCTTAATGAATTACGGAAAATTGACACTGACTGGTTTAACGAACTGATACATAATAATATCTACCAACGCCACAGCTTCAGTTTGAAAGGCGGGAACAATTCAACGACATATTATGTTTCTGCGAACTATGCCAATCAAGGTGGAAGAATGAAAGGAAATGACAAACAACGTTATAGCGTACGTCTTAGTTTAGACCAAAGATTAGGAAAAATTGGCTATATGATGTTGGGAGTAAATGGCGCATACGCAAAAACGAATACGCCAACTGGCACAACCTTCGATCCAACTTCATTGGTGTATAACCTTAATCCATACGAAACAACTTCATCGCAACTTTATTCATACCCAGGACAAAGGTTCAAAGACTTGCTTTACCAATTCCAACAAGACCATACAGATAAAGACGTAGGGTTTTCCGCCAACCTCACTCTTACTCCCATTGCAGGACTAACATTGGCATACATTGCAGGTGCTGATTTAAGCTTTGGCAATAATCATCGATTTACTCCTGCTACCTCTTACAGTGAACAGCATCAAGGTATCCCTATCCTAAGACGCGGGATATACAGCAAATCTCAAAATGCGACAACAAACATATCGAGCAACTTTAGAGCAACATATAATCGGGTCATCAATGACATACACGACCTTACCCTTGGTGCGAATATTGATTATTACTTTTACGACAATGAAGGAGTAGGCATCACGGGATATGGTGTGGGTAATATAGACTCACCTTCTGCCATAAACCATTCGCTGCAAGGGCTTAGGCAACCTGAGATACGAAACCCACATGACAGAAACGCACAATTGGGTATAGGAGTGGTAGGTGGCTATTCCCTTAAAAATATCTACGACATTTACGCTACCTACAAAGCGGATGCATCATCCGTTCTTCCTAAAGAGAAACGTTGGAATTCTGCTTGGGCAACGGGAATAGGGTGGACACCAACCAACTATTCTTTTTTGAAGGGCAATAAGATAATATCTGCACTGAACCTAAAAGCATCGTATGGCGTAACAGCTAATCTTAATGGTGTTTCCGTATCACAAACTATTGGCACATTCTCATTTTCCAATAGAGGCTATGATGAGGTAAGACCCTTGGAGCTACTCATGCTTTATAATAAAGACCTGAAAGCAGAGCAAAACAAATCAATGGATGCTGGTCTAACCCTTGAACTATTTCACCGTATTACATTTGATGCGAATTGGTATAATCGCATAACAGAAGAGGCTCTGTTGGATGTACCTATTGCAACAAGCACAGGATTTCAATTGATGAAACGCAACGTTGGAATACTACAAAACAACGGCATAGAGTTGGGCTTTAACGTTAGGATTATTGACAATTATGACAGCAGGTTAAATTTGCGTACCAACTTTTGCTATAATCGCAATAAAGTTATTGATCTATATGACGGCAATCGATTATACACGAGCGAAGATGATATACTGCCTACTTACGAGGTAGGTAAATCGTACGATATGCTGTATGGGCTTCATTCATTAGGCATCAATCCTCTTACTGGTTATCCAGTATTCAAGACTCCTGACGGCATGGAAAAACAAGCAAGCGAATTTCTTACGAAGTCTGATTTCCAATCATTAGGTCATCTCACACCACCATACAACGGAGGATTGAATGTTGATTTTCAGTACAAAGAATTTGAAATGAATGTTGGCTTTTACTACACGCTTTCGGGTGTTCGTCAATTTGATTACAAGTACGTGCGCAATAAAGACAATGCAAACAAGAATGCTATTGCTGGACTTACTGAGCACATGTGGTTTAAGCAAGGAGATGAACACAAAATTTATCCCACACCCTACTACGCAAACAGTGTGGCTGAAGAAAATATGGCTTTGTATGCAACCTCTCGCACAGTTGGTTCAAGCAACATGTTAAAACTATCCATGGTGTCATTGAGATACCGCATTGCAGGAAAATGGTTAGAAAAGCATGTACCTTTTTTACAATTCGCCTCAGTGGGATTTCAAGGTTCAAATCTCTATACATGGACATCCTTTAAGGAGTCGGATCCGGAAAGCGGAAAACTTTCTGGAACACTTCAACCTGTGTTCACATTTAATATGAACCTAACATTTTGAAATTATGTTTAAGATAACACGCAAAAATATATTATTGTTTCATTATATCATTACTGCGATGATATTTACATCGTGCTCGCTCAACATTCCACCGATGGATATGTTTTCAGACCCCGATGCGATTACTAACGTTCAAAATGCGCGTTCACTCTTAACCTCAGCATATAGGGCATACCCTCATTACGAATTGGAGTTTTCAATCTTAGGAAATGATTTTTGCCCTACATCACTTTCTCATAGCAATGTAGAATTAACAAACCTGTATGCGTGGCGTCCTAAAGAAATCACACAACTTTCCACGAATCTTTGGCTTGGATATTATAATGTTATTGCTATCTGTGATGCTTTAGATGAACGACTGCCACAAGTGCAGATAGAAAAAGAAGATGACAGGCAAGAAATCATCAATATTTCCTCGGAAAGCAAACTATTAAAGGCTTGGTGCTATTTGCAATTACTCAAGATATATGCACCAGCCTACGACAGAAACCCAGACGACATGGGCATCATACTAAAGTCGACACTCGGAATAGAGAATAAACAGCGTAGTTCTATCAAAGAATGTACGAGTTATATCGAGAATTTATTACTACAAACAGCCAAACATCCCTTTAACAACAAAAATCAGATGTGGATGTCGAACGATGCAGCTAATTACTTATTAGCCGAACTCTACCTTTATATGGGACAGTGGGATAAAGTTCTCGAGTATGCTGTCTCACTGCTTTCTACAATGCCAAAGACAGAGTCGGACTCCTATGAAAAAGAATACCATTCTTTATGGACTGACAAAAACTCAACAGAACGTATTTTTGCTTTTTATATGGATAGTCCTGTTTTCACTAATTTGGAATACGACAGAAACAAAGGAGATTTATTTGCCATCAACCCAAACTTTGCAATTGACAAATCGGATAAGCGTTATGAAATGGCAATTATACCCAAAAAGATGTACAACAAACAGGTCATGCTCTTGGGTAAATATAACAAGTTACAAAAAGAAAACATGGTCGTTTCCTACCTTAACGAAATGCGGCGGGCAGGTCTTATCTTCATGGTGGCTGAAGCTTATGCACAAATAGGAAATAATCACAAAGCTATTGCAACGATAAACAGTTATCGAAAGTTAACTGGAAAGAACATGCTCACAGAAAATTTGAATGGCAAAAATTTAGTCGATTCTATCCTTCACGAAAAATACGAAGAGTTTGCTGGAGAAGGCACTAATTACTTTGACTTAAAACGTTCACATAATAGACCGCTTGCTCGCTTAGCTTTATGGGGCGAGGGACATTCCGCTTATATATCTGGAGACGACTATCGGTGGACTTTCCCTATACCAAAAGCAGAATACCGCTTTAACCTTGCCGAAGTCAACCAAAACAAAGGATGGTATTATACAAAAGACAAATGAAAAGTAGGTGATATCGTCTAACATGACATCATACTAAAAGACATAACACGGAAATGGCAAATATCTCATAAAAATAACTCAATTTTTTATAACAATTACACAATGAAAACCATTAAATTTACATTAGCAGCCCTTTTGGCACTTTTTCTTATACCCTCTTGTACAGAGGATAATAAGGATGAGCAAATGACAAATCATCTAAATCTTGAACTGCAAGGAGTTCATGAGATTGCAGAAGATGATAATACGACTATCACGATTAAGGCAAGTCTGTCCTTTACACCAGAGGAAGACGTTACTGCCAATTTGATGGTCTCAGGAAACGATGACAACATTGTAGAACTTTCTACACAAAATCTTGTTTTCAAGAAAGGTGAAAAGGTTCAAACCTTTACTATCAAATCCAACAACAAACATTTAGTTAAAGGAGTTCGTTCTATTACCATCAATGTGGGTCACATAAGCAATGATAACGTAAAATTATTAAAGCCTGTGACTATTAACATTCGACAAGATAGTGATATTCCAGTCTTAACAGAAGCACAACAATCTTTAATCAAGGGTTATAAAGAAAAGTTTGGAGTTGACCTCACAAGCATCCTTGGTAAAATAAAGGTAAAAGCAACTGTTAGTTATAATGCAAACGACAAAGAACAATACTTTGGAGGTAAAGAGAAAGAAACATTCAACGGCTACACCATTATTACACTCAGCGAAAAAGCCACTGCCGACAAACCCGTTCTAAAGATGATATCCAATGCAATGGGACTTAACGACTTCTTCTACATGGTACTTAAAAAGAAGACGGTTGAAGATACAGAATTTTTCCAACAACAACCTAATGGTTTGGCTGTTGTGAAAGCAGTAAAGTTTGATCCTAAGGAAGACACATTCACCACAGCTCTTGACAATATTGAACTCAATATTAAAGATGGAAAAATCAATTTCTTAGGAACGGGAAAGGATGTATATGGAGACGAAATAACTGTGTTGCCTTTTTCATACAAGTTCTCTGCATGGGATCGTTTACAGAACATTGTAAAGCAAGGGAATGTCTCCGTCACCATCAAATTGCCTTATGAAGACCATGAGCAAACGATATTGATCAACCAAGATGTAATTGATGCAGGTGGGAGTATTTCTCCAAATAGATGGCTCGGATATAGCACCATAGACAAGGATTCATATAAGAACGATCCGTCTGACTACATCAAGCCTACCTCTGTTCTTGACTTCAAGGGAGGGAAGATGTCTTTTACATTCCCATGGGACTTTGATGAGGCGAATGGCTACACACAAATAAATGTAGAATATACCTTTTAATATTGGTTAAAGAACAGAATCATCTCCTCTTCTATTAAGATGCGGTGACAAGTGTAAACAATAAAAAATTCACAATATCATACCCTAAAGGTATATGCACATAAAACTAACAACTTGTAGAATAAGCTTATTATCACTTCTACTTGTTTTTTCTATTTCTATAGCAAGGGCGAGGGACACAACGTTCCCTCCCCTTTCTCCCAATGCTGTTGAGGGGAAACTCACCAATGGCTTACGTTACATCCTTGTACCTACGACAAACCAATCGCATAAAATAGAAATGCGGATGATTATGCGAATAGGTTCGTTGGTTGAAGATGAAGAACAAAGAGGATGCGCACACTTCTTGGAACATTTAGCGTTTGAGGGAACTAAACATTTTCCCAATCGCACTATGATACAGGCTTTCGAGGCGCAAGGAATGAAATATGGGCGAGATATTAATGCGTTTACAGGATTCGACCGTACCATTTATTCCTTATCTCTACCAATCACCGGTGCTCAACAACGTTCTGAAATACTGCAATTAACACTTCATTCGGCAAGCGATTGGCTTGGTGCTATTGATATATCAACATCTCATGTTGAAAATGAGAAAGGCACCATTATAGAAGAACTTCGCAGTTATACTCTGCCTGATGATTTTTATACGCTAAAAATAGGAACAGGAAGATATTCTAAGCGTATGCCTTTAGGATCAGAACAAGAAATTAAAGCTGTAACGCCTAAAGCATTACTACAATATTACAACAAATGGTACAAGCCTCATAATGCAACTATTATCATCGTTGGAGATGTAGACGTTAATGAGGCTAAGCATTTGATATCAACAACATTGGGACATCTTCCAAACACTAACAAGCAAACTCCACCTCCCACCTATCCTTTAACTTACAGCAAAGGCACCAATTACATGGTGTTAACCGATAGTTTACAAACCACTCAAAAAATTGATTGGATAATTCCACATGTCATGCCTTTTACCACCAACCTGCACAACATGCTTGAACGTAAACGCATGGCAATTGTGTGTTCTTTACTTAACAACAGATTAAAGGAAAGCGGAACAAGGTGCGAAGTCTATGACTCGTGGTATTTAGCAAATAAAAATCACTTTACATTCTCATTTTCATCAACACATAACAGCACATTGCTACAATCCATAAGAGCTGCCTCCGCAGAATGTAGACGTATTGTCAAGCAAGGTATCTGCTCCATAGAACTTCAACATCTCATCAAAAAGCAACAAGAAAAAATGATTGTTGAAAAAGAAGACAAAACTGCTACTGAGATTTGCGATGATCTAATCGATTATGTTATTTTTGGGGAAAGACGAATTTACTCTAATCAAGAAGCCAATCAACTGAAAGTGCTATTAAGTAAAACTACGAGCAAAGATATCGTAAAGCGTTTAAGCTTCCTGTTGAAACAAATGCGAAAATCAAGCCTAATAGCTTACAATAGTCATAGTGACAACTCATTGTCCAAGCAAGCAATCATACAAGCATGGCAACAAGGGCAACGGCAAAACATGGAAAGATACACATTCCATCCACTTCATCCAAGTTCTCCAAGTACTGCCATACAACGCCCCGAATGGGATCTGAAAAAGTACGAGATTGCAAAAGGAGCAATAACAGATCAAAACTATCATGAAAATTTGGAGGTAACCGATATAAGACTTTCCAATGGAATACGATTATTGCTCAAACCTACCAATACCGCCGATACTACCATTTACATTGCATGGATAGGACGTGGCGGAATGGCAGATCTTACAACTCTACAGCAAAAACGCTACTACGACGCTATTGCTTATGTAGATTTGGGTGGTATACAAGGATTGCCAAACGATACGCTGTCTGATATCATGATGCAAAAATCACTCTCAATGGCTTTGGGAGTAGACCAATATTGGCATCAATTATTAGCTTCTGGACCAGTTTGCAATAGTTCTTCATTATTTCGTTTGATCAGAGAAAAAATAATGCATCCAGGCTTAGATTATGCACTATTTGAAAATCTGAAACAATCAGAAATAGCAAATAATGGAAAAGAGACCTTGTTGCAGCGCATGATGAAACGTGATACCAACCGACTCATAGATATTTGCATTGATTCATTGGTTGGAAACGGAAGAGATAAAACCTTTTTAATGAATAAAGCAGATTGGCAACAGCTTAATTTAGATACGTTGGCAACCTACTATAAGCGCACATTTGGTGATTTGCGCAATACATCAATCATCCTAACAGGGGGATTTGATTTGACAAAAATGATACCGCAAGCTGTCGCTATCTTTTCTGAAATGCCTCAACAAGATGCCATGCCTTTGGACAATCGACCTATAAGCTTACCACACAATGAGGTGCGAAAAGTATTCATAGACAGTGATAGTCATCAAAAGGGAACACTCTATATGGTACTTCCCTTCAACTATCATCCTGGGTTGAGAACGTCTCTCTGCATGAAATTAATGCGTGACTTGTTGCAAGAGCGCGTTATTGATATCCTGCGAGAAAAGCTTCACATCGTATATTCACCTTACGTCGATTTATTTTACGATGGATACCCACAACAACGAGCATATTTACAACTTACCATTGATGCAGAAAAGAACAATCTGGAAACGGTTGAACAAACTCTCTGCAACATCGTCACGCAATTTCAAGACACTGCAGTAAGCACAGCTAATCTTGAAAAAATGAAGCGATCGTTTTTAGTAGCTAAGCAGCAAGCTCTATCCAACGACACGCCCGTAGAGTGGAAAAATGCACTCACATCATTGATTAAGAATGAGGAGAGCATTGCTGACTTCAACCATTACGAATCTATTTTACAACAAATTACACCACAGGAAATACAACAAATGTTTAAGCAACATATCAAATTAAACCAACGAATAGTACTAATAAAGACAGATGAAACAAAAAAATAAATTTCTATCCCTTCTACTTGTTATAGTAGCAGCAGGATCCATGTTCGTAAATGCGCAACAGACTACCTATGATGCTTATCGATTATACGACAACAGTGGCAAAGCTATCGATTATCAACAAATGGTGCAACAACTATCAAAGGCAGACGTCGTATTTTTAGGCGAGATACATAATTGTGCCATTACTCACTGGTTAGAGTTACGCATTCTGCAATCACTCTATTTGGCACATGGAAACAATTTGGCATTAGGCATGGAGATGTTCGAAGCCGACAATCAACTCATTCTTAATGAATATCTGCAAGGACTTATTTTCTCTGACAGATTCGAAGAAGAGGCGCGTATATGGCCCAATTACGTTACTGATTATGCGCCAATTGTCAACTTCGCTCGTGAAAACAAGATACCAACTGTGGCAACAAATGTGCCGAGAAGATATGCGGTAATGGTAAAAGAACACGGGTTAGCATTCATTGATTCACTTTCTAAAGAAGCCAAGGAGTATTTCCCTCCATTACCCATTCCCTACGAGCCAAACCCACAAGCGGAACAAGGATTTGCCATGATGAGAATGTTGGGTGGTGGAAAATCAAATAAAGATAACAGCCACCTTTCTGAAGCACAGGCACTCAAAGATGCAACAATGGCATGGCATATCGCACAAACCTCCACGCCTAAAATGTTGCATATAAATGGAAATATCCACACTGATGGCAACAGTGGCATTATCACCTACCTAAGGAAATATGCCCCCAAGAAAAAAATAATTACTCTACGTACTGTGCGACAAGAAGATATTACATTTTTAGATGATACATACAAGGGATTAGCAGATTATTACCTTTGTGTGCCGGAGGATATGACAAATACATATTAGATAAACAATTATAATAAAATAAACAACGTATAAAATGAAAATCAATTACAAGCTCGTACTGTCATGCGTGTTGTTCATGATTACGCCTTTCCGAACAATGGCAACAGAATATTTGATCGTTGAGTTTAAGGACAAAAGTTTTGTTACCTTTGGTATGGACAAACAACCCGTCATTTCTTTTAAAGGAGGAAATTTGATGATTACTGACAATTTCAATGAAACAAAAGAAATCGTCACCAATCAAGTCGTACGCTATTATTTCTCAAAACAACAACCCACGACAAACATTGAAGAAGAACGAACAGTTGCGCAGAAACCAATTGTTCTCAATGGACATGTAATGTACCAAGGGCTTACATCATCATCTGTCGTAAGAGTATTCACCCTCGACGGAGTAGAAGTAGCACATTACAAAGCCGATTCGCAAGGTTGTGTGAATATTGATGTTTCAACCATGCCACATGGCGTTTACATTTTCCATTCAAATAAAAATGTAATTAAAATTGTAAATAAATAACTTGTATAGAAAACAATATAAACAATAATTCACAAGAAATATGAAAAGAAAAATCATTCTCTCGTTTGTTTTATCAGCTATTGCGATAAGTATCAATGCTCAAGAATACAACATGAAGATAAACAAAGTAAACGGTGAAGTACTTACTATTGCAACAAGCGAAATCAAAGATGTCGTGTTTGAAGAGATAAAAGGCAAGGAGGAAGAGCCACAAGATGAACCACGCTTTATTACTATGGGTGGTAAAAAATGGGCAATGGGAAACCTTGTTTATGATAATGGAAAGTGGCGAATTGCTGCCAACCAATGGGAGTACTTCAATGCTGTCTATGGAAGAGCTGGCGAAGGAAATACCAAATGTAACCTCAGTGATACGCAAGTAGATCATTTCAGATGGGGAGTATTAGGCAATGTAGCCATAACCCAGGGAGCAGACGCTGTAAAGGCCTTTGGTACTGGACCTTGGGATATTTACGACATCTCTGGAAAAATGTATAAAGATATTGATTGTAAAGATGAGACCAAGAACTTCGACGAAGCAAAATATGGTGATTTGGCATTTTGGGCTACGAAAGGTAAATGGCGCATGCCGTCTAAAGCCGATTGGAATTACTTAAAAGATGGGTGCGATTGGCAGTTAGGTTATATTACATTAGATAACGGCAAGCAACTTTATGGCTGTCTGATTACAGAAGCCGCAGGAGATTTTGGTAAAACAAATACCATAGCTAAAGAGTTCTCGAAAGCTGAAGTAGAGAAAAATCTCTTTTTACCATTAGCAGGGTATCGCTTTGAAAACAAGATAAAAAATGCTGGATATGGCGGTTATTATTGGACAAGCCAACTGTTCAATAAAACAGATAATTATGCTTTTGAAGTATCGTTCGACCGCGATGGATTCTACATTAATCAAAATGGTGGCGATGCTAATAATGGAAACTGTATCAGACCTATCTTGGTAGAAACCAAATAATAAAAGCTGTTTCAAATAATAATGAAACAACTCTTTATGACCCCTTGGAAGTAAGAAACTTTCTGACAGAACGTTTCTTACTTTCATTTTTTAATACCGACTCTCTTTATTCGGATAAACACACATCAATTTTTACATGATATGTATCGCCCTAACTGCTACAGTTTTGAAATGAAAGGACAACTGGTGGTTAGTTTTATCTTCATATTAATGTCTAAAGTATAGAATATTTTCGTACTTTTGCAAAGATAATAAGGAGATGTTCATGGATAATAAAGCAGCGACATTAGAATTAGGTACTAAACCTGTAGGGGCACTACTGATGCAATACGCCATGCCGGCCGTGATTGCCATGACGGCATCATCGCTATATAATATGATAGACCGCATTTTCATCGGTCAGGTGGTGGGTCCGTTAGCTATTTCAGGATTAGCTATTACCTTCCCGCTCATGAACTTGTCTGCCGCTTTTGGTGCTGCTGTAGGTGTAGGATCGTCTACTGCTATCTCTGTGAAGTTGGGACAGAAGGACTACGATATTGCCGAGAATGTTTTGGGCAACTCTGTTACATTAAATATTATTATAGGACTTGCCTTCGGAATTATCTGCTTAATCTTTTTAGATCCCATCATTTTATTTTTCGGTGCCAGTGAAAATACCTTGCCTTATGCACGAGACTATATGCAAGTTATCTTAATTGGTAACATCATATCGCACATGTATTTTGGTATGAACAACGTGCTGCGGGCTGCCAGCAAGCCCAATCAAGCCATGTACGCCACCATGTTTACGGTGGTTATGAATATTATCCTCGACGCCATCTTTATTCTTTGGTGGGGCTGGGGTATTCGTGGAGCCGCTTTTGCCACGATTATTTCACAAGCCATCGCATTGGTTTGGCAGCTCAAGTTGTTTAGCAACCCCAACGAGTTGTTACATCTTAAAAGAGGTATCTATCGCCTTAAAACAGATTTAGTAAAAAATATTATCGGCATTGGCATCTCTCCTTTCTTGATGAACGCTTGCGCTTGCATCATTGTTATCTTCATGAACAATCAGTTTGTGCGCTATGGAGGTGATATGGCAGTAGGAGCTTATGGCATCGCCAATAGTATAGCCGTAGTTTTCATCATGTTCGTCATGGGCATCAATCAAGGAATGCAGCCAATTGC
>CABTXD010000051.1:0-18489 GCA_902488665.1 uncultured Prevotella sp. | reverse complement strand
GTTTTTTGTTTTGCATCCAGCGACACCTCCCTATTTGGTTTACGTTATAACGTCTTCTGCATGAGGCAATCCTTTTCCACCTGTTACAGCGAGTTTTCCATCAATCAACATGGACGGTGCCTCTTTTCCGTTAATCTTATCCATTAGTGCCTCTAACGTGTATTTCACAAGTTGATCCATGGGTTGTTTAACATAGGCTATAGGGCGCTCATAAAAGTCGAATACTGGGTTGCCGTCGAACCCCACCAGTCCTATCTTACTCGTTTCATTCTCGTTGAGTGTCCGAATGGCATACAGGCACGAAAGTGAAATGAGGTTTGTGGCGAACATAAGTGAGTCGAAGCCTGCTGATAACACGCGTTTCATCAGTTCGTCAGCCTGGTCTACTACAACTTTTTGTTGTAGATAGAACACTTTGCTCACCGATTCCTTCCCTGCGTTCTTCATACTTTCGCAGTATCCACGTGTACGTTCTTTCATGTGAATCAGGTTTAGGTCGTAGGCAATAAACGCTGGTCTCTGGTAGCCTGAATTGAGCAGATAGTTGGTTGCGTCGTAGGTGGCTTTGTAATTGTTCAATCCCACATAACTAATGTCTGTATCAGGGAAGTAGCGGTCTATGAGTACCAACGGGACATCATTTTTGGCCACGTTGACAAGGTAGCTTTCCGTATCTTCACAGGGGGCTACAATCAGACCGTCCACGCCGCGGTTGATTAGGTTTCCAACTGTTTTCCGCATGCGGTCTGGACGTTCGTCTGAACTACCGAAAAAGACAGTGTAGCCAAAATTGGCAGACATGTCTTCAAACAGACGTGCCAAAGAAGAGAAGAAAGGGTTGGATATGTCTGGTAATACGATACCGACGACACGCGAACGCCCTCCGCGCAGGCTCTGTGCCACAATGTTAGGTCGATAGCGCATGCTCTCGGCCGTATCCATGATACGTTTCGCCGTGTCAGCGTTGATGCGGTATTCCTCAGCTTTTCCGTTGAGTACGAACGAAACCAGGGTCGTGGAAACGCCCGCAGCCTCTGCAATATCTTTGATCGATACTTTCTTAATCAGTGGCATTAGCTATAACGATTTAGGTAGTAATAATACTTTTGCAAAATTATGAAAAATAATCGATATTATTGAAATATATTTTGAAAATCAAACTAATATTTACGATTTATTAACATAAATACCGTTCATGTCGGATTCCAAAAGTATGTGTGATTGCCATGATTTCAAGTCTGTGTTTCAAGGAAGTTGCACAACCAGATTGCAATATGCCGATATGCGAGGTCCTCTTGTCAGACTTGCTGAGGTAGCTCCAATCGGTGGTCATGGCTAGTAGGGAACCCTATTCGAAGGATTCAAGGCTGAAGACTGCGAGAATAAAAGCGTTAACCCAAATCGGTCATTAGAAAATAGAGAATAAATTTCTAATGACCGATTTGGGTTAAAATACAAGGGAAATGTGTTGAAATGTGGTGAACCACTTGAACAATCTCTTTCTTCCATTTACAGCGTGTGTCGTGCGCCGAATCCAAATTTAGGGGCTTTGACGGTTAAATGCACTTGTCCTTTCTGTCCGTTGCTTTGCACTGTTACCACCAATTTGCCGTGGAAAAGGTGCATATTGGGGAGGTGGAACGGCTCTAATGACGTGGCGTCGCCATTGCAGACAGCCTTAAAACGGGCAGCACCTGACACTTCGAAGAGCAATAGGTCGTTGGCATCGGGACAGAGGTTGCCGTCTTTGTCTACCATACTAATGGTGTAATACAGTAAGTCTTTGCCGTCGTTTGCGAGCTGTTGCTTGTCTACTTCAATCTTGAGTGCATGAGGCGCACCGGCGGTGTGAATGGTTTGTTGAGCCACTTCATTGCCCTTTTCGTCGTAAGCCACTACCTTCAGTTCGCCCGGCTCATACACCACGTTGTTCCAGCGCAAGCGGTAACGGTCTAATTTGGATGCCTTGTTCTTCTTGATGCGTCCTTGACTCTTGCCATTGACAAAGAGTTCGGCTTCGGGATAACTCGTATAACAGTACACGGGTGTTACTTTTCCCTCCCGTCCATGCCATGTCCAATGTGGCAAGAGGTGCAGGGTGGGAGAGGAAGTATTCCACACCGAGCGATACAGGTAATAGCGATCTTTGGGCAAGCCTGCCAAGTCGACTGGTGCAAAATAGCTGCTTCGTGAGGGCCAATAGCTGTAATAAGGAGTGGGTTCACCGATGTAATCGATGCCCGTCCATACGAATTGACCGATAGAGTAGGGCAGATCGTCTTGTTTGGCAAAGTCTTCATCGGGGTAACTGCCCCAGCTCACCTTCTCCACATCGTACGATGAGCATTGTCCGTCATCGTAGGTAGCCATGTTTTTCTCTTCTACTGGGAATTTATATACCCCTCTTGAACTCACTGCTGACGATGTTTCCGAGCCCAACAAGAACCCTTGTGGTAGCTTGTCGATGAGTTTTTCGTAAAGGAACACACGATAATTAAAGCCTGGTACGTCTGTGGCAGCATAGAAACCGCAATCGACGCTGCCCTCTGGATTGTCCACACCGCAGGTGACGGTGCGTGTAGAATCGAGGCTATGGCAAAACTTCACCATGGCTTTGGCGCGCTCTGTACCCTGCTGGTTGGCTTGTTCGGGTATCTCGTTGCCAATGCTCCACATCACGATAGATGGATGATTGCGATGCCCTAAAATCAGATTTGTAAGGTCTTTGCGCCACCATTCATCGTAAAACCGGTTGTAACCGTTCTTTACCTTTGGTTCTTTCCATGCGTCAAAGCTCTCTGCCATGACCATCATCCCCATGGAGTCGCACACCTGCATCTGCATTTGCGACGGCATGTTGTGCGCAGTACGGATGGCATCTACGCCCATATCTTTCATGATGCGTATCTGTCGAATCATGGCAGCCTTGTTGGCAGCGGCTCCAAGGGGTCCTAAATCGTGGTGCAGACATACGCCCTTGAACTTTCGTGTGATGCCATTGAGCTGAAAACCATGCTCTTTCGTAATGGCTATGGTGCGGATTCCCACCTGCTGTGAGGTGGCATCCAAAGTTTTACGCCCTCGTTTCACGCAGATTTGTAACGTGTAGAGATAGGGATGTTCGGGACTCCAAAGTTGGGGATTCTTGATGTTCAACGTCGTTGCCACATCCCCTTTCGCATCGTTTTCCACAGTGTTCTGTGCAACCGTCTTACCGTCTTTGTCTCTTAGAATAATGTGCGTCTTGAGCTTGTCGTTCTCTCTGAGTCCCTTGGTTTGTGCATTCACGGCAATCTCTGCTCCCTGTTGCGAAACGGAGAGGGTGCGGAAATACGTTTGCCAAGGGTCTATATAGGTTTTATTGGTCGTAATCAGCGTTACTGGGCGATATAGTCCAGCTCCCGGATACCATCTGCTACTCTCCTCCAAGTTGTTCAGTTTGACCAGTATCTCATTGCCCCCTCGTTTTAAGTAGGGCGTGATATCGATGCGAAAAGCGTTGTATCCATACGCCCACCGACCCGCTTCCGTGCCATTGACATAGACAACAGGCTCGCTCATGGCGCCATCGAAATAAAGTTCTGTGCGTGCATCGAGGTTGTTTACGTTGATGGTGGTGCGATATTCGCCACGTCCCAACCAAGGTAGTCCGCCCGAACGTCCTGTGTGCCATATAGGGGTGCGTTGTCCGTCTTGCGTGATACCCAAGAATTGGCGGTCCCATTGCTTGTCAAACGGTCCTTTGATTGCCCAGTCGTGTGGCACTGTTACTGGTTGCCAAGCATCGCCATTGCGAGAGAATTGCCATGAGGAAAGTTCTTTTTCCACTCTATTTTGTGCCATGCAAGCACCACTCAAGGCTAAGAAAGCCAATAAGATAAAGGTTTTGTTAGTCATGAATAAAAAGGTATGTTGATTGTTATTTTGTTCATCGGCACCCACCTTCCTTCTTTCAAAGTAGGGTGGATGCCTCGGTAAGTCTTAGAGAGAGGGCGAAAATATTAGTTCGCTCCCAACTTTTTCATCCATTTTCCACCCCTCATGCAGGCAATGCCAAGGATGATGAAAGGAATGCTCAGCAGTTGTCCCATGTTGAAAATCATACCCGATTCGAAGTCAACTTGTATATCCTTGGTGTATTCTATGAAGAAGCGGAACGTGAAAATGAGGGTCAGACACAAGCCGAAATAGAAGCCAGTGCCCACCTCTTTGGAGGTTCGCTTGTAGAAATGCAGCATGACGAAGAAGAAGACAAAGTAGGCAATCGCTTCGTACAACTGTCCTGGGTGGCGTGGCGTCATGTCTACCCGCTCAAAAATAAAAGCCCAAGGCACATTGGTTGGCGTGCCGATAATCTCGCTGTTCATGAGGTTGCCCAAACGGATAAAGCACGCAGTGATAGGAGTGGCGATGGCAATGTCGTCGAGTACATGCCACAAGTTCATGCCTGTTTTGCGATAGTACAGATAGAGTGCCACCATGAGTCCTATCGTACCACCATGCGAAGCCAATCCCTCGTACCCTGTAAACTTCCATGAACCGTCTGCCATTTGGTGGATAGGCAGGAACATTTCGACGACATGCGTCCACGAAGACAAAAAGTATTCGGGCTGATAGAACAGGCAGTGTCCCAATCGGGCACCGATTAGAATGCCCAAAAAGCAATATATAAACAGCGGATCGAAATACGCATCCTTCACCTTTTGGTCTTTGTAGAGCCATTTCACGATGAAGTATGCCAAGGCAAGTCCTATCAACCAGCAGGTTGAATACCAACGAATGGCAAAATTGCCGATGCGGAATATCTCTAAATCAGGATTCCACAGGATGTAAAGTAGTTGGTCTATCATATTGTTTTGTTATTGGGCTTATTGGGCTTATTGGGCCTATTAGCCTTATTAGCCTTATTAGCCCAATTGTCGATTGTTAAACATTAAAGCGGAAGTGCATGATGTCACCGTCTTGCACCACATATTCCTTGCCCTCAATACCTAATTTTCCAGCTTCACGGACGGCACTCTCGCTGCCATATTTGATGTAATCATCGTATTTGATGACCTCTGCCCGGATAAAACCTTTCTCGAAATCGGTATGGATGACGCCAGCACATTGTGGCGCTTTCCAGCCTTTGTGGTACGTCCAAGCCTTTACTTCCATTTCGCCAGCCGTGATGAAGGTTTGCAGGTTGAGCAGCGAATAAGCCTTTTTGATGAGGCGGTTCACGCCGCTTTCGGTCAATCCCAACTCTTCTAAAAACATTTGCTTGTCCTCGTAGGTCTCCAAAGACGCAATATCCTCTTCTGTCTTGGCGGCAATCACCATGGCTTCGGCGCCCTCTTCCTGGGCTATCTTCTCTATTTGGGTACTATAAGCGTTGCCCTCTTTGGCACTTGCCTCGTCCACATTGCATACATATAGCACTGGTTTGGTGGTCAGCAAAAACAAGTTGTGCGCTGCCTCCTCTTCCTCTTTGGTGTCGAACGACACCGTTCGTGCGTTCTTTCCTTGCTCCAACACCTCCTTGTAGGCTTCTAATACGGTAACAAGCGTCTTGGCTTCCTTGTTGCCCGAAGCAGCTATTTTTTGCTGTTTGGATAGTTGTGCCTCAATGGTCTCCAAGTCTTTGAGTTGCAATTCGGTGTCAATCACTTCTTTGTCACTGACAGGATTCACCGCCATACCGCCCTCGCGTACCACGTTGTCATCGTCGAAACAGCGGATAACGTGTATCAGCGCATCACATTCGCGTATGTTTCCCAAGAATTTGTTGCCCAAGCCTTCGCCTTTGGACGCTCCCTTTACCAATCCTGCAATATCTACTATCTCGCATGTGGCAGGCACAATGCGTCCCGGATGTACAATCTCTGCTAATTTGGTGAGCCGTTCATCGGGTACCGTTATCACGCCCACGTTGGGCTCAATCGTACAAAAAGGAAAATTTGCTGCCTGTGCCTTGGCACTCGACAAGCAGTTGAATAGGGTAGACTTGCCTACGTTTGGCAACCCTACAATACCACATTTTAATGACATGTCGTTATGATAAACGTTTATATTATAATGTGCAAATTTACGAAAAAGATTGGGAAACGAGCGAGGAAAAGCGTATAAAAGTGCTGGCTGAAAAGGAATCCATCATGCCGCGACTCGTGTGTCCTGGCTCGAAATGGTGTTTTTTTTGCCTTCCTTGCCAATATTTGTTCTCATTGTTTTTGTTGTTAGTCAATATTTTTATAATTTTATTCAAAAATTCCGGAGAATGACTAAACTTTGGATATCACTCTTTTGTATTTTGCTCCTTGCAGCTTGTGGTGGCAGACAACCAAACGAAGTTGCCACCCGCAGCATATATTACTGGCGCACCACTTTCCGACTTGATTCTGCTGAGCGTGCCTTCCTTCGCATGCACCATGTGAAAAAACTCTACGTGAGATATTTCGACGTGACACCAGACGACGAGATGCACCCCATGCCCAATGCCACAATCGCCTTTGCTGACACCCTGCCGCAAGGTGTGGAGATTGTGCCCGTGGTGTATATTGTCAATCGCTTCCAAGCGGGAAGCATTGATGACATAGCCGACCAAGTGTTTCGCCGTATTCTACAGATGAACGAAACGCACGACATCAAGGGCATCAGGGAAATCCAAATAGACTGCGACTGGACCATGAGTACGCAGAAACGCTATTTCAGTATGCTCCGACGTATGCGCGATCTCTGCCACGAGCATAGGTTGACACTGTCGGCTACCATCCGTCTGCATCAGTTGTCGCTCGAAGTTCCACCTGTGGACAAGGGCACCCTGATGATGTACAACACCGGCGATTTTACCCAACTCTCCGTCCATAAGCCCATTCTCGACATGAAAGACGTGAGACCTTATCTGCACAGTTTTCCCCGATACAAATTGCCCCTCAACGTCGCTTACCCGCTATTCACGTGGCGTGTGCTGTTCCGCGATGGCAAATATGTGGGCATTATGCATGGTGATGACGATTTTCCCGTGTTGCAGGGCGACAGCGTAGCCACGCGTCAGCCGGAACTTGACGACATCATGGCTGCCCGGCGGGCTGTTGACAGTCTGCGCCCGGAAGCCAACAGCGAGGTGATACTCTATCATCTCAACAACAAGAATATCAACCGTTTTACTTCCAACGACTATGAAAATATCTATCAGCAGCATTAATTTTCGTACAGGATTAGTTACCCTGATCCTGGCCCTGATGCCCTGTCTCGGTGCAATGGCATGCGCATTCGAGTGGCCTACCCACAACTATTACCTATTCAGCGTGTTTCATCGCAGCTTGATGGGAGATCGTTTCGCAACCGAGACCGAGGTGTTTTGGAAAAAATACGTTGGCAACGATCCCCGTTTTTCTTCCTATCGATGGAGCAGGGAGGTGGTGATGGATGTGGCCAAGCGCAGGGGAGACACCGAGATGATGGGCTACCTGAGGCTGCTCAATTCTTACATCGATGCCTCTGTCTTTTACGACGCTTGGGAATATCCGTCGAAGGAGAAAATTGCCCAGAGCCAGGCCACCATGCGAGAACTTCAGGCTGAGGCCCGAAAATACAAGGGAAAAAGGTTTCGGGCGCAGTATATGCTGATGGTGATGCGCACGCATTTCGCCCTGAAACAATATCGCGAGGCCATGAACTGTTGGATGCGGCAGGGACAAAAACTGCCACAAAGCGTCTACCGAGACCTGATGCAAAACCTCTATGCGGGTTGTCTCCTGCGCCTTGGGCAACGTCGTGAGGCTGTAGAAATCTATGCTGCGCAGGAAGACTTTGCAAGTTTGCAATACAGCGTGCGCAACTATCGCAACCTTGCCGGTATCAGCAAGGTGTTTGCCGAAAATCCCAATTCGCCCACGTTGCTCTATCTTGTGCAGGACTTTGTGAACAACTTGCAGGAAACGCAGGATGTCTACGCCAACGAATGGCTCTCGAAAGAAGTTTATCCGGAGGATTCCGACAAGGTGAACTGGATTAGGGAGATAGGTGCGCAGCCCATCTATAAGCCCGAAGCTCGGCAGTTTATCGATTTTGCCCGTAAGGTGCTGGCCAGTGGAAAGAGTCGTACGCCCTGCCTCTGGATGTCGGCCATAGGTTGTCTGGAACACCAAATGGGCGACTATCAACAAGCTAAAATCGACCTCGCCAAAGCGCTTACCCTCAACGGAACGCCCCGCATGAAGGACAATGCGCGCGCCATCTACGCGGCCAACTCGGTGTTTGTGGAGCCGATGAAAAAGAAGTATCGCCAATGGATGGCGGCCGAATTGCAGTGGCTCGATGCCAAGTCGAAGCAGGATATAACCGACAGTGTGCTGACCGACGACCACTATCGTGACGTGAAAGAACGCATCGTGTACAATGGATTGGTGCCCCGCTATTTCAAATCGGGCGACCGCACGATGGCCATGGCGATGCTCTGCATGATGGATAACGAGTCCAATCACATTGGGGGTATGCCCAACTGGCGACATCCTGACTTCAAGGCCGCCGACAAGCCATGGAACTCAGACTATTTTGGCGAGTATTTCGCGGCTCTCGACAGCGTTAATGTGGAGCAGCTCAAGCATTACGCGCGTTTCCTCAGCAAGAAGCCCAAGGATGCCCTGCAACGCTATGTGTGGGGTAAATGCTATCGCGATGCCGATTATTACAACGACCTGATCGGCACCAAACTCATGGCACGAGGGATGTTTGCCGAGGCTATTCCCTATCTTGAAAAAGTGAGTATGGCCTTTTTGAATACCCAGAACATTGTGCCTTATGTTCGTCATCGCAGCTATGAGACGGAGCGATGGCTGACCAAACAGAAAGTGGGGGACGAGTTTGAGGGTTACATGCCCCTGCTTACCACAAACCGGAAAGTAGAGTTTTGCCATCGTATTCTTGCTGTGCAGCATCTCTATCGCAACATGCGGCCATCGGAGCAGCGTCTCGAAAAGGCCTACGAACTGGCCTCGCTCTATTATCAGGCCAGTTATTTGGGCGACTGCTGGTGGCTCACGCAGTATGGTCTCAGCTCTGCGCAAGACAGCACCAAGACGGGCAACATGGACTTCGTGGCCCATGCCATCAACCTGTTGGAAGAGAGTGCGCGCTCTACAGACTTCTCATTGAAGCAGAAAAGCCTTTACGCCCTGGCTTTTATCCCGCAGGATTCGTGGTATGAGAAAGGGTGGGACGGCACCATCGGGGTATATCACGACCTTAGCAACCCTTCCGTGCGTCCTGCTTCGCGACAATACCGAGCCATGATGCGACTCGCGGAATTTGCACACGACAATGCCGAGCGCATCGCCCCATACATCTCCCGTTGTGAGGAACTCAAAGCTTTCGAGAGAACCAGACTGACGACACCCTTCGCATTTTTCTCCTACGATGATTGTCTCTTAGAAGAATTTACTTACCCCCTACTGAATTGAAGATAATCGGTGTCACCCATAGGGGCATGATTTATCACGCTCCGAAACATATTTGGGCAATGGTGTGATGCATCTGGAATTTATCTCCGTCGTTGTTTGTAACCATTCGAAAACAATCCACTCCATCTCTCCTATAGGAGGGTGGAGTGGAGTGTTTTGTTAGGTTGGGATAGAACTTCTATTTCTGAATATATTTCTTTCCGCTCTTAATAACGATGCCTTTGTAGGTCTCGTTCACGCAACGGTCGCAGAGGTCGTATATTTGTCCTCGCCTGCCTGGTTGTCAGTCTTCAATGGTCAATACCTGTGGTTTTGCCTGTGAAGTAACCCGTGGTGGGGTTAGCCATCTCAATGCCGATTTTGTTTGCGTTGAACGAAGTGTAGGTACCTTTCAGCTTCGTACAGTTTTCAAACATCTCTTTATCTAGAACTTTATGACCATCTTCCCAGTTACGGTTGCAGAAAATCGTGGCCAGGAACTCGCAGCCAGAGAACATGCACCACATGTTGGTGACGTTTTGGGTGTTGAAGTTGCTTAGGTCGAGCGATGTCAATGCCTTGCAGCCAGAGAACATGTTCATCATATAGGTGACGTTTTGGGTGTTAAAGTTGCTTAGGTCGAGCGATGTCAATACCTTGCAGTCAGAGAACATGCTCCACATCTTGGTGACGTTTTTGGTGTTGAAGTTGCTTAGGTCGAGCGATGTCAATGCCTGGCAGCCAGAGAACATGTAGCCCATGTCGGTGACATGTTTGGTATTGAAGTTGCTCAGGTCAAGCGATGTCAAAGCCTTGCATCCAGAGAACATGTAGCTCATGTCGGTGACATGTTGGGTGTTAAAGTTGCTTAGGTTGAGCGATTTCAATGCCGAGCAGTCATGGAACATTCTCCACATGTTGGTGACGTTTTCGGTATTGAATTTGCTCACATCGAGCGATGTCAATGCCTCGCAGCCAGAGAACATCCACGCCATGTTGGTGACGTTTTGGGTGTTAAAGTTGCTTAGATCGAGCGATGTCAATGCTTGGCAGCCAGCGAACATGAAACTCATTCTAGTGACGTTTTCAGTGTTGAAGTTGCTCACATCGAGCGATGTTAATGCCTCGCAGTTAAAGAACATGTCGGTCATGTCGGTAACGTTTTGGGTGTTGAAGTTGCTCACATCGAGCGATGTCAATGCCTTGCAGCCAGAGAACATGCTGCCCATGTCGGCGACGTTTTGGGTGTTAAGGTTTCGTATACCCTTGATGCCCTGCAAATTGCCGCAATATGCGAACCAAGAATTGGTGCTGGAGGGACGGTACCCGGAAAAGGAGGCATCGAACACAACGTGCATAACATTTTTCTGACGGTTGAAATAATTTCCTGCCCAAGTGGATTCCTCCCCAGGTTTGGGCATATCGTAGATGCGCTCATAATTCTGACGTGTGGCGCGCTGATTGTCATAATAGAAAGTGAGCGTCTTGTCGAATGTAAATACGGCATAAGCCTCTTGTGCTGCCAATGGAAGGCAACCCGTGACCGCCAAAAGAGCAACGAGGAGTGAAAGTAGATAATTTCTCATGATGATGGTTTTGAATGAATAAGAAGGTCTTGTTTCCCAAGGGGTGGTGTGGGCAAACTCGTGAACGTGAATAACTATCAATTGCGGATTGCAGTACACATTCTTCTTTTCGTGAATAGATGATGTTCCTGTAGATGTTCCTGCATCGAAAATCTCACCTTAGCCATATCGGTTGCGTGTCGCAGAAGGTGAATACGAACACAAAGTTAAATATAAAAACCAGAAAAATAACGGTTGACCCAATAAAAATATTTGAATGATCAATCGTTTCAGGAGAGTGAACCGCCACCTACATTAGAAAATGAGATTGAGCGTAATGTTATTTTGCAGATATTCTAAAGGCGTACACAGCGTGTAGTTAAAAATCACTATATTTGCAGGAGCAACCCTTTAATCTCAAAACATAGATGGAAAAATCCGATTCCGACCGTCAGCGAGAACAGTCCATATACCGTGTCACCATTGCCGGCAGCATCATCAATGCTGTGTTGCTGGCGCTCAAGTTCACGGCCGGAATCTTGGGCGGATCGGCTGCCATGATAGCCGATGCCGTGCACTCGCTGTCCGACTTCATGACCGACATCGTGGTACTGCTCTTCGTTAAGCTCGGCAACAAACCGCAAGACGAGGATCATGACTATGGGCATGGCAAATACGAGACGCTGGCCACCGCCCTCATCGGCATTGCCTTGATGGGCGTGGGCGCCATGATTTGCTACAACGGCCTGACCAAGACGTGGGCTGTCGTTAACGGTGAGCAGCTAAGGTCGCCGGGGATGATAGCCTTCATTGCGGCCATTGTGAGCATCGCGCTGAAGGAGTGGGCCTATCGGTTCACCGAAAAGGTGGGGCGTGAGGTGGGCTCCCAGGCCGTGCGGGCCAATGCCTGGCACCATCGGTCGGATGCCCTGTCGTCCATCGGAACGGCTTTCGGTATTGGTGGCGCCATTCTGTTGGGCGCGCAGTGGGCGGTACTGGACCCGCTGGCGGCCATCATCGTGAGTTTCTTCATCTTGAAAGCGGCCTACGGACTAATTGTTCAAGCCACCAATGAACTGTTGGAGGGTAGTTTGCCCGAAGACGTTGAGGCGCAAATGGTGGCATTGGCGGCCGAGGAGGAGGGTGTGGCGGACATCCACAACCTGCGCACGCGCCGTCTTGGCAACAAGATAGCCATTGAGATGCACGTGCGAATGCCGGGCGAGATGTCGCTCTATGAGGCGCATGAGAAGGCCACCCGCATCGAAAAAAGGTTGCGCGAGCAGTTCGGTGAGCATACGCACATCGCCTTGCATCTGGAGCCTTTGAAGGTGAATGGCTGTTATGTGAGTCCGAAAGAAATGAACCAACGCAGCCGCACGTCAACCCAGTCTTGAATGAGTGTGTATTCAATAGTAACGAAAACACTCAGTTTTCGCCAGTGTTTTTAGATTCAAAAACCAGTTTAGGCTGATGCTTCAAACCAGTCTTTTTTAGATTTTGAGCTTGTCACTTCCAGCGGCTTTCAGACTCATGTCCAGTCCCTTCACGCTGTGGGTGAGCGCGCCGAAGGAGATGAAGTCTACCCCCGCCTTGGCGTATGGAATCATGGTTTCGAACGTGATGCCGCCACTCGATTCGGTTTCGCAGCGTCCGTTGACCTTTTCTACGGCCTGGCGGGTCTGCTCGGGCGTGAAGTTGTCGAACATGATGCGGTCGCATCCCTCGGCCAATGCCTCGTCCAACTCTTGGAAATTGCGCACCTCACACTCTATTTTCAGGTTCTTGTCATGCTCCTTGCAATACTTCTTGGCGCGCGAGATGGCGTTGCGAACGCCCCCACAAAAGTCGATATGGTTGTCTTTGAGCAGAATCATGTCGAACAATCCGATACGATGATTCATGCCCCCGCCTATCTTCACCGCCTCTTTCTCGAGCATGCGCATGCCCGGTGTGGTTTTTCTGGTGTCCAGCACGCGTGTCTTTGTGCCGGCCTCAATCAAGGCTTGCTGGTAGCGGTGCGTCATGGTGGCAATGCCGCTCATGCGTTGCAGGATGTTCAACACCAATCGCTCGGTCTGCAAGAGGCTCTGTTCGCGCCCTTTTACCGTCAGCACGATGTCGCCCGGACGGACGTGCGTACCATCGGGTATGTGTATCTCGACCTCCAAGTTGGGGTCAAAACGATGGAACACCTCTTGGGCTATGTCTGCGCCAGCCAATATTCCTTCCTCTTTGATGAGTAGCTTACATTCGCCCATGGCATCGGCGGGGATGCAGCACAGTGTGGTGTGGTCGCCGTCACCAATATCTTCACTGAAGGCGAGGTCAAACAATTTGTCGTTCAATTCTTGTACGGAGAGCATGATTTCTTGATTTTGTGATGATGAAAAATGATGAGTTGACTGGCATGTAGTCGTGTGAAAAGCGGTCAGAGTCCCAGCTTCTTGGATATTTCCAGCATGCGGTTGATGGGGCGAATGGCCTTTCGAGCCACGTCAGCAGGAACCTCTATGGTGGGCCATTCATACTTCAAACAGTTGTATAGCTTGCGCATGTTGATGAGTTTCATGTAGTTGCACTCGTTGCAAGCGCACGTGCTGTCGTTGGGAGGAGCAGGGATAAATGTTTTCTGCGGAGCCGATTTCTGCATCTCATGCAGGATGCCGCTCTCGGTAGCCACGATGAATTCTTTCGCTTCATCGGTGATGCTGTATTTCAACAAGGCCGCCGTACTGCCCACCTTGTCGGCCAATTTAACCACAGGTCCTTTGCATTCGGGGTGTGCTAAGATTTTAGCACCGGGATGTTCGGCCTTGAGTTGGAGAATCTTTTCCACCGAAAACTTCTCGTGCACATGGCAGGCACCCTTCCAAAGCAGCATGTTACGGCCGGTCAGACTGTTGATGTACCCGCCCAAATTCTCGTCAGGACCGAAGATAATCGGGGTGTCTTTGGGGAATGATTCAACGATTTGGCGTGCATTGCTGCTGGTTACCACTACGTCGGTGACGGCCTTTGTGGCAGCAGTGGTGTTGACATAACTAATCACGGTGTGGTCGGGATGCGCCTCAACAAACTGCTTGAACTCGTCGGCCGGACAACTCTCGGCCAGCGAACACGAGGCGTTGAGGTCGGGTACCAGCACCTTCTTGTCGGGACAGAGTATCTTATTGGTCTCGCCCATGAAGTGAACGCCGCACATGACGATAATCTCAGCATCAGTGGTGGCAGCCTTTTGCGCCAGTGCCAAGCTGTCTCCCACGAAGTCGGCGATGTCTTGAACGTCGCTCTCTGTGTAATAGTGCGCCATGATGATGGCATTCTTCTCTTTGCACATCCGGCGTATCTCAGCCTTGATGTCTGTTCCTTCTGGGATAGGCTCGTTGACAAAGCCTTTTTCCTTCCATTCTTGTTTGATCATAATGTATTGTATAAGTGCCTATTAGAGGTCGTAGGCATGTTTGGGATAGTCTACCGTATAGTGCAGTCCTCGGCTCTCTTTGCGCTCGATGGCCTGCCGTGTGATGAGGTAACCCACGTTGATGATGTTGCGCAGCTCGCAGATATCTCTGGTGGCTTTGACGCGTTTGAACAGCTCTTCGGTCTCCTCGTAGAGCAGGTCGAGGCGTTTCCAAGCACGATGTAGACGCAGGTCGCTCCGCACGATGCCCACATAGTTGGACATGATTTGTCCCACTTCGCGCTCGTCTTGCGCAATGAGCACCTTCTCTTCGTTGCTCATTGTACCTTCATCATTCCATTCTGGCACCTTGTCGTTGAACTGATAGTCGTCGATAACGTGCACGGCATGTTCGGCAGCCGACTTGGCATAGACCACAGCCTCGATGAGTGAGTTGCTGGCCAAGCGGTTTCCACCATGCAAACCGGTGCATGAGCATTCGCCCACCGCATAGAGCCGGTGGATGGAACTCTCGCCGTTGAGGTCAACCTTGATACCCCCACACATATAGTGTGCGCTGGGACAGACGGGGATGTACTCCTTGGTGATGTCGACACCAATGGTGAGACACTTGGCGTAGATGTGCGGAAAGTGCTTTTTGGTCTCCTCTGCATCTTTGTGAGTGACATCCAAACAAACGTGGTTGAGGCCGTGGAGCTTCATCTCTCTGTCGATGGCGCGGGCCACAATGTCACGCGGAGCCAGTGACAATCGTTTGTCGTACTTCTGCATAAACTCCTCACCATTGGGCAAACGCAGCACGCCACCGTAACCTCTCATGGCCTCGGTGATGAGAAAGGCGGGGTGAGTTTCAGCCGGATTGTAAAGCACCGTGGGGTGAAACTGCACGAACTCCATGTCCTTGACCGTTCCCTTCGCCCGATAAACCATGGCAATGCCGTCGCCCGTGGCGATGTTTGGATTGGACGTGGTGGCGTACACGGCGCCCGTTCCACCTGTTGCCATCAGGGTAACGCGACTCAAGAAGGTATTTATTTTATGGGTATCGGGATCCAAGACGTATGCGCCGTAGCACTCGATGTCGGGCGTTTTACGCGTCACCTCAATGCCCAAATGGTGCTGGGTGATGATTTCAACAGCGAAATGGTTTTCCAACACGGTGATGTTCTTATTGGCTCTCACGGCAGCCATCAATCCTCTTTGAATTTCAAACCCCGTGTCATCCTTGTGGTGTAATATTCTGAATTCGCTGTGTCCGCCCTCCCGATGCAAGTCGAATTGGCCTTCTGGGGTCTTGTCGAAGTTGACTCCCCACTTCACTAAGTCGTCAATGGCCTTGGGAGCATTGCGCACAACATGTTCAACCGCCTTGCGGTCGGAGATGAAATCGCCCGCAATCATTGTGTCCTCGATGTGTTTGTCGAAGTTGTCTACCTTCAAATTAGTCACCGAGGCGATGCCTCCCTGTGCTTTAGACGTGTTGGTTTCGTCCAGCGTAGTCTTGCAAACCAGGGCCACTTTACCTTTCCCACTGTTGGCAACTTTAAGTGCAAAGCTCATGCCTGCTACCCCGCCGCCTATAATTAGGAAATCAAATTTGCGTATCATGATGTGCTATATGAAGTTCATTTACCTATTTTTGCAAAAGTACTAAAAAACTTTTATATGTGTAACCAGCGTTACAAAAAACAAAAAAGGAAGACCGCAGTCTCCCTCCTGGTTGCTCATTTTATGTTGTTTTCTGCTTTCTCATGGCCAAAGCCTTGTCTTCCGCAGCCTCCATGAGTTCGCGTTCGCCCGGACCTTTGTCGTTGATGCCGCAGAGATGCAGGATGCCATGGATGATGACACGGTAGAGTTCTTCCTCGTATGGCTTGCCGAAACGCTCTGCGTTGGTGCGCACCGTGTCCAGACTGATGACGATATCACCGTTGAGGATGTTGCCCTCGTCGTAATCAAAGGTGATAATATCGGTGTAATAGTCGTGTCCCAAGTATTCGTTGTTCACTTCCAGAATCTTCTCGTCGTCAACGAACATGTAGCCCACCTCTCCTACCTTGCGTCCGTAGGTGGCTGCTACGGCCTTGATCCAAGCGGATGTTTCGCGCTTTTTAATCTTCGGCATCTTCACGCCGTCTATGTTATATGTAATCATATAAAAACCATTTTTCGGTTTCCACTCGCATGAGTGTGTTTGTTAGATCTATTTTGTATGACCTGTTTCTCGTTGGGGAAGAAACATGGATGCGTCGGCACCATGGTGTAAAAGCTCGCGCACAAGGGACGAACTCACGCTGGCCATCCCTGGATCAGCAAAGAGCAGGATGGTGTCGATGCCGCCGATTTGCCGATTGATGTCGGCTTGTTCGCGCTCGTACTCAAAATCTTTCACCGACCGTACACCTTTGATGAGATACTTGGCACCCTCTCGTTTGGCGAAATCCACGGCCAGGTCGTGATACGACTTCACGCTGATGCGCGGTTCATCGGCATACAAATCGCCAATGGCCTTGATGCGTTCTTCCTCGCTGTATCTATATTTTTTTTGCATGTTCACACCCACGCCGATGACCAGGCGGTCAAACAGAGGTAAGACGCGACGTACGATGGAGTCGTGTCCGATGGTGTAGGGATCGAAACTGCCCACGAAAATGCCGATTTTGGGATTGCTGTCCATGTTTTCTTCCTTGTCGTTAGGTAAACAGTCCGGGTTCCATCAAGTTGCCTTTGTAAAGATCTCTGCCCAGATGTTCATAGGCCAAATGGGTGGCCATGCGCCCTCTTGGCGTTCGCTTGATGAATCCTTCCATGATGAGGAAAGGCTCGTACACCTCTTCCACCGTACCCGTATCTTCGCCAATGGCGGTCGCAATGGTGCTTAGTCCTACGGGACCGCCCCGGAACTTGTCGATGATGGTGAGCAAGATTTTGTTGTCTATCTCGTCCAGGCCATATTGGTCGATGTTCAATGCCTGCAAGGCAAACTGTGCGATGCGGGTATTGATGCTGCCATTTCCCTTGACTTGTGCGAAATCGCGCACCCTTCTCAGCAGGGCGTTGGCAATACGAGGCGTGCCTCTGGAGCGACGTGCAATCTCGTAAGCGGCGTCCTCGTCGATGGGTACGTTGAGAATGTTTGCGCTGCGCCTAATGATTTTCTGCAATGTTTCGGGCGCATAATACTCCAAGTGCATGTTGATACCGAAACGAGCACGCAGCGGTGCCGTGAGCAGTCCGCTTCTCGTGGTGGCTCCCACCAAGGTAAACGGGTTCAAGTCTATTTGGATGGAGCGCGCCGACGGCCCCTTGTCGATCATGATATCGATGCGATAGTCTTCCATAGCCGAGTACAGATACTCTTCGACTACTGGCGACAGCCGGTGAATCTCATCGATGAACAGCACGTCGTTTGGCTCGAGCGAGGTCAATATACCAGCCAAGTCGCCCGGTTTGTCGAGCACAGGTCCGCTGGTCAGTTTGAACCCTACGCCCAGTTCGTTGGCAATAATGTTGCTCAAGGTGGTCTTTCCCAGTCCGGGAGGCCCGTGCAAGAGGGTATGATCGAGCGGTTCGCCACGGTATTTGGCGGCCTCAACGAAGATTTGAAGATTCTCCACAACCTTAGGCTGCCCGCTGAAATCGTTGAATTTCAGGGGCCTCAACGCATTCTCAAACTCTTTTTCTGCCGATGAAATGCGTTCTTCTCTGATGTCGAAATCTTCTTCCATACTTGTCGGGACAGTTATTTTTATCTGTTGCAAAGATAGCGCAAACCGAATACAAAGCAAACTTGTTTGTTTTGTTGAGGTGCAGCCTATCTTATGCAAAGATAATCATTTTTAATTGATAATGCTTGCAACAGATGTTATTTAACGCATGCCGGGACAAAGAATAGCGTGTGACAAGTGATTCTTTTCCTTGGCGCAGGGTGTACTTTGCAACCCGGTTGCATCTTCTTTTTCGTACTTTTGCAGCAGTAAAATTTTAATATACACAAAGATATGGAAGACATTCATGAAGAAGAGCAGATGGCCTGGTGGAAGATTATCCTATCGGGCGTGATGCTTGTCGTGGGCATCGC
>CABTXD010000050.1:0-18513 GCA_902488665.1 uncultured Prevotella sp. | reverse complement strand
TAGAAAAGCCACACCGGGAGGGCGATCCCGGCGTGGCTACAAGGGGTGACTGAGTTGGGATGCGAACCCAAGACCCACAGCTTAGAAGGCTGTTGCTCTAATCCAACTGAGCTACGGAACCGATAATCGACTGCAAAAGTAATCATTTTCATTGAGAGTAAGGCGATGAAACGGCTTGTTTCAGTAGATGTTAGCATTTTTTAACGAACAGAATCAGTCCTTATATGGCGATTCTCAAACAACTCAGCACCCTACCCCTTCTCATGAACTTTTTCGTTATTTTTGTCCTATAAAATGACAATAAAACGGTTATAAATAATTCCTAATCTAGAAAAAATTAATAGGCCGATGGTATGCAAAAATTGAATTGCGTGGTTAGGAAAAACGATTTTTCGGCATAAACGATGCAATAATAGCATTTTTTAGCACCATATTGGCGGGCAATCTTCATGCTCTAAGCTGCCAATTGCTTGGAGATTGGAGGCATAGAGCATTGCTTTTGCGGCCGTGAAGAGCTTCGGAAAGAGAGCAAAAAGTTATCAATAAATGCAAATCATTCATTATCAATCAACTACAAATATCTCTGATTTTGGCGGTATTTTGGCGCAATGGAGAGTTGATTGATCAATAAGCGAAATATAAGGGGGCTGTTGTCAAGATAAAATCATCAACAAAAACATGCTCACCAAAAGATTCGTTGACATTTTGGACAGCACGACAAACGCCTCATTGAGAAATGACAGCGGCCTCTCCTACTCATCATTCAATGCGTTCGAGCATCTTTAATCCGTTGAGCGTGCATATTCCACGGATGAATAATAAAATGATGTTACGAAAGACCATCTGCAAGCCATGTTCCTTATACAGTTGATTAGTCATCGCAAAACGAACAGATTCGCGCGCTACTTCCACAACGATGTGATAATTGATATCTGGCCTAAAGAATCCTTCTTTCACACCTCTGTGAATAAAGTTATATGCATCTTCATCCCGTTTCTTATGCTTGTTCTCAAGATAAGTTTGCACGCGCTTGTATTTTTGCACTTCGTCAAAATACAGCGGAGAAATCTCTGACAAACGATGGGCCTGGTAATTGTAGAATTCAATCAATATATCCATGACATGATGGTTATCCTGCTCACTGAAATTCTTCATGTGCTCATCAAATTCTCGCTCGGCTGCTTTCATGCCTTCCAGCAACAGTTCCTCCTTGTTGCTGTATATTTCGTACACCGTGCGCTTGGATATGGATAATCTCCGGGCGATGTCATCCATCTTGACAGCCTTAATACCCTTCTCGAAAAATTCGCTCATGGCTGCTTTCAAGATACGCTCACGAAGCTCTTGCCGATAAGGCGTTTGACCGCTCATTCTATTCATTCCTTTTACCATAACTGCGCAAAGATACAAAAAAGCATAAAAACTTGTTATTCTTTAATGGTTTTTTCTTAACTTTGTTCCGTTATCAACTATTTGAACGTTTAATCATTGGGAGAGATAGCTGGGTAGATTTTAATTGAATTCATGCCCTTTTCGCCCTCCATTAAGTACTATAATCCAATGTTAAAAATAACCAAAGAAACAGCTCTTGCCTACCACGCAGGAGAACGTCCTGGCAAAATCGAAGTAAAACCGACCAAGCCTTACAGGACTCAAACCGACCTTAGCCTGGCCTATTCGCCGGGTGTGGCCTATCCGTGTCTTGAGATTCAGAATAATGAAAATGATGCTTACAAATATACCAACAAGGGAAACTTGGTTGCTGTCATCTCCAACGGCACGGCAGTGCTGGGCTTGGGGGACATTGGTGCCATGAGTGGCAAGCCCGTGATGGAAGGCAAAGGTTTGCTGTTCAAGATATATGGCGGCATCGATGTGTTCGACATCGAGGTAGACGAGAAAGACCCCGTGAAGTTTTGTGAGACCGTTGAAAGGATTGCTCCATCGTTTGGTGGCATCAATTTGGAAGACATCAAAGCGCCGGAATGTTTCTATATCGAGGAAAGGTTGAAAAAAACGCTCGACATCCCCGTGATGCACGATGACCAGCATGGCACGGCCATCATATCTGCCGCAGGCCTGAAGAACGCTTTAGAGGTTGCCGGCAAAGACATTAAGAAAGCCAAATTGGTTATCAATGGCGCAGGAGCCGCTGCCATCAGCTGTACCAAATTGTACGTGGCTTTGGGGGTGAAGAAAGAAAATATCCTGATGCTGGATTCGCACGGAGTGATTACAAAAGACCGTACAGACCTGAACCCAGAAAAAGCAATATTCGCTACCGACCGGAAGGACGTACACACGTTGGAGGAAGCCGTTAAGGATGCCGACGTCTTCGTGGGTTTGTCAAGAGGCAATATACTATCCAAGGACATGATTCGGTCTATGGCTTCCAACCCCATCGTGTTCGCATTGGCCAATCCCGTACCTGAAATTAGCTACGAAGATGCCCTTGACAGTCGGCCGGATGTCATCATGTCGACAGGTCGCAGCGACTATCCCAATCAGATTAACAATGTCATCGGCTTCCCATACATCTTCCGTGGAGCGCTGGATGTACACGCCAAGGCCATTAATGAGGAAATGAAGATGGCCGCCGTACATGCCATAGCCGACCTGGCCAAACAACCCATTCCGGATGTGGTCAATGAAGTTTACCACATCAACGACTTGAGTTTCGGTCCCAAGTATTTCATTCCAAAGCCAATTGACCCGCGCCTCATCACAGAAGTGAGTGCGGCTGTAGCCAAAGCAGCCGTAGACAGTGGCGTTGCCAGAACACCTATCAAGGACTGGGATAAGTACAAAGAGCATTTGAAGGAGTTGCTCGGACAGGAGTCTAAGTTTACGAGAACCCTGCATGCCACGGCCGCTCGCCATCCACAGCGCATTGTGTTCGCAGAAGGAGGCCACCCCACCATGATGAAAGCTGCCGTGCAGGCGAAGCAAGAAGGCATTTGCTTCCCTATTCTATTGGGAAACCCAGACAGACTTAACCGACTGGCCAACCGACTGAAACTCGACCTCACGGGAATCAAAATCATAGACATGCGCGCAGATAAAGAACAAGGAAAGCGTGCGAAGTTCGCCAAACACCTGTCAGAAAAGCTTGAACGACAAGGGTATACCTTTGAAGAAGCATACGACAAGATGTACGAACGCAACTATTTTGGCATGTCGATGGTTGAACATGGTGACGCAGATGGGTTCATCACAGGACTCTACACAAAATACTCGAACACCATCAAGGTGGCCAAAGAAGTGATTGGCATTCGTCCTGGATACAAGACCTTTGCTACCATGCACATCCTTGACACCAAAAAAGGCATCTACTACATCTCGGACACCTTAATCAACAGGCACCCAGACGAGAATGTGCTGTATGACATTGCACGCCTAAGTGCTGACGCAGTAAGATTCTTCAATGACAAGCCGGTCATGGCGATGATCAGCTATTCCAACTTTGGAACAGATACGATTGGAAGTCCGCAAAAGGTTCATGCGGCCGTAGAAAAAATGCAACAAGAGTTTCCTAACTTGGCTGTAGATGGCGAAATGCAGGTTAATTTTGCCATGGACAAAAAATTACGCGACGACAAATATCCATTCACTCGCTTGAGGGGTAAGAACGTCAACACGCTGGTTTTCCCGAATATGAGCAGTGCTAACGGCAGTTACAAATTGCTGCAAGCCCTCAATTCGGATGCAGAAATCATTGGTCCGATACAAATGGGATTGAAAAAACCAATCCATTTTACCGACTTTGAATGTTCTGTGCGCGACATTGTAAACATCACTGCCGTAGCTGCCATCGATGCATATGTTGAGAAAATCAAGAATTCAAAAAAATAAATTCAACTATAAAAGTGCCAACAACGCAGTTTATGCTGCTTGTTGGCATTTGCATTTTGTATATCAACCCATTGCGACATGATTACATTTCCATGTGCCAAAATCAATTTAGGCCTTAACGTAGTAGGCGTTCGACCAGATGGTTACCACGACATAGAAACCGTTTTCTTCCCTATCCCGTTGCACGACACGCTTGAAATAACACGCATGGACGAACAGTTTCCATCCGATAATCCGTGCGATTTGAAGATAACTGGGAGGGCACTCGATGTTCGTGAAGACAACAATCTCGTCACCCAGGCCTATCATTTACTGGCCAAAGACTTTCCACTACCGCGCGTTCACGCCCACCTTTATAAGGAAATCCCTTCACAAGCGGGCTTAGGAGGCGGATCGAGTGATGCAGCTTTCATGATTAGACTGCTCAATGAGCAGTTCAAACTCAATCTCACCACCGCTGACATGGAGCAATATGCGGCCCAACTGGGCGCCGATTGCGCTTTCTTCATCACCGCCAAGCCTTCATTTGCGACGGGAATTGGTGACCAACTCGTGCCAACAGAGCTACCAAAAAAGAATCTTGATGGGTGTTATCTCGCACTGATTAAGCCCGACATAGCCGTATCAACTAAAGATGCTTATGCCAAAATTGAGGTGAAACAACCTGCCAAATGCTGCCGTGACATCGTCAGTCAACCCGTTGAAACATGGAAAGATGAATTGATGAATGACTTTGAAATACCCGTATTCAAGTTGTATCCGAAGTTAAAGCACATCAAAGAGCAGCTCTACCGGCAAGGGGCTGTGTATGCAGCCATGAGCGGAAGCGGCAGTACCATCTATGGTATTTTCAAAAAAGAGCCACAAGGAATCAGCCAGTTGTTCAACGATTGCTTTACAACAGTTCTTCCATTATAGGGTTTGAGAGTTAACTAAGGTGAAGCGTCTGTTCACAGTTGACGCATAAACTCTTCAGCGTCATGCAGCGTTTCTTGCTTGCCAACATCCATCAGCTTAAGGTTTGACTCTACATGTCCAATGATGGGAACCTGATTGCACACGCTTAAATAGAAATCAATTACGCCAAAACGGTCAGGAAAAGAATCCATCCATGGAAACAACTGTGGTGAAAAGGTGTGAATACCAGCAAAGGCAAGTTTCTTGTACTGCGCCACATTCAAGTTTGAATAGGGCGAACGAACCTCCCCAGTCTTCACGTTCGTCCAACCAACCAAGCGCATGTCGTCGTCAAAAAGCAGGTAACGATTGGTGTTACGCTCGCTTACCAGCAGGGTTGCCGCAGCCTCCGTATGCGCGAAATAAAAGCGTTGAAGGTTGATATTACTTAGTATATCAACATTATGTATCAGTATTTTGGTATCTCCAAACAAGCGTTTTGCAGCCTTAATACCACCTCCCGTATCGAGCAACTGGTTGGTTTCGTCGCTGATACGTATGTCTAAACCAAAATAATGGTTTGCTTCTAAGTATTGAATAATTTGCTCTGAAAAATGATGCACATTGACAATAATACGATTAAAACCCGCATCTTTTAACTTGAATATCACCTGTTTGAGCAAAGGTTCACCACCGACTTCCACCAAAGCCTTAGGCACATGGTCGGTCAGCGGTTTGAGTCGGGTTCCCAATCCAGCTGCTAAAATCATCGCTTGCATCATCTTTTGATTTTCCTTCATCGTCACTTATCAATCTAACTTGTTGCTGTCAATACCAATAGCTATTCAAGTTTCTCTCCTCAAAATAACTACTTTGCCTCCAACGTTTGCGCTATTTTCTGTTCACGGTGGTTGATTCTAACCTCAATTCCGAACTTATCATGAATGTGTTCTGCCAAATGTTGCGCGCAATATACGCTGCGGTGTTGTCCGCCTGTACAGCCAAATGAGAATATCAAACTGGTAAATCCCCGCTCAATGTATCGTGCCACATGACGATCGGCCAATTGGTATACGCTTTCAAGGAAGACGAGTATCTCGCCATCATCTTCCAAGAAACGAATCACGGGCTCATCCAAACCCGTCAAATTCTTATAAGGTTCGTATCGTCCGGGGTTGTGAGTTGACCGACAATCAAACACATATCCGCCCCCATTTCCTGTGGGATCTTCGGGAATACCTTTGTGATAAGAAAAACTGTTCACACGAACAATCAGATCACCTCTATCATCATATTTGGAAAAAGTGGCGGGTCCATCAACCGGATTGGCCTTAAATATATTGTTATCCGTAATCTTGAAGCCGTCAGTTCTCTTCACTTTTCTCTCCTCCTTATTGGCAAATTGAGGCAATTCCGTCATCTCTTTGAGGATGCTCATCATGTATGGATAGGGAAAAACAAGCTCGCCAAGCTTTATAAGCTCACGAAGATTCTGCATGGCTGCTGGAATTGATTGAATAAAATGCTTCTTCCGCTCGAAATATCCACGAAAGCCGTATGCGCCCAAGACTTGTAATGTGCGAAACAGCACAAAGAGATTCAATCGCTCAACGAAGTGTCTGCTTGATGGAACTTCCGTATATTGTTTCAAAGACTCATAATAAGCAGAAACCAAATCACGACGCAATTTAAATGGATATTTAGCTGATGCCTGCCACAAGAAGGACGCTAAGTCATAATAGAACGGTCCTTTTCTGCCTCCTTGATAGTCAATAAAATAGGGATTACCATCGTTGTCAAGCATCACATTGCGTGCTTGAAAATCGCGATACAAGAAACATTCCGCTGGCTCTGATGTCAAATCTTTGGCAAACATACGAAAATTGGCCTCTAACATCAGCTCGTGGAAATCGATTCCTGTCGCTTTCAGAAAGCAATACTTGAAGTAGTTCAGGTCAAACAACACGCTTTCTACATTGAATTCGGGTTGTGGATAACATTGTTGAAAGTCGAGTCCAACGGCTCCCCTCACTTGCATTTCGGGTAGTGCTTGAAGCGTTTTGGTCAACAGCTGCTTTTCTTTTTGCGTGTATCTGCCGCCAGCATCACGGGCACTTTTCAGCATATCAAACAGCGAAGTATGTCCCAAATCGGTCTGAAGATACCTCAGTTCATCGTCACTAACAGCCAAAATCTGAGGAACCGGAAGCTGTTTGACCGTAAAATGCTCCGTGAGATAAATGAACGCATGATTCTCATCACGACTGGTACCTATCACTGCGATCACCGATTGGCCAGTTTTGTTGCCGAAACGATAATAAACACGATTGCTGCCAGCCCCTTCCAACTTCTCTATAGTGGAAGGTTTCTCACCCGACCATTGCGCATAAAGTTCTATAAGTTTCTCCATATATTTCGATTCTTCTCCCCTTTGCACCACGGGTTTACAGCACATTGAACCGTAACACGCTCGTTGATGAAAGGTGATATAGACAGAATGACAAGACAAAATTAAGCATTTTTTAGTGAAAAAACGGATGAACGGGCAGGAAAAGAAAAACATATCCTCCCTCAACAACAGCCACAAGCATGCAGAAAGGTCTACCTAAAAAAAGAATCGGATGTCATCCCGACATCCGATTTAAAAAAACAAACTACTTAAAAACTAATCTACTAAAACAAATCAAAAATATCTTATCTACTTAACACTTTAATCAATATTTTCGTATTTACGTTGCAAAGATATATGTTTTAGTTTAAATTTCAAAATTTTTTGATATAAAAAAACGCATTTTTTATACAATATGCATAAAATAAGAGGGTGTGCCTACAAATAGACACACCCTCTCGTTTATTTTAATCAAAGTGATATTTACATCATGCCGCCCATTCCTGGCGCTGCCGGCATGGCAGGTTTTTCCTCTGGTTTGTCAACAATGAGACATTCAGTGGTTAAGAACATGCCTGCAATCGATGCAGCATTCTCCAGTGCCACACGAGCAACTTTCGCTGGATCTACGATACCCTCTTTGCGTAAGTCCTCGTAAGAATCGGTACGAGCATTGTATCCGTAGTCATCTTTGCCCTGACGTACCTTGTCAACAACAACAGCACCTTCGCCACCAGCGTTGGTAACAATCTGTCGAAGTGGCTCCTCAATGGCACGCTCTACGATGTTGATACCAGTCTGTTCGTCAGTATTCACACCCTTCACACCCTTCAATGCGTCGAGCGCACGGATGTAAGTGATGCCACCACCGGCCACAACACCTTCTTCAATGGCTGCGCGAGTTGCACACAGAGCATCGTCAACGCGATCTTTCTTCTCCTTCATTTCAACCTCGCTGTTAGCACCTACATAAAGAACGGCTACGCCACCAGAGAGTTTGGCCAATCGCTCTTGCAACTTCTCCTTATCGTATGAGCTTGTGGTATTTTCAATCTCGGCCTTGATTTGATTGATACGAGCCTGGATATTCTCGCTCTGTCCACCACCGTTAACAATGGTTGTGTAGTCCTTGTTGACCGTAACTTTCTCGGCAGAACCCAACATTTCAAGGGTAGCTTGCTCAAGTTTCAAGCCCTTTTCCTCGCTAATGACCACACCACCTGTCAAGATAGCGATGTCTTCAAGCATGGCCTTACGACGATCGCCAAAGCCAGGAGCCTTAACAGCGCATATCTTCAAACCGGCACGCAGACGGTTCACAACCAATGTTGTCAATGCCTCAGAATCTACATCCTCTGCGATAACCAACAATGGACGTCCACTTTCGGCTGCATTCTGCAAGATAGGTAAGAATTCTTTGATGTTGGATATCTTCTTTTCGTAAATCAAGATGTATGGATTTTCCATCACACTCTCCATCTTGTCCGTGTCGGTCACGAAGTAACTTGACAGATATCCACGGTCAAACTGCATACCCTCTACCACGCCAATGTTGGTATCGCGGCTCTTACTCTCCTCGATAGTGATTACACCGTTCTTGCTCACCTTACGCATAGCGTCGGCCAAGAGTTTACCAATCTCTGCGTCGTTGTTAGCAGATACGGTAGCCACTTGTTCTATCTTGTCGTAATTGTCACCAACTTGTTCTGCATGTGCCTTGATATATTCAACCACTGCACTAACAGCCTTGTCAATACCACGCTTCAAATCCATGGGGTTGGCGCCAGCGGTCACATTCTTCAAACCTTCAGACACAATGGCCTGTGTCAAGATGGTTGCCGTTGTGGTTCCGTCACCAGCATCGTCACCCGTCTTGGATGCAACGCTCTTCACAAGCTGTGCACCGGTGTTTTCAAATGCATCCTCCAGCTCTATTTCTTTTGCCACGGTCACTCCGTCCTTGGTAATCTGCGGAGCGCCGAACTTCTTCTCAATCACAACGTTGCGACCCTTAGGCCCCAGTGTGATTTTTACTGCATTCGCCAACTTGTCAACGCCCTGCTTGAGCAAGTCTCTTGCTTCTACATCGAATTTAATATCTTTTGCCATAATTTTTATATTCTGTATTTATATTGGTTCTATAGTATGTTAATCGTAAAAAATGCACCTGTGTGGTACTTACTTGACCACAGCAAGAACATCACTCTGACGCATAATCAAATAGGTGTCACCGTCAAATTCTAATTCCGTGCCACTATATTTTCCGTATAGCACCTCATCTCCTTCCTTAAGAATCATCTCTTCGTCTTTCGTACCGTTACCCACGGCTACCACCTTACCATGCAATGGTTTTTCTTTTGCGGTGTCTGGAATAATGATTCCACCTACTTTCTCTTCTGCTGGTGCTGGAGCAACCAACACTCTGTCTGCTAATGGTTTAACTTTCATAATAATAATTTTTAAGTTCTTCTATATTCTATTCATGTATCTTGAGAGATGTTCAATATCTTCAGAACATCAAACTACAAGACTCACCCTTTCCATGCGAAAAACGTGCCAACTCAGCCGCATGTCATTTTTGTCAGTCTGCTGTCTGCCACTTTTGTCAGTCTGCTGCCTGTTAAATCTGTTATTTGCCAAATTTGTCAGTACACGCGCTAACTCTTCCACTGCTGGTGACACATATTTATATAGAAATGTTCATGCCCCATTTAGGTGGAAAAATTAAGTGAACGATGAAGCATAAAGGTAGCACCTATTGTTGCTATTTTTTATCAAATTTCGCCACTAAAACGGCACTTGTAAATCTTCAATCTAGAAAAAATCAATAGGCCTGGAGGATGCATACAGGAGTTCTTCGTGCAAGAAAAATGGCATTTTGGCGCAAAGTCAATGTGTTTGCCTCTCAAGATGCATCACTTTATCGGCCAATTCACATGACTTATCTGCACAAAAGCATGCAAACAACCCCTTTAGAGCATTGCTTTTCGCTTGAAAAACCGTACAAAATGGGCACAAAACCAGCCTCCAAAACTGTAACATTCTGTCCATCAACCACATCCAAAACTTGCCCATATTTGACGTATTTGCGACGAGGTGTAAGGTTGTTGACAAATAAGCCAAGCATGAAGAGGTTGGGTGTCAAGAAAAATCATTCGCAGGTATCAGCGTGATTTTCATCTTGACAACAGATATTCTCTTTCGATTTTTTATCATAACCAGCCTATGTTTCGGGATTTTTTTCTACCTTTGCAAGACACATATTTATAAACGACCCAAATTAAGCATTAGAGATGAAACAGACGATTCTTGTCACTGGCGGAACTGGCTTTATCGGTTCACACACAACGGTTGAACTACAACAGGCGGGCTACAACGTTGTTATCGTAGACAATCTTTCCAATTCAAAGATTGAAGTACTTGATGGCATCGAAAAAATTACAGGAACTCGCCCCTGCTTTGAGAAGATAGACTTGTGCAATGAAGAAGAAACGGAAGCTGTTTTCAAAAAATATGACAACATTGCCGGCATCATCCACTTCGCTGCCTCCAAGGCTGTTGGTGAGAGTGTGGAGAAGCCTTTGATGTATTACAGAAACAACATCACCTCTTTAATCAACTTGCTGGAGCTGATGCCCAAGTATCATGTCAAAGGAATCATCTTCTCCAGCAGTTGTACCGTGTACGGTCAGCCCACCAAGGAGAACCTCCCCGTAACGGAGGAAGCACCCATCCAAAAGGCACTTTCGCCCTACGGCAACACCAAACAGATTAACGAAGAAATCATACAAGACTATATTCACAGCGGTGCAGCCATCAAGAGCATTATCCTGAGATACTTCAATCCCATTGGTGCGCATCCATCTGCCCTGATTGGCGAGTTGCCCAACGGCGTGCCAAACAATTTGATTCCGTATGTAACGCAAACGGCCATGGGCATTCGCAAACAGCTGACCATCTTCGGAAACGATTATGACACACCCGACGGAACGTGCATTCGCGACTATATCTATGTGGTGGATTTGGCCAAGGCGCACGTCGCTGCCATGAGAAGAGTGCTGGAAGAAGACGCCGAACGCCTGGAAATTTTCAACATTGGAACGGGAAGAGGCGAGTCAACGCTTGAAATCGTTGAGGGATTTGAGAAAGCAACGGGCGTAAAACTCAATTGGAAGTTCGGCCCACGGCGTGAAGGCGACATCGAAAAAGTATGGGGCAACGTGGACAAAGCCAACCAAGTGTTGGGTTGGAAGGCCGACACACCCATTGAAGACGTGCTGGCATCAGCCTGGAAATGGCAAGAGAAATTGCGTGAAGACGGAGTGATGTAAACCCTTATCACCCCTTCTGGAGAAGGTACGAGGCATCAGCCTGCCGTGCTATCTATCAGCCAGTTATCCCATGTATGCAGCAGGACGACTGGCTGGTTATGTATAATTTTGTTAATATTGTTTAACAAAACACCTTTCAACGAGTTGATATTTCGACGGATTAGCTTTTTATCGTAAATTTGCACCCGCAGTCACGAGTTGACGGCATTAATTCAAACCTAAAAATAATAAAACAAAAAAATGGCAACAAAGATTAGATTGCAGCGCGGCGGACGCAAAGGCTATGCTTTTTATAGCATCGTGATCGCTGACTCAAGAGCACCACGAGATGGTAAATTTATTGAAAAGATTGGAACGTATAATCCTAATACGAATCCAGCAGCTGTAGATTTGAATTTTGACAGAGCTCTTTATTGGCTTGAGGTTGGCGCACAACCCACAGACACAGCTCGTAACATTCTCAAGCGCGAGGGTGTGTATCTCATGAAGCACCTGCGTGGCGGTGTAAAGAAGGGAGCATTCGACGAGGCTGCTATGCAAAGCAAATTCGACGCTTGGAAGCAAGACAAGGACAAAGGATTGCAAACAAGGGCTGAGATTGAAGCTCAGACTAAGAAGGATGCAGCAGCAAAAGAACTTGAAGCAGAAAAGAAGATTAATGCAGAAATCGCTAAGAAGGTAGCTGAGAAGAAGGCTGCCGCACAGGCTGAAGAAGCAAAAGCTGCTGCCGAAGAAGAGGCAGAAGCTGCGACAGAAGAGGCAGAGGCTACCACTGCTGAGGCAGAAGCTACGACAGAAGAGGCTCCTGCTGCTGCAGAATAAGACAGCAATTTTACGCAGACAGGTGAGGCTGTCAGTCGGTTCCAGCGATACAATAACGAAAGACGAATCATGCCTAACGGTTAACGTTGGTTTTGACTTACCTCACATGAAACATGTCTGTTAAACGATAATGAGTTCGGTGTTTCACCGAACTCATTGTCGTTTTTATAGCCTCTGCCCTACCCACTATATAACTAAATGCACGAAATACACGCGGAGCGGATAACATTTTTTCGGTATAGTAAAAAGATCTATTGAAGTCCTACCCTTGTTTTTTGTCGCCAAAAATCATATAAAAGTCTCAAAAAATGAGGTCTGTCAGTGCTATTGTTGCAAATATTTTGTATCTTTGTGTATTGTATGATGGAAATCATAGAGTTACACAAAAATTCAAAGGACATCGAGCTTGTCAAGCAGTTGTACGTTGAGGCATTTCCAAAAGTTGAGCGATTGCCGTTCGACGCATTGCTGTTGTTACAAGAAAGAGCAGATGTTAGATTCCTTGGATTTTACGATGAAAACGGGCAATTTAAAGGACTAACCTATACTTATCATCATGATGAGCTGAGTTGGCTGTTTTATTTCGCGGTCATGCCCAGTGAGCGAGGCAAAGGAATCGGTACGAAAATTCTCCAACGGTTACTAGAAAGGTATAAAGATGAGCGACTGATGATTGACATTGAAGACGCTGATCAGCCCGCTGCCAACAGCTTGCAACGTAAGAAGCGATATGAGTTTTATAAGCGAATGGGCTTCGTTGACTACGGATTGCGTAAAAAATGGCCGGGAATTACCTACAACATCATGTCATGTGGAGGACGTGTAACGTTGGATGATTATGATAAAATCACCAACGAATTTTGGGGATTTCTGCAGCCAACCAACGATTAAGCTTACCCGAAGATAAGTGCTAAAAGAAGAAGCCACGATAACATCTCATGCAAGATGCTATCGTGGCTTGTTGTATGGATAGAGATTTTAGTCATCCATCAGCTTTCTGTATCGGCCCTTTTTTATTTCTTCATCACCCAATCTACGGGCCTTGTTGATTTCATACTCAGAATAAGTTCCTTCAAAGTAGAACACTTCACCATCGCCTTCGAATGACAAAATGTGCGTACAGATACGGTCTAAGAACCATCGGTCATGACTGATGACTACCGCACAGCCTGCAAACGACTCCAAACCTTCTTCCAAAGCACGGAGCGTATTTACGTCAATATCATTGGTAGGCTCATCCAGCAATAGCACGTTTCCTTCTTGTTTCAGTGCCAAAGCCAGCTGCAAGCGGTTGCGTTCACCACCCGAAAGCACTGAACACATTTTGTTTTGGTCGGTTCCAGAGAAGTTAAAGCGCGACAAGTAGGCACGAGCGTTAACGTCACGGCCACCCATTCGGAGGGTTTCATTACCCTGCGAAACCACTTCATAGACCGTCTTATTGGGATCAATGTCCTTGTGTTGCTGGTCAACGTAAACCAGTTTCACGGTTTCACCCACCTCAAACGTACCGGCATCGGGCTGTTCCAATCCCATAATCAGACGGAAAAGCGTGGTCTTACCCGCACCATTGGGACCGATAACACCTACGATGCCATTTGGCGGCAGCATGAAGTTGAGATCGTTGAACAATACTTTTTCGCCAAATGCCTTTTTCACATGCTGCGCCTCAATTACCTTGTTGCCCAATCGTGGGCCGTTAGGAATGAAGATTTCCAGTTTCTCTTCCCTGGTCTTCTGCTCCTCATTCAACATCCGTTCATAGGAATTCAAACGAGCTTTACCTTTAGCTTGGCGAGCTTTTGGAGCCATGCGAACCCATTCAAGCTCACGTTCAAGCGTCTTACGTCGCTTCGATGCCGTCTTTTCTTCTTGATCCATGCGCTTGGTCTTCTGCTCCAACCAAGAGGAGTAGTTGCCTTTCCATGGAATGCCTTCTCCCCTATCCAGCTCAAGAATCCACTCACTGACATCGTCCAGGAAGTATCTGTCGTGCGTAACGGCAATCACCGTACCCTCATATTGTTGCAAATGCTGCTCCAACCAGTCGATGCTTTCGGCGTCAAGATGGTTGGTTGGCTCATCCAGTAACAAGACATCAGGCTTTTGCAGCAACAACTTACACAGTGCTACCCTACGCCGTTCGCCACCAGAAAGGTTGGTCACGGGCAGGTCACCCGCAGGACAACGCAGGGCTGCCATGGCCCTATCCAGTTTAGAATCCATGTTCCATGCGTCTGTGGCATCGATGATATCTTGTATTTCAGCCTGCCGTTGCATGAGCTTGTCCATCTTGTCGGGATCACTATAATACTCTTCCAGGCCAAATTTGACATTGATTTCATCATATTCTTTCAGTGCGTCATACACATGCTGCACGCCCTCTTGTACATTTTGCTTCACTGTTTTATCAGCATCGAGGGGAGGATCCTGCGGAAGATAACCAACAGAGTAGCCAGGACTCCACACCACATCGCCTTGAGTGGGTTGTTCCAGCCCGGCAATAATCTTCATCAGCGTTGACTTACCCGCACCATTCAGACCTATGATGCCTATCTTCGCGCCATAGAAGAATGACAGGTAAATATCCTTGAGAACTTGTTTTTGGTTTTGTGGGATAATCTTTGAGACACCCACCATAGAGAAGATAACTTTCTTGTCGTCTACTGTTGCCATTATATAAAATATGTATTGAATGAAATATGCGATAAAAGCTGAACGCTTTTCTGTTGCTCATCCAAGATGAATAGCCCCATGTTCACGCGTCGAAGTGAAGTAGGCGCGCCATGTACTTGCCCAAGATATCGAACTCAATGTTAACAACAGACCCAATCTTGATGTTACAGAAATTAGTATTCTCTCGGGTATAGGGAATGATGGCCACCTTAAAACTGTTGTCCGTAGGCTCACATACGGTCAGCGAAACGCCGTTCACGGTCACGCTACCCTTGTCTACGGTCATGTAACCACGCTTGGCCATCGTCTTGTCAAATGGATATTCAAAGGTGAAATAGGTTGACCCATCGGCATCTTCCATGCTCACACACGTCGCCGATCCGTCGACATGACCCTGCACGATGTGCCCATCCAAACGGCCATTCATCAACATCGACCGTTCTACATTCACCCTATCGCCCACTTTCAACAGCCCAAGGTTGCTTCTGATGAGGGTTTCTCGCATGGCTGTAACCGTGTAAGTGTCGTCGGTCAAACGTACAACCGTCAGGCAAACACCATTGTGACTGATGCTTTGGTCAATCTTGAGATGATCTACAAACGAGCATTTAAAGGTGAAATCAATATTGTCTTGATCTCGATCGATGGCAACCAGTGTGGCCATTTCTTCTACGATTCCAGAAAACATAAGCTAAAGTGTAATTAAAAAGGCAGGAATGCACCTGCCTTTGTATCATAAAAAGGGGTTGCTCGATGATGTGATGAAACTCCGAACTTGATAAGATTTGAGAGCTCTCCGCCTTTGTAATCCACCGGCTTTACAGCTTAGTCCCGAAGGATTTATGTGGCCCGCCATTAGCAAGAGAAGTCTTCTCGGTTTCATTTTTTTATTGATGAGTATCCCGATCAAACCGACACAACCCCCATGTTGTATCATGTTTGTTATTGCAAAGATACATTTTTCGCTCGAAACAAGCAAATTTTGCAACCTGTTTTCTGTTTGATTTTACATGAAATCACAGAATTGCTAAACTTTTTCATTACTTTTGTCGTCTAACAGACAACAATGGGAGTTGGTGACAAGTACCCCATCTTCCCGAGCAATCTGATAAAACATAACGAACACGGTATGAAAAATATTTGTACAACTTGTCTTCTGGCAATCATCTTCTTGTCATTGTCAACGCCTATTGAGGCGCGAAAGTGGTCACTGAAAGACTGCATCCATTACGCCCTATCCAACAACATCTCGTTAAAAAAGACCTCGCTCAAACATCTCAGTGCCATTGAAGATACCAAGCAGAGCCAGGCTGCGCTGCTGCCATCGCTGAACGCTGCCACCTCTCAAAATGCAACCTATCGGCCATGGCCACAAACAGGTATCGCCGCTGAAGGCTATGTTCAGACTTCAATTGACAAGGTGTATTACAACGGAACTTACAGTGTGAACGGCAGTTGGACGGTATGGAACGGTGGAAGAAACACCAACACGGTGAAACTGAACAAGCTGACGGAGAAACAAGCCGCACTCGATTCGGCGACCATGGCCAACCAACTGATTGAGCAAATCGCGCAGTTGTATGTGCAAATACTCTATTCCAGCGAGGCCATCGCAGTGAACAAATCTATGTTGGCCTCGAGTGTGCAAAACGAAAAGCGTGGCGAAGAATTCATGAAAGTGCAGAAAATGAGTCGTGCCGACATGGCGCAGCTTACCGCTCAACGTGCTCAAGACGAATATAATGTGGTTGAAGCAGAGAGCAACTTGCGCAACTACAAGCGGCAGTTGAAGCAGCTTCTGCAACTGGTTGATGAAGATGAGTTTGAAATAGACGTACCGCACACAACCGACGCCATGGCTCTTCAACCGATACCCACTGTGAAAACGGTCTATTCGGCAGCGCTGAACTATCGTCCTGAAATACAAAATGCACAGCTGGGCATCGAGAGCAGCAATCTGAGTGTGAAGATTGCGAAAGCCAGCAGACTGCCCGTTATCGGAATCAACGCTGGCGTTGGTACCAGCACCACATCGATGAGCGACTACCAATGGGGAAACCAACTGAAAAACAACTTTGACATCGGCGCAGGCATCTCATTGAGCATTCCGCTGTTTGACAACAGACAGGCAAAGACAGCCGTGAACAAAGCCATGTTGCAAAAGCAAAACTACATGCTTGACTTGAAAGACAAGCAAACTACCTTGTATTCAAATATCGAAGATTATTGGCTGCAAGCCGTGAACAACCAGAACCGATTCAAGGCCGCCAAGGTGAGTACACAGAGCGCAGAGGAAAGTTTCAGACTGCTTAAAGCCAAGTTTGACGAGCAGCTCATCAACATCGTTGAACTCACAGACGGCAAAAACAAGCTAATGACAGCAGAACAAAACGAACTGCAAGCCAAGTACCTTGCGATATTGAATATTGGCTTATTGAAATTCTACCAAACGGGTTTGATGGAATAAAGGGTACGCATTACGGCCTAAAGCATCAACTCTTTTGGTGACGAAACAAAGGTGGTAGCTCCATGTTCCAATAAAAATTCTTTATCTCTAAATCCCCATAACACACTGATACAAGGCATGTTGCTGTTGCGTGCCGTGGCAATGTCTACATCACTGTCACCAACGTAAACAGCATCCTGTCCATCGTCATCCAACTGACGCAAGGCTTCTAACACCGTGTCAGGTGCCGGTTTTTTCTTGATGTTTTCCCGTTCACCAATCGCTACCGTGACATAGTCGCTAAAAAAGTGGCGACAAAGGTCTTGGGTAGCATCGTAGAACTTGTTGCTAACCACAGCCAACTTCTTGCCATGGGCATGCAAATTGGCCAAAAGCTCAAGTATCCCCGGGTAGGGTTTGGTATTGTCAAGATTATGAACCAAATAGTGTTGACGAAAATCAGCGTATGTAGCCTCAAAATCGGGGTTGTCTAATCCGTTGGGAATGGCGCGTTCCATGAGTTTTTTCACACCATTACCCACAAACTTTCGCACCTCACCGATGGTACGTTCAGGCATGCCATGCATCTTCAAAGCCGCATTGCAACTAACGTATAAGTCTTGAAGCGAATCAAGCAACGTTCCATCTAAATCAAATATATATGTACTGTATTCTTTCATGAGCCCATGAGTGTTTAATTTGTTCTGTTGGCTGACTCCCATTGATGTTTCCTTTTCTTTCTGAAGGAAAAACCATTCGTTAATCAACGATCGGGCGTATATTATCTGTATCAACCCTGTTTCTGTCTACAAAGGTAGCATTTGTTTGTTGCACTGACAAACAAATGAACGTTTTTCATGGCTCCTGTCCTGGCTTCAATAGACGTTTGTAAGGGGTGAAGCAAACCGCCTCATATTCTTTTGTTCAACATCCTTCAACTTTCGTATGCTGTTGAAAACACATCACTAATGTCCCGTTAAGGTGGGCTAATCGCTCTTTGAATTAATTGAAATACAGTCTATTAGGTGGTGTTTTGAAATGAAACGGACTTGATTTCGTAACTTTGCAGTCAAATTTAAATGACTGTTATGTTCCAAGAC
>CABTXD010000049.1:0-18759 GCA_902488665.1 uncultured Prevotella sp. | reverse complement strand
GAAGATTATTTTGACTTCATTCAGCGCAGCAAGGCGAATCCCATTGGTCGTAGGGTGAAGATAGCTGACCTCAAAGACAACATGGACATCACGAGGCTGAATGAGCTTACAGACAACGATATTGAAAGGTTAAAAAAGTACCTTCAAGCCTATAAGATGTTGGAGGAGGAATAAAGGCGATGTAACCATGGTTAGCTCAAAAGCTTATAACGAACATAGAACCCAGAAACATATAACGGGCTGTAAGCCCAAAAGCCCATAGCCCAAGGCATCGCCTTGGGTAAGCGAGAGAGTAAGTGTACGCCCTACAGGGGCAAAAGCATTAGGGGAAAGCAAGCGTAACAATATGATAATCACATGCTTTTGCCCTTACAGGGCGCAGCCACCCCAACGCATCCCAACCTCAGGGCGTTGCCCTGGGCTATAAGCTTATGGGCTTACAGCCCGTGGCTACCACATATCGCTATCCAACGCTACCTTGTAGGGTATACGCCTTGCCACCTATTTACCCTGTTGTGATGAAACGGGAAGCTAAACTTCTCCTCTTTGCAACGGAATGAAGCGGATGACGTGAACAAGATAATAAACGCCAACCATCAAATTCATTTTTTTCGTTTATTTCGTTGTTGATTTTATCTGCGCTGTTTACAACAACAAAATACATCATTTTTAAATGAAAGAACTGTGTGAAATACAGGTTAAAATGGGTGTAAATGTTTCGTATATTAGAAACTTTTTCTATCTTTGCATAGATAAATGACTAAAATATGGCAACATTCCAACTCGTCTTATTAGAAGAGGCGAAGAAATTCCTGCAAAGCTTACCAAAGCCTGCGTATAGTAAGATAATCTACAACGTGGATAGAGTTGCAAGAGGAGAAAGAAACAGCAAAATCTTTAAGAAGTTGGATAACACTGATATATGGGAGTTTCGCACACTCTATAATGGGATAGCTTACCGTCTGTTTGCTTTTTGGGACACAGATACACAGACGTTGGTAGTAGCTACACATGGCATCATCAAGAAGACACAAAAGACCCCGAAAAAGGAGATAGCGATGGCGGAAGCCACCATGAAACAATACTTTGAACTCAAGAAAAAATATAAGACATGGAACAGATAGGTAATATGAAACTTTACTCCTTAGAGGAAGTGAAAGACGAGGTTTTAGGCAAGATAGGTACTCCTGTAAGGGACGAACACGAACGTAGAGTGGCAGCGTCGATTCATGCCTATAAGTTAGGCGAAGCCATTAAGAAAGCCAGGATTGAACAAAACCTCACCCAGGAGGAATTAGGTGAGCGCATCGGGGTGAAGCGTGCACAGATTTCAAGACTGGAAAAAGGTTACAGCATCAGCATTCCAACCATGAGCAGGGTGTTCAAGGCCCTCGGCGTGACAACAGCCTCAATTGATTTAGGGAAAATAGGCAAGGTTGCGCTTTGGTAAGATGGCCATTTGTTCGTAAATGCTTATCTTTGCAACATGATTTACCCAACGAACTTTGAAAGCAAGATTGGCTTTGACAAGATACGCGAACTGCTGAAGGCGCGCTGCCTCTCCACGCTGGGCAAGGAACAGGTGGACGCTCTGGCGTTCTGCACCGACCCCGCCACCATCAGCGCGTGGCTCGAGCAGACGCGGGAGATGAGGCGCATACAGCAGGAGGACGACAACTTTCCACTGCAATATTTCTTCGACATGCGACAGGCCATCGCCCGCATTCGACTGGAGAACACGCACTTGGAGGAAGACGAGCTGTTTGACCTGCGCCGCTCGCTGGAAACCATCATCGCCATTGTGCGCTTTCTGGCCCAGACCGAAGGCGATGATGCCGATGACGCACAAGGCGAAAGACAAGTCAAGGGGGATGACGAGGGGGATGACGACGACAGCCGCCCCACCCGCTACCGCTACCCTGCCCTGCAACAACTGACGCGCGGCGTGGTGGTGTTTCCGCAGCTGTTGCGGCGCATCGACCAGATTCTTGACAAGTTGGGACACATCCGTGACAACGCCTCACCGGCCCTGGCACAGATACGCAGCGAACTAAGACGCACCGAGGGCAGCATCTCGCACACGCTGGCCAGCATCCTGCGCGCCGCCCAGAGCGAGGGAGTGGTAGACAAAGACGTGGCCCCCACCCTGCGCGACGGTCGTTTGGTCATCCCCGTGGCACCAGGACTGAAACGCAAAATCAAGGGCATCGTGCACGACGAGTCGGCCACGGGACGCACCGTGTTCATCGAACCCACCGAGGTGGTGGAGGCCAACAACCGCATCAGGGAGCTGGAGAGCGAGGAACGCAAGGAGGTGATCCGCATTCTCTCAGAGGTGACGCGTGAGGTGCGGCCGCACGTCAAAGAGCTGTTGGCGGCCTACGGCATGCTGGCCAAGATTGACTTGGTGCGCGCCAAGGCGGAGTTGGCCAAACTCATCAAGGCCATCGAACCGCAACTACAGTCACAGCCGTACATCGACTGGATTGGCGCCTCGCACCCCCTGCTCAGGCTGTCGCTGGAGAAACAGGGCAAACAGGTGGTGCCGCTCGACATCATCCTCACGCCCCAGAAGCGCATGCTCATCATCTCGGGACCCAATGCCGGCGGCAAGTCGGTATGCCTCAAGACCGTGGGACTGCTGCAATACATGCTGCAATGCGGACTGAGCATCCCCGTTGGCGAACGCTCAAAGGCGGGCATCTTCGAACACCTGATGATCGACATCGGTGACGAACAGAGCATTGAGAACGACCTGAGCACCTACTCGAGCCACCTGCTCAACATGAAGAACATGATGAAGACGGCCAATCCCGGCACCCTGTTGCTCATCGACGAGTTCGGCACCGGCACCGAGCCACAGATAGGTGGCGCCATTGCCGAGGCGGTACTGGAGCAGTTTTGCGACAAACAGGCATGGGGCGTCATCACCACCCACTACCAGAACCTGAAACATTACGCCGACGCTCACCCCGGTGTGGTAAACGGTGCCATGCTCTACGACCGCCACGAGATGCAGGCCTTGTTTAAGTTGGCCATCGGACAGCCGGGCAGCAGCTTTGCCATCGAGATAGCCCGCAAGACGGGCATCCCCGAAACGGTGATCAGCAAGGCCAGCGACATCGTGGGGACCGACTACATACAAAGCGACAAATACCTCCAGGACATCGTGCGCGACAAGCGCTACTGGGAGAACAAGCGGCAGACCATCCACCAGCGCGAGAAGGACATGGAGAAGACCATCGCACGCTACGAGAACGACATTCGTGAGGTGGAGCAAGAACGCAAGCTGATCATTAAGCGCGCCAAAGAGCAGGCCGACGAACTGTTCAGGCAGAGCAACAAGCGCATTGAGAACGCCATACGCGAGATACGCGAGCAACAGGCTGAGAAAGAGGCCACGCGGCGCATACGAGAAGATTTGAAGGTGTTTGAGCAGGGCATCAAGGCCGACGATTCCCAAGCACACAACGGCACCATGAGCGATGAGCAGTTTGCCAAGAAGGTGGAGCAGATAAGGCTTCGCAAGGAGCGCAAAGAGAAGCGCAAAGCCGAGAAAGAAAAGCAGCAACAGAAGCGACAAGAAGAGGTGCGACAGGCTGCCGACCGCCAGCAACAGCGAAAAGCCATCGCACCGGGCGACCGGGTACGCATCATCGGGCTCACCACCATCGGCACCGTTGAGCAGGTGGAAGGCGACAACGCCACCGTGATTTTCGGCGACATGCGCACCAAGATGCGTGCCGGTAGGTTGGAACACGCCGTCGAGCAAACGTCTAAACCTACGTTGGAAGAACGACTGGGGGCCGTGAAGATAAGTAAAAAAACACGCGACACTATCGACGAACACCGCAAGAACTTTCACCAAGACCTGGACGTGCGGGGCATGCGGGGCGACGAGGCCCTGAACGCCGTGCAGTATTTCATCGACGACGCCATCCTCATGGGCATGGATCGGGTGCGCATCCTGCACGGCAAGGGCAACGGCATCCTGCGACAACTCATCCGCGACTACCTCTCGGGCATACCCAACGTAACCGGTTACCGTGACGAGCACGTGCAGTTTGGCGGCGCGGGCATCACGGTGGTGGAACTGTAAAGGCTGGTTCTATAAATTACCGCCGCATAAAGTCATTAAATTTTTATGAAATACGTTTTGTTATCTTTTGGCTTCTTTTTGGTTCAAAATGTAAGTTCGTTCAGTCGTGTAGCTCGCTACACTCCTTCACTCTCTTGCATTTTGACCTCAAAAATAAGTTCAAAATCTAACAAAGCTAATTTATAGAACCAGCCTAAAAATGAAAGAAAGTAACTGACAATGATTGTTTGCATAGCAGAGAAACCCAGCGTGGCCAAAGACATCGCACGCATCATAGGCGCCCATAGCTCGAAAAACGGTTATATGGAGGGCAATGGCTACCAAGTGACGTGGACCTTCGGACACCTGTGCTGTCTGAAAGAGCCCAACGACTACTACGACAACTGGAAACACTGGAGTCTGGCCGCTCTGCCCATGTTGCCACCACGTTTCGGCATCAAGCTCATCGACGACGAGGGCATTAAACGACAGTTTGCCGTCATCGAACAACTGATGCAGCATGCCGACAGCATCATCAACTGTGGTGACGCGGGACAAGAGGGTGAGTTGATTCAGCGGTGGGTGATGCAGAAGGCACAAGCCAAATGCCCCGTGAAGCGGTTGTGGATAAGCTCGATGACCGACGAGGCCATACGCGAGGGATTCAACAAGCTGAAAGAGCAATCGGTATACGAGCCGCTGTATCTGGCTGGGTTGTCACGCGCCATCGGCGACTGGATATTGGGCATGAACGCCACGCGCCTGTACACCCTGAAATACGGACGCAACCGACAGGTGCTGAGCATCGGGCGGGTGCAGACACCCACCTTGGCACTCATCGTGAGCAGGCAGAAAGAAATAGACAACTTCAAGCCCGAGACGTATTGGGTGCTGGCCACCATCTATCGCGACACCACGTTTACCGCCACCAAAGGCCGCTTTGACAAGAAAGAGGATGGCGAGGCTGCCTTCAAGACCATTGAGGGTGAACCGTTTACCGTGACCGACGTGCAAAAGAAAAAGGGCACGGAAGCACCGCCAAAGCTCTACGACCTCACCTCGTTGCAGGTAGACTGCAACAAGAAGTTTGGCTATTCGGCTGAGATGACGCTCAACCTGATTCAAAGTTTGTACGAGAAGAAATACACCACTTATCCGCGTGTGGACACCCAGTATCTTTCGGACGACATCTACCCCAAATGTCCGCAAACCATGAACGGACTTTATCAGACAAAGATACAAAGCAAGACGGTGTATACCGAACTCATCAAACCGTTGGGCGGAAAGCCGCTGAAGAAATCGAAAAAGGTGTTCGACTCCTCAAAAGTAACCGACCACCACGCCATCATCCCCACCGGCGTGCCGCCCAAAGGACTGTCGAACATGGAAGAAAACGTGTTCGACCTCATCGCCCGACGCTTCATCGCCGTGTTCTACGACGATTGCAAGTTCGCCACCACCACCGTCATGGGAAAGGTGAAGGACATCGAGTTCAAGGCGAGCGGCAAAGAGATATTGGCCCCGGGATGGAGATACGTGTACGCCAAAAACCAGCAGGAGGACGACGATGCTGACGAGAAGGCTGTTGATGAGGAGCGCACCCTGCCCACCTTCACGAAGGGCGAGAACGGAACACACATCCCCACCCTGACCGAGAAGCAAACCACCCCACCGAAATACTACACCGAGGCCACCCTGCTGCGCGCCATGGAGACGGCGGGAAAGTTTGTTGACGATGAGGAGCTGCGTGCCGCCTTGAAGGAAAACGGCATCGGCCGACCCTCGTCACGCGCCAGCATCATCGAAACGTTGTTCAAGCGTCATTACATCCAGCGCGAACGCAAACGCATCGTAGCGACGCCCCTTGGTATACAACTCATTGACATCATCAAGGAAAAACTGCTGACAAGCTGCGAGCTGACGGGCATCTGGGAGAAGAAATTGCGCGATATCGAACACCAAAAATACGATGCCGTCCAGTTTGTCAACGAACTGAAAACGCAGATCACCACCATCGTGAACGACGTGTTGCGCGACAACAGTCACCCACAATTAGGTGCATCAGATGCGCCGTCTAAGTAAAGGCACGCACAACGCTTTTCGGCAATACATCAGACGCGCCGTCTAAGTAAAGGCACACACACCACTCTCACCATTACAACCCTTCACCAATATAACCCTGCGCCAATATAACCCTGCGCTATCTGCGTGATTATTTGAAAACGGGCTGTAAGCCCAAAAGCTTATAGCCCAAGGCATCGCCTTGGGTAAGCATGTGAGTAAGAGTACGCCCTACAGGGGCAAAAGCATGGGGGAAAGCCAGTGTAACAAAATGATAAACAGACGCTTTTGCCCTTACAGGGCGCAGTTATCCCTATGCATCCCAACCTCAGGGCGTTGCCCTGGGCTGTAGGCTTTTGGGCTTACAGCCCGTCGTTTTTCTCATATCACTTTCCAACAACATGGGATATGGACTTCACTCACTTCGTCATCATGAACTCGTAGGTGTACTTTTACCCTGTATGTTTGAATTGAACATGGGTAACGCTACGACGAAGACCTAAAAAATATGGGCAACGAGCTTTGCGCTCGCTGCCCACATATTGTAGCATTTTATGAAGCTTACTGCTTACTTCGTGATAACCATCTTCTGGCTCACCGTCTTACCATCAACCTGCGTCGAAACGATGTACACACCGTTTGGCAGTTGAGCCTTGAGGCGATTCAGGTCTTCAGGCTGACGCACATTGGCCACACGTTCACCCGAAACGGTGTACACAACAGCCGGACCATTCCAGGTTACCGTCGTTACCCCTTGAATCTCGGTAGGCAAATTGCCAAATGAGGTTGCCGTGGTGTTCACCAACTTAAATCTTTGGTCTAAGACACCATTCCCTGTTACATCGAATTCATATTCCAAAGCGTCACCCTCAAATGGTACAATCATCTTTGCCTTTGAGTCAATGAGCTTCAAGTCAGAATACTGTGGTAAATCCTTGCGTGAGAGATTTAATACATAACGTCCTGGCTTAGCTGTCACGATTGTAATGTTCGCCTTTGTCAGATCATCGGTGGTGTTAACCTGCAACTTGCCAGCCTTCGAATCAGAGTAAATCATACTACTCATCATCTCAGCACCCAGTTTCTGGCCATCCCAACCATTGTCGAAGTTGTCGGAAGTGCCTGGCTGCTCAAACAACCACATCACATCGCTCACATCCTCACCGTTCAGGATAAACCTTACAACACCAGGTTTAGTGTTTGTACCAAACGTATATCCCTTGGCCATTTGTACTTGCTTAGCATCGGTCAAAAGATTGTCATACTTCAAATCTACCGTTACGTTCGCTCCATTAACTGTTGTTTCATCGCCGATAAACTTCAGCAAGAAGCCCTGCATAGATGGAATTTCGTTCACGCCCTGTTGTGAAGCCGTGTTGACAGGAACAGCCAAATAGGTTCCGGCAGATGTACCCGATTGACTTGTTGCGTCGCCCCAATCTTTTCCACTACCAGTATTATACATATAAATGGTTTTATCCAAAGCGTCAGGCAACGTCAGTCCACTAACCTTCATAGGTGCGGTATAAGAGTTACCAAAGAGATTTTGACCCAAGCCCCAGTGTTTAACGGCATCGCTACCGGTGGCACCAACAACCAAGGAGGCCTTGCGCGTCAGCGTCAAGGTAACATCGCCCAAGTTCAGGTAACCCTTCATGCTTTTCACCTTAGCTTCTGCGGCCGTGCTGCGGATAGAATAACCAGCAAATGCGGTCATCATTTCCTTGGCTTTCAAGCCTGTAAACTTCTGGTAGAACTTGTTGCTTGCGTTGGTTGCCTCATCATACTTATAGATGTATGAACCACCGAGCCATGCAGAAGAGGTCTGCTGGAATGGAATTCCAAAGAACTGGTCGGTGTATTCCACCTTCAGGTCTTGTCCCTCTGTCGGAGAACCCTCCACATTGTCTTTCCATGTGGTAGCTTCGGCCAGTTTCGTCGACTTGACATTCATCTGCACCTCGGCAAATACTTTGTCTGATGCCGCACCGGGATATTTTGCAATGAAAGTTCCGTTTGGCACATCTTCAGCAGATGCCTCAATCTTCAAGCGAACAGGATCTACGCTACCATCTTGTTTGGTTTCATGCGCAAAGCCTACCGTTCCACTCTTAACAATCAGGGCACTACCTGCCGGAACAATCATCGCCTTACCACTTTCGTTAACCAAGCTGGCCGCCGTAAACGTACGAGGAGACGCTCCTTCTGTCAATCGGCAATCTCTTTCGGCAGCATGTCCGTTGTTATTCTCTTCCGTAGCAAACACGATGTCCTCGTTATCGGCAGGAACCTTGTTTGCTGTCCAGTTGGAAGCAGTGCTGAAGTCTTCGCTCGTCGAGCCTACCCAGTAGTTGGGTTTGTCGGTCTTCGTTACGTAGAACTTCACAATTCGGTCACCACCTGAGCTTCCCGGACACGATGTGCGGTCAGTAAACGTGGTACGAACCTGATAGGTGTACACGCCTGGCTCGTTGAATGTCACATTGATATCGTTACCGTCAAACACTTTCTTTTCGGGAGTGTTGGTAATGTCGTACCATTCCACATTATATATATAAGGTGAAACAGGCAAATAAAGATGCAGCGGCTTCATGCCGTCGGTAATGTCAAGGTTGATAATGCTCTTCACCTCGAAACCGTTTTCAGATTCCACCGAAGGCTCTGGTATGTCGGTAGGCGACACTTGAACAAATTTCTTTCCTTCGCATGTGCTGTTATAAATGGTACGAACGAGGTACTTCCCTACCTCCACATCTTTCCATACCACATTGAGAGCATCCTGTGCGCTGGTGGCTTCGTAAGTCCGAAGCGGTTCTCCGATTCGGGTCGTTCCGTCCTCCGTCTTATACAATTCGTACTTAACGGGCAATGCTACATTCACACCTTTAGCGACGCCAACACTCACCATACCGGTACCACTACCATCGCGATTGCACATGGCACCAAATGCTTCGAACGCTGCCTTGCCAGCATAATCGTCGAAATCAAATGTATATGTCTTGCGGGCATAATCGCCTGGCTCATTAGGGCGGATGACAAGCTCGTCACTATTATAGTATCTGTCTTCTTTCGCTATGGCAGAATAAATGTTGTTCCCTTCAGAATAACTGCGTCCATTATATAAACTCGGAGCAAAGCCAGCACCGAAATAGTTGGTGCCTGTCAGTTTTTCCAATGGAGTGATAGGATCTACATTAGATGCCCATGTCTTTCTGCTACTCGACGCTCCTTGTTCCCCTGTGCTGGCTCTATAAGCATAGGCAACATTGTCTCCTTCCGGACCGAAATCGAACTTCACAACATTGTTGCCATCGCAATCAACTCCTACATACACTCCGTCCTTGTATCCCTCGTCGCGCTTGGGCTTGTAATGCTGGAGCTTGCTCTCTGGAATTTCAAAGTTATAGGTTGCGCTATTGTTGCAATTGTCTTTCAAATCCAACGCATATTTGCCAGCAGGCAGGTCGGCGATGAAATAAGCGTCACGCAACTTGTCGTAGGTTATATCCTGTGGGAAATCAATGTGCTTGGTGTACGGTTTGTCATCCGCAAAGTCGGTTATGACAAATTCTCTCTTGTCATCAAGGCGTTTCACGGTCAGAGTCAATGGAGCAGAAACATTAGCAAGCCCTATTGCCAAGCCAGCGGTATTGCCATGTATTCCCAACTCCTTGTTTATCGTAGGAGACATCCAATCGCTTACATCCTTAAATTCAGGCTTGATGGGCTCAATCACAATTTCCTTATCTATACGCACTTGGTCGCAATCAGAGCCATATACGAATTTATACGTACCTGGCTCGGCTACTTCTATCGTCTGCGACCATCGTGTATCAAACTCGTTGATGGGCATAGGCACATCCTCCTTCACTGGTGTGGAAGGATAAGTGCCATCCTCATTTTGCTTAAACAATTTGGCATAGCGGTGCGCTTCGTCCATGAAATAATAAGAAAAAATAAAGTCATCATCGTTGCCACGATTATACCCTCCCTGAAAATCATACTTAATGGTGAACTTAGCGTCTTGGTAAGAACAGTCAGCAGGGTTCAGCTTTCCCTTTGACGAAGTGCTAAAGTTCATCATTTTCTCAAGCGTACGCACATGCGCATGGTAGTCACGCGTTGTTTTTTCTCCATCACAAAGGGTGGAATATTTCAAGCCATACATCCTATTTCGTCCTTGTGACGAGAGGTTGGCAGCAGATGCAACCTTGTAAAAACGATAATACTGGCCTGAATAATATGGCTTTGCCATATCGTAAGCCGGCACATGTTCCACATCGTAATATTTTTTATCGGCATAACTACGCAACTTCAATGTCTGCGCCAAGAGTTCGGTCTGAGCATCCAACGCGTCTTGGTTTTCCGTTTTAATGGTTGCTCTGAGGTAATAATCAAACGTGCAATCGCCCGTCTGCTTAATGAAAATGTCCTGCCCGAAAGACACAGTTGTCTTTCCGAAGCCCACCAACTCAGATTTTTTGGTGACGGTCTTGCCTTTCGAATCGGTAACGGTCACGTCGATATAATCGCCCGATGCCAATCCGTCTACAATCCATGCACGGTTCGGAGTATTCTCCAAGGTCTTCTCCTCAGTAGTGTTGTCTGCGTGATGAATGGTGGCTTTATAGGAAAAAGGAGCTACACCTTTCTCCACATTCACGGTTATGCTACCATTTTTGGTGTCTGTTGGCGACGTGTTGCACGTGGCGTCTTTCACCTTGAACGAGATCACAGGAGGATCAGTTGAAGGTATCTCCACTATCTCCACATCGTGCAAGAATGTGTGTGCCGTTCCACCTGCTTGTTGGAAATAAACCTTATATTTCCCTACCGGCACGTTCAACCATGTTATTTCCCACACGTTGGGATTTGCGGTTTTCTGTTTCAGCACATTATCCGAAAGAAAGCCACTCCCATTATTGACAAGGGCTGTCCCATCGGTACTGGTCCGCAACTGTGCCTGTCCGTTGAGAGCCTCGCCAGCACCCAACGTCACGGTCAACGTGATGCTGCTTAGCTGCTCGCCCACATCAACCTTCGTCACTTTGCTGTTGTCAGGAGTCACATTGACAAATGTAACCGCCGATGCCACCATGCACAACGGCGACAGCAACAACAGCAAGAATAATCGTTGTAAATTTGTTTTCATAACTTTTTTACTTTCTCATTTTTTTAATTTAATTCTTGATTTGTTACCAGCCACCACCATTTTCCAGTTCATCCAGTTCTTCTGGTGTCAGCTCTGGCTGAAGGTCAGCGTCACCTTTCCCCGACCCAATATTGGGACCTACGATTTGCAGGGGTAGCAATAAGATGCTTGGTGTTACATAACTTTTCCTCATAAAATCTATATTTAGTTTAACTTATTTCAAAAATACGACTCGGGAATACGGAAGAGTCGTGCATAATACGGTTGCAAAATTATAAACTTCTGTTAAAATTACCTCCCCCGAAAAGTTAATTATATACAATTTATCCAAATATACATATAAAAACACATCATTCGCATGGGTGTTTTTGCGAAATGGGCGAAACAAAAAACTGACAGCAAACAGGGATGCGGGGCAATAAAAGCAATTATATTAGCGTTGTCATACCATATATATATAAATGTAGACATCGCACATGCACAATCAATATCATCTCACGTTGCTCATCCTCATCACCCTGCTGCTGACCGGCTGTGGTGCGGAACGAAACATGAAGAAGGGCGAACAGTTTTTAGTCATTGGCGAGTATCACGACGCGGTCAACCAGTTTAAGCAGGCCTATCGCAAGACACCGCCCAAGGAAAGAGACACCCGCGGTCAGCGTGCCAAGAGAATGGCTCTGTGCTATGACCGACTGAACGCCACGCCACAGGCCATTGCCGCCTACCGCAACGTAATCAGATACCGGCAAGATGACATCATGACGCACCTGGGCTTGGCTCGCCAACTGCTCCGGCACGGCGACTACAAGCAAGCGGCCGACGAATATCAGCTGGTGCTCGACTCGATGCCCGACCATGAGTTGGCTCGCACAGGACTGCTCTCGGCGCAGCGTGCCAGTGGATGGAAAGAGGCGGGCAGCCGGTACACGGTGAAAAAGATGAACGTGCTGAACTCGCGGCGCGCCGACTATTCGCCCATGCTCCTGGGCGACGACCACGACCAACTGTACTTCACCTCGACCCGCAACGAGGCCACAGGCAACGAGCTGAGCGGCATCACGGGGTGCAAGCCCGCCGACATCTTTGTATCTGTCAAAGACGATAAAGGCAACTGGGGCAAGCCCGAACCCGTGCAGGGCGGACTGAACACCGATGCCGAGGAGGGTGCGTGCGCCTTCAGTCCCGATGGACGGGAGATGTACCTCACCCAATGTGTGACCGATGCCACCAACCCCCGCTATGCCAAGATCGTAAAATCCAGTAGGGCGGATGCGGCATGGGGCAAAGCCAACGACCTGCAAATCACTCGCGACACGCTGTCGAGCTACGCCCATCCAGCCATCTCGCCCGACGGACAATGGCTCTACTTCGTCTCGGACATGCCAGGCGGAATGGGCGGAATGGACATCTGGCGCGTGCGCATCACACCGGCCGGACTGGGTGGCGTGGAGAACCTCGGGGCACCCATCAACACGCCGGGCAACGAGATGTTTCCTACCTTCCGCCCCAATGGCGACCTGTATTTCTCAAGCGATGGCCATCCAGGACTGGGCGGACTGGACATTTACATCGCTCTACCCAACACCACCGCCGAACAAGTGGGGCAGCAAGATTCAACTGCGCACGGAGAGGCATCGGCCTATCGCCTCTTCCACCCCGGTTATCCACTCAACTCGCAGGGCGACGACTTCGGGATGACGTTTGAAGGGGCGAACAACCGAGGCTTCTTCTCATCCAACCGAGGCGACGCGCGGGGCTGGGATCATATCTACTGGTTTGAGAATCCGGAGATTGTACAAACCATCAAGGGATGGGTGTACGAGATGGATGGCTACGAGCTGCCGGCCGCACAGGTGCGCATCGTGGGCAGCGACGGCACCAACAAGACACTGAGCGTGACCAGCGAGGGGTCGTTTACCTACGTCATCAAGCCCGATGTTGACTATCTGCTATTGGCCACATGCAAGGGATTTTTGAACCACACCGAAGAGTTGCGCGTGGGCAAGGTGGACGAATCGAAAGAATATACCCTACAATTCCCGCTGGCTTCCATCACCGTTCCAGTGTTGATAGACAACATCTTCTACGATTTTGACAAGGCAACCCTGCGTCCCGAATCAAAACAGGCGCTCGATGAGTTGGTGAAGCTGCTCAAGGAAAATGGCAACGTGACCATCGAGCTGAGCGCGCACTGCGACTATAAAGGTTCGAAGGAATACAACAAGCGGTTGGCGCAGCGGCGCGCCGAGTCGGTGGTGCAATACCTCATTGCTGGTGGCATCGCCAAAGACCGCCTATCGCCCGTGGGCTATGGAAAGGAGAAGCCGAAGGTGGTTCGCAAAAAGCTAACCGAACGTTACCCGTGGCTGAAAGAAGACGACGTGCTGACAGAAGCGTTTATCAAGAAGTTGGACCCCGAGAAACAAGAGATATGCAACCAACTGAACCGCCGCACAGAGTTCAAGGTGCTGCGCACCACCTACGGTTTGTTTGACGAGAAGGGCAACCTGAAAGTGAAGCCCAAACCCCAGAACCACGACAACAACAAGGGAGATGACGGAGGAATTTTTATTGAGTTTGAGTAGTTGCTACTACGAATTAAGCTTGGGTGGTTTCAACTACGAATGACACGAATAACACGAATTTGATGGTTTGCGTTCTTGTACAGCAATTTCATTCGTGTAATTCGTGTAATTCGTGTAATTTGTAGTTAACAACACGATTCGTGGTCACATCAGCGGTTGGACTCCACCGCCTGATAAGCACCGAGGAAGACAAAGGTGAGAATGGTGAGATAGACCATGATGGGCGTTTGTATACCCAGTTCTATGGAAGCTATCCAGCCATTGATGTCGCCCACGAAATTGCTGAACACCGTGCGCAGCTGGTTCAGCGCGTTGCTCACCAGCAGGAAGACCACGCCCAAGAGGCAACAGAAGAACACCCAAATGCGGTTGAGGTTGACCAATCGCCGTGGCAGCTTCTGCATTACCTGTTGGGTAAAACCATTGTCGGCGAGCTCGAAAGTATGTTGTGCAAAGAACTGACTGAGCAGTTCGTCGTCCTTATTTTCCATCATAACCATTTTGTTTTAAATAAGTTGTTAGTTTTCCCTTGCCCCTGAACAAGTGCGATTTCACCGTTCCTTCCGCCAGTCCTGTGATGTCGGCAATCTTGTCGATGGGCTGTCCCTCCATGAGCTGCAGGGTGATGCAGAGTCGTTCGGTGGGCGTGAGGATGTCCAAGGCATCATACAGATCCATCTTCAGCTGACTGTCGCTTACCGTAGCGTGGCGTGCGGCAACGGCTGGCGAATCCAACCCTTCGGTCATCTTCCGCTGTCGCGTATAGTCGTAGAACACGTTGTAAGCGATGCGGTAGAGCCAGGTGGAGAATTTCGACTGTCCCCTGTATTGCGCCAACTTGGTGTAAGCCTTGACGAAAGTGTCTTGCGCCAAATCGTCACTCAGCGGTTCATCGCCTAAGGTCTGGCTCAAGAAGAAACGCCGAATGGGCGACTGATACCTCACCACCAGCTGGTCGAAGGCCCGCTTGTCGTGAGAAACAGTCACCTGTCGCACAAGGGTTAAATCGTCGTGGGAGTTCACGCTATTTCAATTCATCGTGATTTTTAACAGAAGTCTTCGCCATGACGAGCTGTCCGATGCCCAGACAGACAATCAGTCCACCAATGCCAATGAGCGTTTCTGATCCCCAGATGCCGAACATCACCATAAGTCCCACGCCGATAGCGACATGTCGGATGCCCGTCTTCCACAGATATTCCGAACTCTGTTTGTCCACCCGCAGCAACTCTTCAGGAATGGGTTGCCCGTTCTCCACGGCCTTTTCGGCCAGCGCCACCTTATCGTTGTGTCGCTTGATGATATGGCGCAACACCATAATCACGATGATGACTGGCAACAAAATGAAGAACAACACGGTGAATATCACCACGATGACGATGGCCGTAGCCCCGACAGAGCCGCCAAGGTTCCTCAACCAGGAGGGAATTTCTTCGACAACAAGGTCGGAGTATGCGTCATCCCAGTAGGCGTCGTCATCAGCAGCAGCATTGTACCCCGAATCTTCCGCCATCGAATCAGCGGGAGCGGATGCCACGGAGGTGGTGTCCGAATAGGCCTCAACACCCTGGTTGAGCGAGTCGACCGACGTTGTTACACCCGTTACGGGCTGATGGTGACGATGATGACCTTGAGCCGTGGCACCGTTGATGCCTATGGCCAGCAACATCAAACATGCTAAAAGATACTGTTTCATATTTTCAATTCTTATTTTTAATTTTCTGTTTGTTGGACGCAACAGCCATGCTTTTAGTTGCAAAGAAACAAAATTTTTTCTACATTTGCACGAAACAAACAAGCCAATGCATCTTCCCGAAGCGTTTGAAAACTACACCCGCACCCTGATGGGGTCCAGCCTGTACAATGACCTCGTGCAAGCCTTGCAAGACGAACCCGCTGCTTGCATCCGACTGAACCACCAGAAATGTCCATCGACTCGGGTTGCCGTACCCCATGTTCGGGTGCCTTGGTGCGACCAAGGCTATCGCTTGGCATGCCGGCCCGCGTTCACCTTCGACCCACTGCTGCACGCTGGTGCCTACTATGTGCAGGAACCGTCGTCGATGTTCTTGTCGGCCGTGCTCAGACAATACGTCCGAGAGCCGGTCAAGATGCTGGATCTGTGTGCCGCCCCGGGCGGAAAGTCAACACTGGCTCGTGCAGAACTGCCCGAGGGAAGCGTTTTGATGTGCAACGAACCGGTGAGAAACCGTGCGCAGGTGCTGGCGGAAAACGTGCAAAAATGGGGACATCCAGACGTGATCGTCACCAACAATTATCCGGCTGATTACCGCAAGGCTGGGCTACGATTTGACGTGATTCTTTGCGACGCTCCTTGCTCTGGCGAAGGTATGTTTCGCAAAAACAGTAACGCCATCGATGAATGGAGCGAGCAAAATGTAGAGAACTGCGCTCGCCTGCAACGCGACATCGTGACTGATGCCTGGGAATGCCTCGAGGCGGGCGGACTGATGATTTATTCTACCTGCACTTTCAACGCCAAAGAGAATGAGGAAAACGTGGCGTGGATATGTAGTGAATTGGGGGCTAAAACCTTATCTATTGATACGGAAACTCATTGGGTTATCGCTCCAACTCTAATGCATTTAGAAACCCAGGGCAGCAGCCCCATCGGCGGTTCGCCTCATCTCGCTGAACCTCTGCACGTTTACCGCTTCATTCCCGGTTATCACAACGACCAGGGAAAGCAAATGGGCGAAGGCCTGTTCATGGCGGTGCTGCGGAAAGATGGGGAGAGAAAGTCGGACAAGTCTTTCAAAAATCAATCGAGTTTGAGAGGGGCAAAGGGCAAAGAGGCGAAAAGCGGCAGCGGCAAGGACAACAATATGGTTCGTGAGTGGCTGCTGCAACCCGACAATTTCTGCTATATAAATAAAGGTGACGAGCTGCTGGCCATGCGACAACCGCTGCTTGGACTGTACGAAAAGGCTGCCAGCCATCTGCGCATATTGTCTGCGGGCATCTGCCTGGGTCAGCAGAAGGGCAAGAATTGGATACCTAATGAGTCGCTCGCCCTGTCTACCTATCTCAACCCGGCGACTTTTCCAATGGTGGAACTCAGTCATGCTGAGGCCCTGAACTATCTGCGCAGTCAGGCCATCCCCCTGCCGGCAGACACCCCGCGGGGCTTCATCCTCGTGACTTATCGCGGTCTACCGCTGGGCTTCATGAAGAACATTGGCAACCGGGCCAACAACCTCTACCCCAACGAATGGCGCATCAAAAGCCAGTACAACCCCGAGGAAGAGCCACACATCATTGACATTGAATAAAACAAACGAACTATGCAACAATATTTAGACCTGCTACATCGCATCCTCGAAGAAGGAAAGGTGAAGACAGACCGCACCGGAACTGGCACGAAGAGTATTTTCGGCCACCAGATGAGGTTCAACCTGGAGGATGGATTCCCTGTGCTGACCACGAAGAAACTGCACCTGAAGTCCATCATCTACGAACTGCTGTGGTTTCTCAAAGGAGACACCAACGTGAAATATCTGCAAGAACATGGCGTGAGCATTTGGAACGAATGGGCGGACGAAAACGGTGACCTGGGTCCCGTGTACGGACATCAGTGGCGTTCGTGGCCCGATCATCGCGGCGGCACCATTGACCAGATACAAAACGTCATCGACCTGATTAAGCACCATCCCGACAGCCGCAGAATGCTGGTCACTGCTTGGAATCCTGCCGACATCAGTGAAATGGCTCTACCGCCCTGCCACTGTCTGTTCCAGTTCTATGTGGCCGACGGACGTTTGTCGCTGCAATTGTATCAACGTAGCGCCGACACCTTCTTGGGCGTACCCTTCAACATCGCCTCGTATGCCCTGCTGCTACAGATGATGGCGCAGGTCACAGGACTGAAAGCGGGTGATTTCATCCACACCACAGGCGACACGCACCTGTACCTGAACCACATCGAGCAGGCCAAGTTGCAACTCACCCGCACGCCCCGTGAGCTGCCTCAGATGAAGCTGAATCCAGACGTGAAGAGTCTTTTCGACTTTAGATACGAAGACTTTGAACTCCTCAATTACAACCCCTGGCCCCACATCAAGGCAGAGGTGGCGGTGTGAGATATAGTTGACAAGTTAACAAGTTTACGAGTTGACGAGTTGATAGTTAATATAGTTTACGAGTTGACAAGTTTACGAGTTGACGAGTTGATGGCTTATCTAATCATAAAGTTCAATGTTCAATTTTCAAAGTTCAAAGTAATCTGCTAATCACTCCCCTCCCTTTTGGGGAGGGGTAAGGGGGAGAGGCCACTTTTTAAAGTAAATATCATGTCCATTACCATCATTGCAGCCGTGGCGCGCAACCGTGCCATCGGCTATCAGAACAAATTGTTATATTGGTTGCCCAACGACCTGAAACGGTTTAAGGCACTTACCACCGGACACACCGTCATCATGGGGCGGCGCACCTTCGAGTCGCTGCCCAAAGGCGCATTGCCCAACCGGCGCAACATCGTGTTGAGTCGTACGCAAACCCACTTTGACGGTTGCGATAGCTTCGCGTCACTCGACGAAGCGCTGGCTCACTGTGCTGCCGACGAAGACATTTACATCATCGGCGGTGCCCATGTCTACCAACAAGCCATTGAGCGAGCCGACCGACTGTGCCTCACCGAGGTAGACGACGTGCCAGAACACGCAGACGCGTTCTTTCCTCCTTATGACGACTGGCACGAGATATCACGCGAGGAACATGGCACCGACGAGCGCCATGCCCACCGCTACGCCTTCGTCAACTATGTGAATCGTGTAGATTGGGAAACGAAAGTTTTCTAACCTACTTTCGTTTCATTCCCTCTTACACCACCGTACATGCCGTTCGGCATACGGCGGTTTCGT
>CABTXD010000048.1:0-19040 GCA_902488665.1 uncultured Prevotella sp. | reverse complement strand
TGCTCTATTCAGTTGAGCTAGGGAGCCGTTAGCAATTCTCTTTTTGTGATTGCGAGTGCAAAGGTAAAAGGTTTTTATGTAACCGCCAAATCTTTTTCTGATTTTTTTAGAACTTTCGTGAAAAATAAAAGCAAAATGTCAGCTGCTGGGGCGAATGCTGTCTGACCTCAATTTTCATCAACTTGTTTGTACAAATAAAAACGCCACCCATAGTGGATGGCGTCTTATTTGACTTGAGCTTAAAAAATCTTGCTTCTTCCGTATTGATGACCGCCTATTTGATCAAATCAACACTGCGTTTGAGGAAGGCGTCGAGTGATGCTCCCTTGAGCATGCCATTCTGTAGCAGGGCAAGGTCGATGAGTTGATGCACCACTTGGTTGTCCTTAGCAGCCTTGGCGATGACGGCCGTCTTCTTCTCTTTCTGCTCCTTGAGGGCTTTTTCTGTGTTCTGCAAGTCGTCTTTTTCTTCTTGCGTCACCTCTTCCGGCTTCTTTTTGTCTTGACTCTGGTGCAGTGCGGCCAAGCGAGCTTCCTGACCTTTTATCTCACTGAGTATCGGTTTCAGCTCTGCTTCGGTCGCCTTGTTGCTCTTGGCAAGAACGTCCTGAATGAGTCGGTGGTCGCTGTTCAGCACCAAGGTGTACATGTCGGGCATGCTACCATAGAAGGCCATGCCAGCTTGGAACTTGCTCATGTCCTTCATACGGCGCATGTACTCGCTCTGTGTGATGACCAACGGAGTTGCTGTTTCACCCAAAGGCTGAACTTCTACGTTGAACTCAACCTGGGCCATCTTTGGCATTTGCGACTTGAAAACTTGTGACAGATTGTCGCTTTCCTCGTTCGATAGTTTGTTTTCTTTGGCATCTTCCTTCACAATCAGACGGTCGATGATGTCGCCATCCACACGTGTGAATCGGCATTTCTCAAACTTTTGTTCAAACATGGATACGGTAGCCACATCCAGTTGTCCATCAAACAGCAAGACATTATACCCCTTAGCTTTGGCAGACTCGATGAATGAGTACTGCTCATCCTTGTCGGTGGCGTAAAGATAGATCAGTTGTCCGTCCTTATCTGTTTGCTCATCCTTAATCAAGGTCTTGTACTCATCATAGGTAAAGAACTTCCCATCAACATCCTTGAACAATGCGAAGTCTTTCGCACGCTCATAGAAATCTTCCTGTGTGAGCATTCCGTAATTGATAAAGATTTTGAGGTCATTCCATTTTTCCTCATAGTCCTTGCGGTTTTCCTTGAAGATAGCCTGCAAGCGGTCGGCCACTTTCTTGGTGATGTAGGTGGATATCTTTTTCACGTTCGCATCACTTTGCAGATAACTTCGGCTCACGTTCAACGGGATGTCCGGTGAGTCGATGACGCCATGGAGCAGCGTGAGGAATTGCGGAACGATGCCTTCTACCTGATCAGTGACATATACCTGATTGCTGTAGAGTTGTATTTTGTTTGGCTGCAATTCGATGTTCGACTTTACTCGTGGGAAGTAGAGGATGCCGGTGAGGTTGAATGGATAGTCAACGTTGAGGTGTATCCAGAACAAAGGCTCGTCCTGCATGGGGTAGAGGTTCTGGTAAAATTTCTTATAATCTTCATCTTTCAACGTAGACGGTGTCTTTGTCCAAAGCGGTTCGGTGTCGTTGATGAGATTGTCTTCCTCTGTTTCCACCTGTTTTCCATCTTCCCACTTGGTCTTTTTACCAAAGGCAATGGGTACGGGAAGGAACTTACAGTACTTGTTCAGCAAGCTTTCGATGCGTGATTTCTCAAGAAATTCCTTGCAATCGTCATCTATGTAAAGCACGATGTCGCTGCCTCGGTCGGCTTTCTCAACGTTCTCAATGGTAAATTCCGGACTTCCGTCACAGCTCCATTTCACGGCTTGCTCGCCATCGCGATAGCTTTTCGTGATGATTTCCACTTTCTTGCTGACCATGAACGCAGAGTAGAAGCCCAGTCCGAAGTGTCCAATGATGGCATTGGCGTTCTCTTTGTACTTCTCCATGAAGTCGTTCACGCCAGAAAAGGCAATCTGGTTGATGTATTTGTCTATCTCTTCAGCGTTCATACCAATGCCTCGATCGCTGATAGTCAGCGTTCCTTGCTCTTTGTCGAGCTTGATACGAATGGTCAAGTCGCCCTCTTCGCCCTTAAAGTCGCCTTGTTTGGTCAGCGTCTTGAGCTTTTGTGTGGCGTCTACGGCATTGCTGACGAGTTCGCGTAAGAATATTTCGTGATCTGAATACAGAAATTTTTTAATGACGGGGAATATGTTTTCTGTCGTAACCCCGATGTTACCTTTTTGCATATAATGATATGTTAATAATTTTTTCCATCAACATCAATGCAAATAATGTGCCAAAGTATAGTTAAAAATAAAGGAGCAAGACAAATTGAAGTATTTGAACCTTGCGCTTTGGTTGAATATCAACCCTGGCTCAAGCTCCATGGTGCACGAAATGCATCCGATGGCTTCAATCTTGTCTTACTCCTTCTTTTGTTGGATTGATGGGCTCTTTAAGGCAGCCGCATCCTTCCTAACCGATGGCCATGTCCTGTAAAATCTCACCCAAAGTGGGGTGGGTGTGGATGATGTCCTTCAGTCGGTCGAGCGTGATGTCCATGTTCATCAGTGCCGAAATCTCTTGCACCAATTCAGCGGCATGGGCACCGTAGATGTGACAACCAATGATTTTGTTCTGTTCGTCAACAATCAGTTTCGCCATACCTTCAGGCTCTTCCATCGACAGGGCGCGGCCATTGGCGCGGTAGTAGCCTTTTCGAACCGTATAATTTAGTTCTTCGGCCTTACAAGCATCTTCGGTCTTGCCCACTGAAGCCGCCTCCGGATGGGTGAACACGGCAGCAGGCATGATGTCGAAACGAATATTGTCGCTCTTGCCAAGGATGTGGTTCACGGCTCTGAAGCCCTGGAAAGTCGCAGCATGGGCAAGCATCTGGCGGCCGTTTGTGTCGCCGATGGCATAAATACCGTTGATGGAAGTTTCCATGTTGTCATCGACCAAAATGCCCTTTTTGTCGTAGGCAATGCCCATGACGTCCAGATTTAGTGAATCCATGTTGGCCGCACGACCTGTTGCAATGAGGATGGTATCGGCCTCTATGGTCTGTTCTTTACCTTTCCTCTCAAAGGTCACTTTACCTTCATGAATGTTCTTCACGCCAGCTTGCAGGTAGAATTCAATGCCTTTCTTCTCCATGCACTTGCGCAAACGCTTGGCAATATCGCTATCGAGCGTTGGCAAACATTCTTTCATGAACTCCACGACGGTGACCTTACTGCCGAAACTGGCGAATGCAGAAGCAAATTCCATCCCGATGACCCCAGCGCCAACGATGCACAGTTTCTCAGGAACGTGGTCGATGTTCAACAGTTCTGTCGATGTTACAACATTCGATTCTCCTCCCTGTTGATACACCAATCCTTCGATGGGTGGCATCTTCGCGTGTGATCCAGTGGCGATGATGATGTGCTTTGCCTGGTATTCTTCACCGTTGGCAACCACCGTTTGGCTGTCCTTGAAAACGGCTTTGCCCCGCACCAACGTGATGTTGGGCTGTGAAAGTAGCGTCTGCACGCCCTCTCTCAGCTGCTGAATGGTCTGTTGCTTGCGTTCCATCACCAACTCAAATGCTGGTATGGACTCTTTCGAGGCATCGTGCGCCAAACATTTTGTCGGTATGCAACCACTGTTGAGACATGTGCCACCGACCTCCAGTTCTTCAAAAATCAGAACTTGGAGGCCGTTTTTGGCGGCATAATCGGCAGCCCGGTAACCCCCGGGGCCACTGCCGATGATGATGAGATCAGTTGTTGTCATGGATGAGCTGTTGATAGGTGAGTATCGGATGTTTAGCTGCTTCCACATCATTCACACGCTTGACAGGCGTTTCGTGTGGTGCGCCCTTAACGATATCAGGGTTGGTCTTCGCTTCCTCTGCTATCTTGCGCATCACATCAATGAAACCATCAATAGTGTCTTTGCTTTCGCTTTCGGTGGGCTCTATCATCATAGCTTCGTGGAAAAGCAGTGGGAAATAGATGGTGGGAGCGTGGAAACCGTAATCCAACAGACGTTTGGCAACGTCCATCGTGGTGACTCCCGTGTTCTTATCTTTCAATCCATCGAAAACAAACTCGTGTTTGCAAACCTTGTCTATAGGCAGTTCGTACACATCTTTCAAGCTATTCATGATGTAGTTGGCATTCAGTGTCGCATATGGACCTACCTTTTTCACGTTTTCCCTACCCAAAGAGAGAATGTAAGTATAGGCTCTCAGGTAGGTTGCAAAATGTCCATGATAAGGATGAATGGTGATGGATGTTCCAGTTTGGCCTTTCGCTATGCAATTGTTGGTGGGTAAAAATTCCACCAATTTCTCGCAAACGCCAACCGGACCCGATCCTGGTCCACCTCCACCATGGGGCGTTGAGAAGGTTTTGTGCAGGTTGATGTGCATCACGTCGAAGCCCATGTCGCCTGGTCTACATTCGCCCAAGAGCGGATTGAGGTTGGCTCCGTCGTAATACATCAAACCACCACAGTCGTGGATGAGTTTGGTAATCTCGGGGATATGCACCTCGAATAGTCCGAGTGTGTTGGGGTTTGTCATCATCATGCCGGCGATGTCGTCACCCAAAAGGGTCTTGAGGTGCTCAACATCTACCAGTCCATCGGGTGTACTCTTCACCTCTACCACATTCAATCCGCATACAGCGGCCGAAGCAGGGTTGGTGCCATGAGCCGAGTCGGGCACGATGACCTTGGTTCTCTGATGGTCGTTACGACTCTCATGATAGGCCTTGATGATCATCAATCCGGTCAACTCACCATGTGCACCGGCACAAGGATTCAGGGTGAAGCGTGACAAACCTGTCAGCTCAGATAATGACTGTTGCAGGTTCTCATACACTTCCTCGGCACCTTTCACCGTCTCAGCCGGTTGAAGGGGATGCAGATTGGCGAAAGCTGGGTGTGCGGCAATCTCCTCGTTGATGGGCGGATTGTATTTCATTGTACACGATCCCAAGGGATAAAAACCATTGTCAACGCCGAAATTGTTCCCACTGTGATTGGTGTAATGGCGCACCACGGTCATCTCATCACACTCCGGAAGCTCGGCATCAGCTGTCCTTTTCAGTTCGGCGGGTATTTCATGGTGGCCAAATTGATTCTTGGGCAGACTGTACCCACGTCGTCCCGGATGCGACAACTCAAATATCAGATTACTATATAGTTTATGATTCATGACACAAGTTCTATTAGTTTGTCTATTTCATCCTTGGTTCTCTTCTCGGTGACAGCCAGCATGAGCATGTCGTCTCCAACCTGTATGCCTCCGAAGATGCCGTTGTCTATCAGTCGTTGTTGCAGTTGTTTGATGTCACCATCATACCGTACGCAGAATTCATTGAAGAAAGGCTGGTCGAAAGCCAATGAGAAATGGCCTGTCTTCACGAGTTGTTCGCACAGATAGTGCGCACCGTCGTACGACAGTTGGGCTACTTCTTTCAGACCTTCCTTGCCCATCAGTGACAGGTAAATGGTTACCCAAAGAGCCATGAGCGACTGGTTGGAACAGATGTTCGATGTAGCTTTCTCTCTTCTGATGTGTTGTTCGCGAGCCTGAAGTGTCAATACAAACACGCGTTGGCCATCCTCATCGACGGTCTTACCGACAATTCGTCCCGGCATCTTACGCATCATTTTCATGGTACAGCACATGTATCCCACATAGGGACCGCCCCAACTCATCGGGATGCCCAATGATTGACCTTCGCCAACGGCGATGTCTGCTCCTAATTCAGCAGGCGTCTTCAACAAAGCGAGGTCTGCCGGATTGCTGTTCATGATGAACAATGCTTTCTGCTCATGGCACAGGTCGGCCACGCCAGTGTAATCTTCTACGATGCCATAGTAGTTGGGATACTGAACCACCACGCCTGCCACGCCGCCTTCTGACAGCTTCTGTTGCAGTTGTTGTTGGTCGGTAACGCCCTCTTTCTGTGGAATCAGGTCAATTTCTATGTTCTGATAGTGAGCATAAGTCTTGACAACGGCCAGGATTTTAGGATCCACCGTCTCTGGAATCAACACTCTGTTGGCTTTCTTGTTGTTGGCCTTGGCCATCAAGACAGCCTCGGCTGTGGCTGTAGCACCGTCGTACATGGAAGCATTAGACACTTCCATACCGGTGAGTTCGGCCATCATACTTTGAAACTCGAAGATGTAATGCAGGGTGCCTTGTGAAATCTCGGCTTGATAAGGTGTGTAACTGGTCAGAAATTCAGAACGTTCTACCAGATAAGGCACAGCCGAAGGATAGTATCTATCGTACACGCCGGCGCCGGCAAAGCAGGTTAGTTGCTTGTTTTTGGCCCCCAGCTCATTGAAGAACTGACGAATCTCAAGTTCGCTCTTTGCTTCCGGCAGCTTGTATTCTCCCTTGAACCGCACTTCTTCCGGAATCTCTTGATAAAGATCATCGAGCGACTTAACGCCAATCTTCTCCAACATCTGAGCTACATCCTCTTCCGTATGTGGAAAAAACTTGTAAGTCATTGTATTTATTTGTTACAGAATTCTTCGTATTTCTTGGCATCCATCAGGTTGTCCAGCTCGCTGGTATCTGACAGTTCTACCTTGATAATCCATGCACCGAAAGCATCTTGGTTAATCAACTCTGGTGTATCTTCCAAAGCCTCATTCACCTCTACGACCGTTCCACTCACGGGAGTACTGAGGTCACTGGCAGCCTTAACGCTCTCAACAGCACCGAAATCGTCGCCTGCTTCTATCTCATCGTCAACGTCTGGTAGGTCCACATAAACGATGTTGCCTAATGCCTGTTGTGCATAATCGGTAATGCCGATGCTGGCGATGTTACCTTCTACTTTTACAAACTCATGTGACTCGCTATAATAGAGTCCTTCAATCACTTTTGCCATAATATGTTATATTAATTAATGTTATACTTGATAGTTGCTTCACTGTTTTCTCCGTTCATTCCCTTATCGTTAAAAAAGCGATTTGGGAAACGGTGACAGGCTTCCATGCTCTTCGCGTTTGTCCTGTTGATGGAAGACACCGCTGGGAGAAACCTACAGCCAAGTTAGTCTTTTTTATAATGTTTGTCGTAGAATCTCTTCTTCACGACCACACACTTAAATGTCTTTTTGCGAATCTGGATTTCCAGTTCAGTACCTAATTTCGCATCTTCCTTGTTCACCAGAGCGAAGGCCACACTCTTATCCACGCTGATGGCATGGTAGCCAGTGGTAATCACTCCGACCTGCTTTCCATCCCTCAGAACGGTATAGCCATGACGAGGGATGGCCTTTTCTTGCAGCTCCAGACCGATTACTCTTTGCTTGACGCCTTCTTCTTTCTGCTTCACAATGGCCTCTTTGCCGATGAATTCTTCCTTATCCAGTTTGCAGAACATGCTCAAACCAGCCATAACAGGCGAAATCTCTGCAGAAAGTTCGTTGCCGTAAAGTGGCAATCCCACTTCGAAACGTAGGGTGTCGCGACAGCCAAGGCCACAGGGCACGCACCGCTTGCTCGCCATCAAGGCATCCCATGTATTAATAATGTACGCGTGAGAGCCGTAGATTTCAAATCCGTCCTCGCCCGTGTAGCCCGTACGACTGATGATGACATTCTCGCCATCAACCTCTACTGTCTTCGCTGTATAGAACTGCAAATCCTTGCAATCTAGGTTCAACACCTCTTTCATCACGGCTTCTGCCTCTGGTCCTTGTACGGCCAGCTGTGCATAATAGTCTGAGCAGTGGTCAATGGTTACATCAAAACCCTCTGCGTTTTCGCGCATCCAGGCCACATCCTTATCGATGTTGGCAGCGTTGAAGACGAGGAAAAACTCGTTTTCACCCATCTTGTAAACCAATAGGTCGTCTACCGTTCCACCGTCAGGGTAGAGCATCATGCCGTAAAATACCTGATTGATAGGCGCACCTGCCACATCGTTGGTGAAGATGTGGTTGACATATAGTTCGGCATCTGCGCCTGTTATGTAAGCCTCGCCCATGTGTGATACGTCAAAAACGCCACAATGTTGGCGTACCGCCTGATGTTCTTCGATGATGGACGAGTACACAATGGGCATCTCAAATCCTGCAAATGGTTGCATCTGCGCACCCAATGCCACGTGTTTGTCATACAAACAAGTTTTTTTATTTTCCATGTTTTTGATGTTTAAGTGTAGATTTTTCGTATTTTGTTTTCATTTATTAGTAGTCTGTTGTTAGTGTCAAGTCAGGATGTTTGCAAGGCTGTTTTCATTCAGCCAATATCAAATCAACCAATTGTTGCTTCTTCAGGTTTCTGATGATGTCGTCCAAACGGTCGGGCAGGGCGTTGTCTATAGCCTGTGCGTTGTAAGGTACCTGGCGCAACTTCTTAAGAATGCCATTGTCCAAGTCGCCCGTCAGGAAGTAGTCGCCCATGATGTTGGCCTCTTTGATGACATTGTTTTTCAGTTCAAGTCGTACCTCCAGTTCGCCAACGCCTTCAATCCGTTTTTTGTGAACGATAGAGTAACGGGGATTGTTGCCGTATGTAAAATCGTCCGACAGGTAGTCTTGTTCAATCTCTTCGATACCCTTCACGTCATCGGCTGTCAGGGTGATTGTCGATGAGCAGAGGTGCTTGCGTGCAAAACGTTTGACCTCTTCGAGTGTAAGCGTGGTGTGATCCTTGAGCAGGGCGATGTGCTGGCGAATGCTCTGCACCCCTTTGCTGATGAGTTTTTCTTGGCTGGGCGTAATGCTGGCCACCATGTTTTGTATATTGGTGTCGTAGAGCATGGTGCCATGAACGATGCTTCGCCCCGGCACATGATAGAATGCGTTGCCAGACACCTTTTTATCGCCAATGAGAATGTCGTTGCGTCCACCCGAATGGGCATCTACCCCCATGGCCTGAAGCATGTCTACCACGCGCTTGATGTATTGGCAGAAAACCATGTTCACTTGGTCGTCGTGTGTAATGCAGGAGAACAGAATGCAGCCCTCGTCAACGTAGATACAGCCACCTCCGCTTTTGCGTCTGATGAGGTGGATGCCTTTTTCCTGACAATACTCGGTGTTTACTTCATTGTCGATGAGTTGGTTACGTCCAAACATCACCGTTGGCGGCACTTGCCACATGAAGAAACAATCCTCCGTACTGTCGATATGCCGTGCTATATATTCTTCCATCGCCAGGTAGAAGCTGGTGAGTCTGTTAGGTTCTGATACTTCGACGTAGACCATTTGATTGTTTAGGTTTAAAGTTATCTGCATGCAAATATAATGAATTCTTGCAGATTAATTCAAGAAAATTCGATAAAAGTTTTTTCAATTTATCCAACCAGCATGTTCAAAATTAATCATGAACCTAAAAGATTGCATTTTTTTGTGAGGAAAAGAACGGATGCCACCTCTATATTATGTGTACTCTATTCTTAATTTGATAACCACATTTGCTGGTGTTGCGCACGAATTTCAGATTGTAGTGCACTGTGTTTTTGTGCTATAAGCGCAAAAATAAAGTGGAAGAGTGATGACGAATTTTTTTGACAAAGGTCGCTTCAATGCTTGGCGTATTTTCAAACAACCTTGCCCTTGTTTTCAAATACGCCAAATATGAACAATGTTTGCAAGTAAAAGATAATCAATACGTTGCGGTTGTTTGTAAAAGTTTTGCTCTATCTTTCAATGTTTTTTGAAGCCAAAAGCTATGCTATAAGCGTGTAATATGTATGCCTTTGGCGGGGTATTGCATGGTAATTGCTGCGTAAAAGTATGGTTCTTGTGGAAAAAATCAAGCGTTTTTGTCTACAAATTCGTTATTTCATCAAAAGTGATTGTTTGTTTGCTCCTTGCTTGCCTATTGATTTTTTCCAGAATAAAAATTTTGAATGGCCATTTTAGAGGCCTTTTTTGATGAAAATAACAGACAAATTTAGCGGAAATGGTTCAGCGCAATCGTAGGGATGTGGAGTTTGTGCGTTCCTACGATTGCGCTGGCATGAAAAAAGTGTTGGCTGGTTATTCACGGTTCGTCAATCATCTCTCGGTATATGCGTGCGGTGATGACCGTGGCTCTTGCGACAGCTTGCGTAAGACTACCGTTATGGCTCAACCTAAATGTTGGCGATGGACATGATGTTGGCGAACACGCCAGCGGCTGTCACGTCGGCACCGGCTCCATAGCCTTGTATCTGCATGGGATAGTCTTTGTAACGCTCGGTGGTGAGCAGCACGATGTTGTTACTGCCCTCGAGGTTGTAGAAAGGATGCTGCCGGTCAACGGCTTGCAGGGCCACTTGCATGTGTCCATGCTCCATGGATGCCACAAATCGCCATCTTTGACCTTGTTCTTCCAGCCGCTTTCGGCGCACATCAAAGTCGGCATCCAAGAGGGGTAAGCGTTTCCAGAAGTCGTCCAGACTGCCTTCAAAATAGTCGGCTGGCACAAACAGATGCTTCTCCACGTCTTTCTGTTCCGCCTTGTAGCCGGCCTCTCGCGTCAGGATCACCAGTTTTCGGATGACATCCTTACCACTCAAGTCGATGCGTGGGTCGGGCTCGCTGTAGCCTTCAGTCTGCGCGCGGCGTACGGTTGCTGAGAACGGAACATCGGCGGAGAGTTCGTTGAAGATAAAATTGAGGGTGCCACTCAGCACAGCTTCAATCTTCAAGATTTTGTCTCCCGAGTTGCGTAGGTCGTTGATGGTGCCGATGATGGGCAATCCGGCGCCGACGTTAGTTTCGTATCTGAATTTCACTCCTCGCATCACGGCCGTCTGTTTCAGCGTCAAGTATTCGTTGTAGGGTGAGGATGCGGCTATCTTGTTGGCTGCCACCACGCTGATGTTATGCTCGAGAAAGGTTTGATAGAGTGCGGCTATCTCTTCACTGGCGGTGCAATCGACGAACACGGAGTTGAAAATGTTCATGTTGAGGATATGGTCGCGCAGGGCAGAGGGCGAGCTGAGGTCTGATTCTTTCAACGCTTCCCTGTAATTGTTCAAGTCAATGCCGTCACGACTGTAAATGGCACGTTTTGACGAAGCGATGCCTACGACGTTGAGTTTGAGCTGCGAATGGCGTTTCAGCTCTTCGTATTGAGTCCGTATCTGTTCGATGAGCTTACCGCCCACAGTACCTATTCCGCAGATAAACAGGTTCAGTACCTTGTATTCTGACAGGAAAAATGAGTCGTGCAGCACGTTCAGCGCCTTGCGAAGGTATGGGGCCTCGATGACCACTGATATGTTAGTTTCGCTGGATCCCTGTGCGAAGGCAATCACACTGATACCCGATCGGCCGAGCGTTTCAAAGAGTTTGGCGGCTATTCCCGGCAGGTGTCTCATGTTTTCGCCTACGATGGCGATGGTAGCCAAGCCTTTCTGTGCCTCCATGGAGAACATGGCACCGGTCTGAATTTCCTTGGCAAACTCTTCGTTGAGCACCTTGACAGCCTCTTCGGCATCCTTTTCCTGTACGCCAATGCTGGTAGAATTTTCGGAAGAAGCCTGACTAACCAGGAACACGGAGATGCCCTTGTCGGCCAGGGCCGTGAAGATGCGTCGGTTTACACCAATCACACCCACCATGGAGAGGCCACTCACATTGATGAGTGCCGTGCCCTTGATGCTGGATATACCCTTGATGGGCTTGCCGTCGTTGGCTATTTGGGCTTTGATAATGGTGCCTTCGCCGTCTGGGTCGAAGGTGTTTTTCACCTTGATGGGGATGTTTTTGACGCACACGGGGTAGATGGTTGGTGGATAAACCACTTTGGCACCGAAGTTACATAGCTCCATAGCCTCGATGTAGCTTAACTCGTTGATGGTGTAAGCGGTCTTGATGACCTTCGGATCGGCCGTCATGAATCCGTTGACATCGGTCCATATCTCCAATATCTCTGCGTTCAAAGCCGCAGCAATGATGGATGCCGTGTAGTCTGACCCACCTCGTCCGAGGTTGGTGATCTCGTTGGTATTCTTGTCTTGACTGATGAAACCCGGCACGAGGGAGATGCGCGGGAGGGTGGCAAATGTGTGTTTAACCAGTTTGTAGGTGAGTTGGCTGTCCAGTGTGTGCTTGTCATGCTTGCGCTCGGTCTTGATAAATTCGCGCGCATCGTACCATTTAGCACCTTTAATGAAAGTGGCGACAATTTTCGAACTCAACCGTTCGCCATAGCTCACGATGGCATCTTGCGTCTTCCGACTTAAATCATGAATGAGATAAACGCCAAAATAAATGGATCGTAGTTGTTCAAAAAGAGCGTCAACGGTATAGAACAACTCTTCTCTCCGCGCATTTTCGGTGATGATGGTGTCAATGAGTTTGTGGTGCCTGTCTACCATCTCGCTGAACTGTTGTTTCCATTCGTCATCACCTTGCAAGGCCTGTTGGGCGGTTGCCAGCAACTGGTCGGTGATGCCTCCCAAGGCACTAACCACCACAACCACCGGTTGCTGCTTGGCAGTTTGTTCTACAATTCTCTTCAAGGAGCGGATGCTCTTGACGGAACCCACGGATGTTCCGCCGAATTTCAATACTTTCATTTTACTGTTTTTTAATGTTTCATGCCACCCGACAAAAGTGGTTTTAATGATTTGTTGATTTCGCTTCTCAGCATTACGAACAGAAACTTGGGCGATATCCAGCCTACAACGATGGTAAACACCTTGGGTTTCATGCCTCATCATGCTGCGAAGTCGATATTTGGTGACAAAAGTACGAAAAAACTTTGAATGGCTTATCATGCAACATTGATTTCCCTTCGATGGGCATGAACTTTGAAAAGAGCTGGTTTTTAATTTGAAAAATACTTGGGTAGCTGGAAAAAAAATACTTATTTTGCAAAGAGATAAGGTGTTTGGTGACATCCTTTTTTGTCATAAACCTTCAAAACTTCTTCATTCATGATCAAAGAATTTCAAATCAGACTTCTTCCTCAGTATGCTCATTCCGAGCAATCCATCATTGAATATCTGGCCAAGGAAAAGGGAATGGATGCCCGAACGGTGAAGCATGTGCGGGTGTTGAAACGGTCTGTTGACGCACGGCAGCGAACGGTGTATGTGAATCTTAGTTTGAGAGTGTACATCAATGAGTTGCCGCAGGATGAGGAATTCTTTAGGACGGTCTATCCGGATGTGTCCCAAAAGCCTCGTGTCATCGTGGTGGGAGCTGGTCCGGCGGGACTTTTTGCTGCACTTCGTTTGATTGAAGAGGGCTTCAAACCCGTGGTCATCGAGCGGGGGAAGAATGTCAGGGAGCGCAAGAAAGACCTCGCCCTGATTACCAAGACGCAGAAGGTTGATGCTGAAAGCAACTATTGTTTTGGTGAAGGTGGCGCCGGTGCGTATTCGGATGGCAAACTGTATACCCGCTCGAAGAAGCGTGGTTCGGTTGAGAAAATTCTCAATGTGTTTTGCCAACACGGTGCTTCAACCTCGATCTTGGCCGATGCGCATCCGCATATCGGTACTGACAAGTTGCCGAAGGTCATTGAAAACATGCGAAATACCATCATCAACAGTGGGGGAGAGGTGCATTTTGAAACCAAGATGACAGCTTTCTTGCTGTCTGCCGAGGGGGATGAAGTGCTGGGCGTTGAAGCCGTGCGGTTGTCTTCGGGGCAGGAAGTTACGTTCAGAGGACCGGTCATCTTGGCCACCGGGCACAGCGCGCGTGACGTATATCGATATTTGAGTGGTGCCAAAATAGAAATCGAACCGAAAGGATTGGCGGTTGGAGTGCGCTTGGAACACCCTTCAATGTTGATCGATCAGATACAATATCATAACAAGCGCGGAAGAGGAAAGTATCTTCCGGCGGCCGAATATTCATTTGTCAGTCAGGTGGAAGGACGTGGCATTTACTCGTTCTGCATGTGTCCGGGTGGCTTTGTCATCCCTTCAGCCACGGGTCCGAGGCAAATAGTGGTGAACGGAATGAGCCCCAGTAACCGCGGAACGAAGTGGTCGAATGCGGGCATGGTGGTGGAATTGCATCCTGAAGACGTTCGCCAGGCAGGCATGTTGATGCCTAGTGACGATGAAAAGCTGAATGACGATTTGGTGATGATGCAGTTGCAAGAACAATTGGAATACACTTGTTGGTTGCAGGGAAATAGGCAACAAACTGCTCCGGCGCAGCGAATGGCTGACTTTGTGAACAGCAAATTGTCATACGACTTGCCGGCATCCAGTTATGCCCCAGGCATAATGAGCAGTCCACTTCACTTTTGGATGCCGCCATTCATCGTCCATCGTTTGCAAGAAGGCTTCAAGAAGTTTGGACAGATGAGCCGTGGTTTCCTAACCAATGAAGCCGTCGTGATAGCCGTTGAGACGCGAACTTCGTCGCCCGTGCGTATTCTCCGCGACCGCGAAACGCTGCAACATGTTCGCGTTCGTGGCCTCTTTCCTTGTGGAGAGGGCGCTGGCTATGCGGGTGGAATCGTCTCTGCTGGCATCGATGGTGAGCGATGTGCCGAGCGATGCGCTGCGTTTCTGTCTAAATGACAAACGTGTTGATAGATTTTGTGGGGACAAAATAAGAAACGGACGTGCCGCCAGATGGACACGTCCGTTTGATGTATTTGCTAATCAAATAATTGATTTCTAGTTTCAGCGCATGGTTTATCTGTTGATAAACTTCTTACCATTTTGTATCACAACACCCTTATAAGTCTTGTCAACACGCTGGCCAGCGAGGTTATACATTGGTGCGTTGTCATTCAGGGCCTTGCTCTCTGCATTTAAATTGTCAATACCAGTCGTTGTATCGATGCTAATAATCGTAATCTGATAATTGCCTCTAAACATGCTGACAATCCCTTTTACGGTTTTGTTCTTAGCTCCTTCCAGTGTTGACAGATCATTATAGGCGTCTAAGTGGAAGCCGTTGTACAATTGAATCTTTTGATCTCCAACGTGAGCATAGTAGTTAGTGTACTTACCTGATTGTTCGCTTTGTATGGTTACTCCTTCTACTTGTACCAAGTCAGAGAGGTTCTCGCTTGCCTTGTCGGGGGTGATGACCTTTGGTTTTGCTGGTGTACCATTGGTGATGGTCAACCCGTCAGCGTTGGTTTTATCGGTATTCACACCTTCGGGCAGTCCATTAAAATCATTTAGTTCCAAGGTTACTTCACCGTTCAACATCTTGTTTTCTTCGAGGGTTAGTCCGCTATTGTACAACAGCAGGGCACCTGTAGCATCGCGGATGTAAGTGCTGGTATTGCCTTTGTTACTGGTCCATGTGTAGAGTACTTGTGCATTGTTCAATTTTAATTGAGCGGTAGTACCGTCAGATAACGCCTTAAAAGCTGCAATGTTATCTACTGTTTGTACTTCAGGGGTAGGAGTAACAGCTCCACCTTCTAAGGTAACGACTACTTTATAGGCACGTACTTGTTTCGTAGTCTTAAAAGTAATAGAGGTAGCTTTACCTGTCCATGTGGCTGTTTCTTTGGCAATTACCAATCCTTCTTGTGCTGCAAAGTTGGATGCCGCATATCTTTCGTCACTTGGACAGGTCATCTCTACTTTTACAATGTTTTTGTCAGTAGCAGATAGGGTTACGCTTGAACCTTTGTAGAAACGGTATTCTCCTTTCTTTGTTTTCTTATTAAAGGCTGCAAGTGCAGCATCTGTACACGAAAGTGTAACACCGTCTTTGCTTACTTGGTCAGGTTTCCCATTTCCTGTTTGTGTTCCTTTGTCTACATTGGCGTCAAATGTCACTTGTGCAAAGGTGATGCTGCTTATCAAAGCGAGCAAACTCATTACTGAAATGCGTAAAATTTTGTTCATACTCAATAAGTTTTAAAAGTTAGTTTATAAGTTATCTAGTATGAGCAAAGATACAAAATATACTTGAAACTGATGTTTTCCTACATATTAATTTTTCGTGACAAAACGTTTTTTTATGGTTCAAATGACTGCTGCTTCCAGCTTATTGTTGTTTGATTGTTAAATATTACACTTTTTATGGATAAAATTTGTTATTGTCAATCTTAAACGTTATATTTGTCACAGTTTTTTGATTTCATGATTTATGAAATCGTCCCTCGAGGTTGGTAGCATCCTGCACCAACCTCTTTTTTGGGCTTCTGTGCAGCATCAATTTGTCAAATAGGATAGTTCCGGATGTTGCTACTCGTGGGAACATGGAATTCGTTTGTTCTAGTGAGCAGTCATTGTGATACAAAAAAAAGAGGGGTATCACTGTTTTGATACTCCCTCCTCTATATGTATGTATACTATAAAAGTAGTCTTCGCTTATTTCTTAGCCTCTTCCATGACACCTTCAATGTACAAACGAGTCATCTCGGGGTCACCATTGGTACGTACCGTGATGGTCTTCTTGAAGTGTCCAGGGAATCTACCTTTACCGTTGTACGTTACTTTTATCTCACCTTTCTTTCCTGGTTGAACAGGAGTCTTGGTGTAAGCTGGCACAGTGCAACCACAGCTTGCCACAGCTTGATTGACGATAAGCGGGGCGTTACCCACGTTGGTGAAGGTAAAAACGCACTTCTGCTCAGGCGTGCTTTCATTGAATTTGCCAAAGTCGTGAGTGATTTTGTCAAACTTGATTTGTGCTTTTTGTTGTGCGTTTACTATGGTAAAACAAGCAAACAGCATCATGGATAACATGATCAGTTTTTTCATTTTCTAGTCCTTTCTTTTTAATTCGGTTGGGGCAAAGGTATAAATAAATTAATGAGATTCCATGGAAAATTAAGAAATATTATACTATCATTGCTTTCCGGGTGCTATTTTATATTATAATGTGGAATGAAATATGTTTCGTAAAGAATTTTAACTTATGCGAATACAGGTACATGCTCACCGGTGAAGCGACAAGAACTTCCACAGCCAAAAATCAAAAATGAACTGGTTGAAGAGGTAATGTGTGTGCAAACAGTTCAAAAATAGTTAATAATGTGAAGATAATCAAGACGAATTGCATATCTTTGCAGAATATGATGGAAATAAAAATCGAAGAAAACGTTCTGCAAAAAGCAGCTGAAGAAGGGATGGATGTGTTCCTTCAGGCGATTGTGGATGCGATTAATGATGCGATAGGCGGAGAACTGACGGCCGACTCGATGCAACAACTGAACTCGGATCAGATTACGCTGTTGGCTTATCACATCCTGCATCAGGAAGTGATGGACGGCGGATTCGTACAGCTCATTCATAACGGCTATGGTCCCTTTATCTTTAGAAATCCTTTTGATAAGGCATTGAAAAGCTGGGGTATCCACGATTTGTCTAAGATGATAGGGAAATGTCACAAGCTCTATGGTAAATATGCTGCCGAATTGGAACAAGATTGTTCTGACGACGAGTTTATGGCGTTGTTTGAAAAGTATCCAGCCTTTGACGATTTTGACGATGAATTCGTTGAAAATGAAGAGCGTTGGACGGAAAATATTGCACGTTATGCGGATGAACATATCGAGCAATTTATAAAGATTGTGTAAGAATGAATAAGGAAGAACTCGCATTAAGAAAAAAGAGTCCCATACAGATTAGGAACAAAAAAGCGTCGTTTGAGTATTTTTTCATTGATACTTATACCGCTGGCATCGTGCTCACGGGAACGGAAATCAAGTCCATTCGCCTGGGTAAGGCATCTTTGGTTGATGCCTACTGCTACATTTATCATGGCGAAATTTGGATTAAAGGGATGAACATCAGTCCGTATTTCTATGGCTCTTACTCTAACCCAGAAGCTAAGCGTGACCGCAAGCTGTTGCTGACGAAACGTGAAATCAGAAAACTGGAAGCGGACATCAAGGTGGCTGGTCATACCATCGTTCCCACCTTGGTGTTCATCGATGCGAATGGAAGAGCCAAGGTGGATATCGCTTTGGCTAAGGGAAAGAAAGAATACGACAAACGACAAACGCTGAAGGAGAAAGAAGACAGACGAGAAATGGACAGGGCCATCAAAAACTTTTAGACGTAGCGTCGAAAGATGCAATGTGGTGTCATTGCTGTTTTCGTTGCAGATGACCTATTAAGGGGTGGCTGGCTTTCATGATGAAATGTACTCACGAGTAATCTTATAGGATAAGATAGGTGAAGCATCGGTTGGCTGAGTATGGCTATCATCAATCTTTCTGTGCAGATTATAAAACGAAGTGCAAAACTTGTAGGCTGACTCTACGCCGGAGACTTTTGTTATTTTTATTCCAAACAATTTGTAAGAACAAAAAATAGTGTTTATATTTGCGATACCATACAAGAATATATAGCGATATATTCAGATGATACTCAACGCTTATCTCTAATGACTAAAACCTTAAGGCGTATGAAACACTTTATTCTAACCGGATATTGGTATGCATAACCTTACAAACCAATGCGCAGCAGTCTTTGTCGTATGCCTATGATGCTGCGTGAAATCAGAAAGGGGAGTCAACGCTTTGACGGGAGCTGGTATAGGTGCAATTACTGGTGCCGCTTCTGGTTTTAAATATGCTAGGGATAATAAAGTGAATCCGTGGACGGGTAAAAAATATATATCTAATGATGTTATACAAAAGTTTAATGAACATGCTTTTTCAAATAATAGACATGAGGATATAGGAATATCTAAGTCAGATATTACAAGTCATGTGGAAGATTTTGTAATCAAAAATAAATTCAATTTGCGAGAAGGCAGTAATACTTTTCAAGGTACAATTAATGGCATACAAAAGTCTTTAATTATCAATGTGCGCAATGGACAAATTCGTTCATTAAACTTATTTCTTGGATATTCAAACCGTCCGACGGCAAATCCCATTATTAAATTTGGAGAATTAAAATGGTAAAAAATAAATCAATAATTATAAATGATGACAATTATTTAAAATATCAAAACATTAGTGTCCCGTTAAAATCGGGACCAGTTAAATATTAATCAAATAACCCCGGAAAGAGGGGACAATCGAGTTCTTTGACATTAT
>CABTXD010000047.1:0-20120 GCA_902488665.1 uncultured Prevotella sp. | reverse complement strand
CGCCAACGATATGGGCAAGCACTCGAAGCATGCAACGAGGCTCAACGGAATGGCATTTTAGAACAGTGTCCACAACGGATTGCAGAGACATACCAGACAAGCGAGGAAGGAGTCAAGCCATGATTAGCTTCAGAAAGCGACAACATTTCGTGCCGAACCTGAACACGGCATCCCTACCCGACTTGATTTTCACGGTGCTGTTTTTCTTCATGATTGTCACTCACATGCGTGAGGTGACGCTTAAGGTGAAGTATCGTGTGCCGCAAGGAACAGAATTGACGCGACTTACCAAGAAGTCGGCCGTGTCATATGTCTACATTGGCGTTCCCCTCTCTACTCAAGGGACGGCCAATGAAAGAAATGTCCGCATCCAATTGAATGACAAGTTTGTCACAGCTGATGACCTTGTGGACTACATCACCGAGGAGCGTCATCGCATGTCACCCGAAGACTTGCAGCAGATGACAGTATCTATTAAAGCCGACAGACATGTGCGAATGAGCACATTAAACGAGGTGAAGCTGGCACTAAGAAAGGCTAATGCCCTGCGTATCAACTATTCGGCTACGGAGAAGCCATCGCCGAAGAATTGAGAATGAGTGGGCATCCATACATGAAGAGTGCCTCTGATACTACCAAGACAATCGGCTTAATAAACAGGACAAGAGAAACGAAGAACTTTAAACACAGCGTGTTCATGGCTTCATTTCTCTTATCGTGTAGCAAAAAGTTGAAGACTTCCTTGACTTCAACTTATTCATAACTTATTCATCAATCTTGATAATACACCCGCTTCACCCTGTTGCTCACCCCTGTAAGCACCTCGTAAGGGATGGTTTCGAGCGTGTCTGAGAGTACGGTCACAGGCAAATGATTGCCAAAAATCTCCACTTGGTCGCCTTCCTTGCAATCAATTCCCGTCACGTCAATCATGGCCACGTCCATACAAATGTTACCCACATAGTAGGCACGTTGCCCATTAACCAAACAATAGCCATGCCGATTGCCCAAACGTCTGTTCAATCCGTCGGCATAGCCAATGGGAATGGCTGCAATCATGCTGTCGTGTTCTATCGTTCCTTTCCGGCTATAACCTACCGTATCGCCAGCTTTGACCATGCGCATTTGCAGAATCGTGGTTTTTAAGGTACTGACGTGATTGATCACTTGGTTGTTTCGAGGGTCGATGCCATACAGCCCTAAGCCCAGCCTGCACATGTCCAGCTGTCGCTCGGGGAAATGTTCAATACCGGCAGAGTTGTCTATATGGCGCAAAATCTTGTGTTGAAAAGCGGCTTGCAACTGTTTACTTGCCTTATCAAACAATGCAAACTGCTGTGCGGAGAAGTCGTCAAAGTCATCGCTATCCGACCCTACGAAATGCGAAAATACCGAACGGGGAATGATGGCGTCTTGATGTTTCAAACGTTCTATCAAACGCTCCATGTCATTAGTGGGGTCAAACCCAAGCCGATGCATGCCCGTATCAAGCTTGATATGTACAGGATAGTCGGTGATACCCTCTTTCTCGGCAGCCTTGATGAGTGCTTCCAGTAAGCGGAACGAGTACACTTCAGGTTCCAAGTCGTAGTCGAAAAGCGTCTTAAACGAACTCATTTCGGGGTTCATCACCATGATATTGGCCGTGATGCCATTCTTTCTGAGCGTCACACCCTCATCAGCGACCGCCACAGCAAGATAATCCACACGATGGTCTTGCAGCGTCTTGGCAATCTCTACCGCACCCGCACCGTAAGCATCTGCCTTGATCATGCAGACCAACTTCGTGGACTGCTTCAAGAACGAGCGAAAATGATTCAGGTTGTCGACTACCGCATTGAGGTTCACCTCAAGGATTGTCTCATGTACTTTCTGCACAAGCAACTCGCTAAGCCTGTCAAATCCAAATCTGCGGGCGCCCTTCAGCAAGATAACCTCATCGCGCAGCGCATGGAACACGCCACTCTTGATAAAAGCTTCTACCGTTGGAAAGAAATATTTCTGCGTTACCTTGATAGCGTCTTGCTGCTCAGTAAGCTGAGGACCAATGCCAATCAACTTGGTCACACCACGCTTTACGGCTAAGTTGGAAACCTCTCTGTATAGTTCAGAAGCCTCTCGTCCGCTCTGATCAATGTCGCTCAAGACCAACGTTCGGCTACGCCCTTGATGGTCAGGGCGGCGGTTCATGAAGTCGAGTGCGATGTCCAGTGAATTGATGTCCGAGTTGTAGGAGTCGTTGATGAGTGTACATCCATGCTGTCCCTCTTTCACCTCAAGGCGCATGGCTACAGGTTCAAGTTGTTGCATGCGTTGATCCAGCACGTCTGGTGTTACACCCAAGTGCAATGACACGATGGCACAGACAATGGAATTGACCACAGAAGCCTCATCGATGAAGGGCAGCGAATACCAATCTTCCTTACCTTTATATATATAGGTGACGGTCGTCATGGTTTCCTTCTTCTCGACAAATTTCACAAAGAACGGTGCCTCTTTGTCCTTCATCGACCAATAAAGGCGCTCACCAGGATAGTCGTATTCAGTGATGACCTTGCTAATAATTTCATCGTCAGCTGGATAAATCAGGGTTTCGGCATCGTGGAAAAGGATGAGTTTTTCACGACATTTATCCTCGATGAGTCCGAAATTCTCCTGATGCGCGTCGCCAAGGTTGGTCAACACGGCAATGGTGGGTTGTATGATGTCACGCAAAGCACTCATCTCCCCTGGCTTACTGATTCCCGCTTCAAACACGCCAACCTGTGTTTGTTCATTCATCAACCAAACCGAAAGAGGCACACCAATCTGTGAATTGTAGCTGCGAGGCGAACAAGTGACATAAAATTGCGGTGAAAACAGCTGATACAACCACTCTTTCACCATTGTTTTTCCATTGGAACCTGTGATGCCGACGATGGGAATGTCAAACTCATCACGACGCCGTTCTGCAAGCCTTTGCAGAGCTCTGCGCGTGTCAACTACCTTGAGAAAGTTGGCTTCGGGATAAAGTTTGTCGTAACCAACCGGCACAGCCGAAACCACAAAGTTGCGAACACCACGCTGATAGAGTTCCGGAATATAATGATGACCATTGTTACGATCGGTCACCAAAGCAAAAAATAAAGTTTCTTCAGGAAAGCAGAGCGATCGACTGTCAGTCAAGATGAAGCCTATCTGTGCATTTTTCGTCCCATAACGCCGCGCACCTATGAGTGTGGTAACCTTTTCGATACTATATGTCATAAAAGTCAATGTTTATCAATACAAAGGTAAACTTTTTCTGATGGATGCCAAAGAAAATAAATGTAGATTCAAAATCGAAAGTCAAAAATAGATAGCTAATAAGTATTTTATAGAACAAAATTTGTTCATTCCATTGAAAACAACTACATTTGCAACTATCCATCAAATTGGGCAAACCAACAATGAGACAACTGAAAATCACAAAATCAATTACGAATCGGGAAAGTGCTGCTCTCGATAAGTATCTTCAAGAGATTGGACACGAAGACCTAATCTCCATTGAAGAAGAAATTGAATTGGCTCAACGCATCAAAAAAGGTGACCGAAAAGCATTAGAGAAGTTGACCAAAGCCAATTTGAGATTCGTGGTTTCAGTGGCAAAGCAGTACCAGAATCAAGGTTTAAGTCTGCCTGATTTGATCAATGAAGGTAACTTGGGGCTGATTAAGGCCGCAGAAAAATTTGACGAGACACGTGGGTTCAAATTTATATCGTATGCCGTTTGGTGGATTAGACAAAGCATCTTGCAAGCCATAGCCGAACAAAGTAGAATCGTAAGACTTCCCTTGAATCAAGTAGGGTCGGTCAACAAAATCAATCGGATTTTAAATAAATTCGAGCAAGAACACGAACGAAGACCAAACGTTGACGAGATAGCTGACCAGATAGACCTGCCAGAAGACAAGATTGTAGAGGCCATGAAAGTCAATGGCAAGCACATCTCTGTGGACGCACCCATCATGGAAGGAGCGGATAGCAGCCTCTTGGACGTGCTTCCCAACACAGAATCTCCCATGGCAGACAACGAGTTGGTGATGGAATCGTTGCGAGAAGAGGTTGCCAGTGCATTGAATGTCCTGAATGAACGTGAACGAAACATCATCGAATGCTTCTATGGCATCAACCAAAGAGAGATGACATTGGAAGAAATTGGTAATAAATTTGGCCTCACACGCGAACGCGTTAGACAAATCAAGGAGAAGGCTTTGCGCCGGCTCAGACAAAATACGAAGAGTAAACAGCTCAAAGCCTACTTAGGCAGATGAGCGTAAACAGGTAAAAAGATTATTTTTTTAAATGCTATTTCACCTATGGAAAAGCATCTTTACAGTTAAAAAAATGAAAGTTAGAAAACTCTTATTGATTATTTTCACCATTGTGATTTCCATGCATGTCAATGCCGCAAAAGAAATAACAGGTACGCACATGTTCGGTTTTGCTGCATCGTTTAACGATTCTACCATCTACATCACGGAGATACAATATGTTGATTCCGCCTATATCGGTAAATCAAACTTCTTGTTCAGCAGAGAGAATTATTCCTATCAACTTCAAAATTACCTACGTTCTATCGGTGCTGTAACCCCCACTTGCATCACAACTTTCGCCAAAGATCAGAAGAAAATAGAAAAAAAATACCTTTCCATGCGGAAGAAATATGAGAAGAGTGGAAAGTATACCATCAAATATATTACAGCAACAAACTTCAGGTATCAGGGCATAATGCCTCAGGCAAGTGACTTGGAACAAGAAAAAGCGGCTAAAAGAAAAGCCAAAGAGGCTAAAAAAGCGGCAAAGATAGCTAAGAAACAAGCCAAAAGAAAACAAAAATTGGCAGAGAAAGGAATCATTGAAACGAACCAGCCTGCGACAGCTAAAGATACAAAACAATAGATTCGTACCTGAAGAAAACCGGCATTCATGGACTTGCAAACAAATTATTTCACCATAGCTGACCATCATCTCTGCATCAGTTTTCATTCATCACAGAAGAACAGTATGCACCTCATCCCTTCTTTCGAACCTTTCAGAAGTGAAAAATTCGGAGAAGATAATGAGCTTTTTTTTGAGCTGACAGTAGATGACAACTTAAAACCCATCGCCAAAGAAAAGCGCGAACTCATCAGAAAGTTCGAAACAGGGAATGGCGATACCACCGTAGATTTACTCGACAACGGTGGCTATCAGTATATTATTAAGAATGTAAAGGGTGCTGATTGCTGCATGCTACAAACCGATAAAGACTTTAAACACTGCAAGTGCGCACTCAATGGCAACTACAACATGCGCTGTTTTGGATTGAGTAACGCACTTATGTTGATCTTTGCTTTTGCAGGAAGCCGCACAGAAACCCTCCTCATTCACGCTTCACTGGTTCGACAGGCAGGCTATGGATATGCCTTTATCGCCAAGAGTGGAACTGGAAAAAGTACACAAGTGAGCATGTGGCTACGACATCTCGAAGGCTGTGACTTGATGAACGACGACAATCCCGTCATCAGGATGATTGATGGCAAGCCCTATATTTATGGCAGTCCATGGAGCGGGAAGACGCCTTGTTATAGAAATGTGAAAGCCAAATTGGGTGCCATCACACAAATAGACCGTGCCAGTGCTAACAGCATTGAGCCACTAAAGCCCGTCGAAGCCTTTGCCTCCATGCTCGTTTCATGCTCTATGATGAAATGGGACAAAGACATATTCAACCGCATTTGTGACACCGTCACCCACATTATCGAAACAACTGGCATCTACATCCTGCACTGTCTTCCCAACAAAGAGGCTGCCGAAGTTTGCCATGAGGCTATTGCAAAACAATAAAAAGGAAGATAACAAAAGAGAGTATCCATGTCTTCAAATCCCAAAATCACGCATAGTCATCGACCTTCCGCTAAGGAATTGCAGATTGAAAACGACAAGTTTCTCCCTGAAGTCATCAAGCTATTGAACGAAGGACATACGGTAACTTTGCAATTAAGAGGCTTCAGCATGCGCCCTTTCCTTGAGGACAATCGGGACAAAGCACTCCTGGCCAAGGCCAAAGACATTCAAGTGGGTGATGCTGTTTTAGCAGAAACGGCTCCGAAGCATTATGTCTTGCACCGAATTATCAAGATTCAAGGAGAAACGGTCACACTAAGAGGAGACGGAAACTTAGGCACAGAGGTTTGCCATGTCAATGACGTGCATGGGTATGTGATTGGCTTTTACCGCAAAGGCCGCACCAAACTCGATAAGACCAACGGCTTCAAATGGCGCACCTATTCGCACATTTGGATGGCACTTTATCCCATCAGACGTTACCTATTGGCTGCGTACAGAAGAATATGGATTCCGCTGTTTGGCCCAATTTAATCAGAAAACAATAATAAAATAATATGAAAGCAAAAACAGGATTCAATCTACGCAACGTTTGTGGTGAGCAAGTCATCGTTGCAGAAGGTAGAGAAAACATCGACTTCAGTAATATCATTTCCATGAATGAAACCTCTGCTTACTTGTGGAATGCCATTCAGGACAAGGATTTTACCGTTGACGATTTGGTAAAATTGCTTACGCAAGAGTATGATGTAGACGAACAGACGGCTCGCAAAGACGCACAAGCGTTAGCCAACCAATGGCTCGAAGCTGGAATCTGTGAATAGTTCATCTCCCCTTATCCATTAACCAATAACGCCATGGCGATAAGACAAATGTCTACGCCATGGCGTTACTGGTTACAAACGTTCAATCAACAGACCACCCGATAGGCTTATTTCAGTTCGTCAATAAAGAAGTTTGCTATCTGCCGCATCAAGTGATTGCGGGTGTTACCGCCATAAATACTATGATTGCGGTTGGTATAATAAATCTCTTTAAAGTCTTTGTCAGCCTGAACCAATGCCTCTGCATACTCAAATGTGTTTTGCGGATGCACGTTATCGTCGGCCAAACCATGACAAATCAACAATGCGCCATGCAGCTTTACCGCCCGCTCTATCGGATTAACGGCATATCCATCGGGGTTTTCTTTAGGTGTTCGCATGTATCGCTCAGTATAAACCGTGTCATAAAACTTCCAATTGGTAGGAGGCGCTACGGCAACACCAGCCTTGAACACGCCACGCCCCTCGCTCATGCTCATCAGTGTGTTGAAACCGCCATAGCTCCATCCCCAGATGCCAATGCGGTTCTTATCCACATACGACTGCTTGCCAAGCCACAGAGCTGTTTCCACCTGATCTTTAGATTCTAATTCGCCTAACCGCTGATAAACCACTTTCTCGAACTCAGAACCTCTGCCGCCAGTACCTCTGCCATCAACACAAACGACTATAAAACCTTGTTGTGCCAGGTAGTAATCAAAAGCACCTCCCTGCCCCATGGAACCCGCATTCCACGAGTTGGTCACTTGCTGACTGCCTGGTCCGCTATACTGAAAGAGGATAACCGGATATTGTTTAGAAGCATTGAATTGAGCTGGCTTCACCATCCATCCGTCCAACTGTACGCCTTCAGACGTGGTGAAAGAAAATGTTTCCTTGGGTGTCCAACCGTAGTTCGCTATTTTTTTCCGCAATGACGCATTGTCAATCAGCGTGGACATCACCTTGCCTTTTTTGTCCCGAACGGTATATACATAGGGATGATCGTAATCGCTCCATGTATTGATGAAATACTGATAGTCGCCAGAGAACTGCGCGACGTTCCAACCCTGCTGCTGCGTCATCCGTTCAGTCTTACCATTCTTGTGCGAAACATAAATCTGACGGTCGTGTGCATTCAGTGCGGCAGCCTGATAGTAAACATCCCCTGTCTTTTCGTCATAGCCATACCAGGCGGTAATGTCGTAGGGACCATCCCCGATGGTTCTAATCATCTGACCGTTCATGTTATACAGATACCCTTTCATGTACCCGTCCCGATCGCTGGGCAGCAGAATGCTATTCTCACCAATGATAACACCTTCCATGGATTCTTCCTTGACATACTTTGGAACACGTTCCTTAATCAACAGCGTGGCCACGGTACTTGAGGGGTTAACGGCATACAAATGCATTTCGTCCTGATGGCGGTTCAAGGTGTAAACGATAATTTTGTTGGGATCGGTCGTTGGCTTGATGCGGGGAACATAGCCATCGGCATCCAACGGAACCTGCAATTGGCGGGTTTGATGGCTCTTCACATCATAGCTCCACACCGTCACCTTTGAATTGTCCTGACCAGCCTTTGGATATTTATAAGTATATAGTCCTGGGTAATCAGCATATTGTTGCTGCTCGGGTCGCAAGCCCTTGAAAAACTGCAAGGCATAACTCTTCACTTTAGACTCGTCGTATTTGATCCAACAAATCTTGGTTCCATCGGCGTTGAAGCAGAACGAAAGGTTGTGTCCAAACTCTTCTTCATTCACCCAATCAGGCACTCCGTTGATGATTTCGTTAAACTTACCATCTTTCGTGACCTGACTTTCGGCGTTGTCGTACAAGAGTTTAATAAGGTGGATGTTGTTGTCACGCACGAAGGCGATTTGCCTACTGTCTGCCGACCATACCGGAACCTGCTGTGGTCCACCCTCTGAAAGGGGTTCCAACTTCGTACTGGCAATGGTATAGATATAATATTGTGCTTTGAACGAACGGCGATAAATACGTTCGGTCTTAGTCTGGATGAGCATTTTCGAACCATCCGGCGACAGGATATACCCGTCGAACGAATCGATTTTCGAACCCATCGTATGGTTCACGTCAAACAATACGGCCGTCTGCTTCCCCGTCTTGAACGAGTACCTGACAACACGTTCGCCGTCTTTGCTGATCCTTGCATACTGGTCGGTACCCGCTATGGGTTTAATTCCGCTCAAACGCTCTGCCGCAAACGCACCATCTTGGATGGCCTTCAGGGTGATTCGTTCTGTTGAATGGATGTTTGAGGTTGCCATAAACAGTGCTATAATCCCTAAAATAATCTTCTTCATTCTGCTTGATTTCTTAATGCTAATGATTGCAAAGATAGGCAATTTTGCGTATTTTTGCAAGTGAATGAAACAATTATATCGTGACTTTGGCTCGTGGATTCGCACGTATTTTGACGGTCCGGTGCAGAAGATTTCCGTTGATGCGGGCTTTACCTGTCCCAACCGCGATGGCAAACTGTCAACAGGTGGCTGCACTTACTGTGACAACCGAGCGTTCAATCCCTCCTATTGCGACCGCAGGAAGATCATACAAGAACAGTTGGAAGATGGAAAGGCGTTCTTCTCACGCAAGTATCATGGCATGAAATACCTCGCTTACTTCCAAGCTTACACCAATACTTACGCCTCTGTTGAATCGCTCAAGCGCATGTATGAGGAGGCGTTGCTGGTAAAAGACGTCGTGGGCATCGTCATAGGTACCCGTCCCGACTGCATGAGCGACCGGCTGTTGGACTATTTGGAACAACTGAACAAGCAGACTTTTCTCTTAATAGAATATGGTGTAGAGACGACCAACAACGACACGTTGCAGCGCATTCACAGAGGACACACCTTTGAATGCAGCAAAGCGACCATCGAAAAGACGCACGGGCGGGGCATCCTGACTGGCGCACACGTCATCATCGGACTGCCGGGCGAGTCGGCCGAAGACAGCATTGGGCAAGCTCCCATCATCTCATCGCTGCCCATCGATGTGCTGAAAATTCACCAAATGCAGGTGATACGGCATACGCAACTGGCAAAACAGTACGCTGAAGCCCCATTCCACACCTATACGGTTGACCAATATCTTGACGTTATCATCCGGTATATAGAGCGCCTTCGAAATGATTTGGTGCTCGAACGCTTTGTCAGCACATCACCAGCTGACAGAGTTGTTGCACCCAAATGGGGACTGAAACCGTATGAATGGATGAATTTGTTGACCCAAAGAATGATTGAACGGAACACATGGCAAGGAAAATTATGGCGGCCCTCTGCAAATTTCACCATGGATGTTGAATGATGTTCGCAACCTCTTATTATGCTGAATTTTCTTGACAACACCCTGCTCATATTTCGCTTGTAAACAAACAAACGGTCCGCACGGCTCAAATAAGCGAAATATGGCGCACTTCACTATCTAATTGAATCACAATTCATTGCGGAACCATCACCTAATTTTCAGACCGTTCACTACGCTTTTACGGAACAACAACATTGCTTTAAGGGCCTAAAGTCATAGCTATTGCCCTTCAATGGCATGACACTTGGCTCCTAAAAAGCTACATCTATCGGCATTATCTCCATACTTTAGCACCACCGTTCGGTCTTTTTTCCCAAAAAACGAGCATTCTTACTCCCTGTTGGCCTATTGATTTTTTCTAGAATGAGATTTTTCTAAGGTAGTTTTTTGGTTATTTTATTGGACAAATACAGAAAACTCAAAGAAAAGAGCAACGTACAAAGGATATATCATATATTTTGCTTATCTTCGTAACATCAATATTCATCGCACGTTCGGGCATAGACCCGAATGCTTAAAATAGTACAAATATGAAGATAGGAGACAAGGCGCCCGAGATATTGGGACGCGATCAAGACGGTAATGAACTGAAGTTGGATGATTACAAAGGCAAGAAATTGGTGTTGTATTTCTACCCAAAGGATAACACGCCTGGATGTACCACCGAAGCTTGTAACCTGCGCGACAACTACGAACGCTTTTTAGCCCAAGGCTATGCCGTGGTAGGCGTTAGCGTACAGGACGAGAAATCGCACAAAAAGTTCATTGAGAAGCACCAGCTACCTTTCCCACTGATTGCTGACACAGAAAAGACACTCAACAACGCTTTTGGTGTTTGGGGCGAGAAAAACATGTATGGAAGAAAGTACATGGGAACCTTCCGCACCACCTTCATTATTGATGAGGAAGGAAAGATAGAGCGCATCATCACGCCGAAAGAAATCAAGGTAAAGGAACACGCCCAGCAGATACTCGGTTAACACTGGATTAATTTGTGGTCTCATCAAGGCTGCAAAGGCTTGCAACACCAGCGGGCCACCTTCAGCATCACGCCCATACAGGGTATCTCCTTCAAGAGAAAATACTTTTTGTTGCTGCGGACCAATCTGCCGCTCAAGCCTTTCAGTGGGCCATACTTGACATAAACGGGAGTGCCGGGCTTTAATTTTGCTTGTTCTTCGCTCAAGAATTTACGCATAGCAATCTCGGGATTGCACATGGCTTGGAACTCAAACATCTGCTTGGCCGGAATCTCATAATACCTACTGTCATCCTTGCTTTTGCGGATGACAGATGATTTGAAAGGTGCCTCCGTCAGCAACTGCTGTATTTTCTTTTCGGGTTGGCTTTTCTTGATGAATACCAAATTTCGAACGACAGGCCGCAGTTGTTGACGGATGTGATGGTCTTTGTCCTCAACGTCCACATATTCCATCGGTATGAAATACTGCAACTGCTGCTCAGTCAGATAATCCATCACCAACTGGGGCTTTGCCATGAACAGCCGCACAGCAAACCATGGCGACGTATCTTCTTCATTCTGCTGAGGCAAGATGGAAGCTGATGACGTATTTTCTGCTGGTTGACTATCTGACTTGCTATTCATAACTACGACCGTATTTCTTGGATAAATGTACGTAGCATCTCCACATCTTTCACACCAGGCGCTGTTTCGAAACAACGATTCAAGTTAACCCCTGCGAACAAAGGATGATTGAACTGCTTGATGCATTGCGCATCTTCAGGACCAATGCTGCCTCCTAATAAGAATGGCGTATGCCCCTCGTACTTCTCCAAGAGTGACCAGTCGGGCTTTTTACCTTGGCATTTCTCTTCTTCGGCAGACGGAACGAAAAGAAACAGGTCGACCACGCCCTCAAAATCTTTACACTGTTCCAAATCTTGTTGGGATGATATGGACAAGGTCTTGATAATCTTGATATTCGGTTGGATATCAGGTTTGAGTGTACGAAGCAGGTTCTCTATCATCACCCTGCTTTCGTTTCCGTTCAATTGAACGTAATCAAGACTGTAATTGTAGACGCGCGTCACGATGGTCTGCGGCATGTCGTCTGCGAACACTCCCACTCGTTCAATGCGATCAGCAACAGACCGTGGCTCCTGCTTTTGCATTCCTTTGGCCAATCGTTCTTCACTATAATCGGGTATGATGCCGGCCATGCTGCTAATCATCTCCACATAACGAGGAGAATGGGGAATGAAGTTGAAGCCCATCATGTTGATGTCCAAGGCTGATACGGCGCGAATGTTGTCGGTATCACGCATACCGCACACTTTTATTTTCATTTTGTTCATTCAATGTTAAAATGATGTTGAACTCGACAAATGTACGAATTTATTTCGATAAACATCTTGAAGTGATTCATATAAATTAGATTTGGACGTTCTTCCCCCCGCATCCTAAGGGCCTACAGAAGACGACAATAGGCCCGAAAAAGAGTGAAATGAATCTGGTTGGAGCCGCAAATACAACTTCACCTTATTATATAAGAGGCTCATCATTAAACGCCACACGAAAAAATTGATACTATAATGTAATAAAGATATAGCTGGAACGTTATGATAATAACAAAGACATTATCAAAAATACAGCCTATGAAGTATTTTACATCGGAAGAACTGAAACCCTCGGAGGTCACGCTGAACTTGATCAGACAGTTGGCTCGTACATACAGGGTAGTTGACATTGATAACAAGAAGACATCCTATTGTCTCAATTAATGCCCCAAAACGCTGATGAAGAACATTCTTATTTCTCCCTCACTCCTATCGGCTGACTTTACAAACCTCAAGTCAGACATCGAAATGATCAACCGCAGTGAGGCCGACTGGCTTCACATGGATGTCATGGATGGCGTGTTTGTGCCGAATATTTCATTTGGTTTTCCAGTCATCAGTGCCGTCTCGAAAATCTGTAAGAAGCCGCTCGACGTTCACTTAATGATTGTACAACCCGAGCGATACATCGAACAAACGGCCAAAGCTGGGGCCTATATAATGTCCGTTCAATACGAAGCGTGCACCCATCTGCACCGTACCATTCAGCAAATCCATGCGGCTGGCATGAAAGCCGGCGTGGTATTGAACCCTTCCACCCCCGTTCATCTGTTGGAAGACATCATCTGTGACGTTGACTTGGTACTGCTCATGAGCGTCAATCCTGGCTTTGGTGGACAAACATTCATTGAGAACACCATCAATAAAGTGAAACGTCTCCGCAAGCTCATGGATGAATGCGGATCTAAAGCTCTTATTGAAGTAGATGGAGGTGTACAGGGTGAAACCGCTCCGCGACTTGTTCAAGCGGGTGCAGACGTGCTGGTGAGTGGCAGCTATGTATTTAAATCAGAGGATTCAGAGAATACCATCAAACAGTTGAAGTCACTTTCTACAAGCCAAGAAAGTGAAGAAAGACCGTCGAGAACTTAACATAATCATGGAGCAAGAAGGAGACAAATTCGCATTCTTCTTGCTCAATTGAAGTGCATGAGCGGCCTGATTACATCATTCGTAATTCCATCTGATGCTCCTGAGCCATCTTCCTCAGATTGATGATGGCATAACGCATGCGCCCCAAAGCCGTATTGATACTTACATTTGTGGTGTCAGCAATCTCTTTGAACGACAGCTGCTGATAGAATCGCATGTACACTACTTCACGCTGAGCCGTGGGTAATAGGTTCATCATCTTCTTGACATCGCAGAGAATCTGTTCGTTAACGAACTTGCTCTCAATGTTCTCGTCCAACAATTCCTTACTGCCAAAGTTTGACAGGTCATTGTCTTCTGTAGCCTCAACAATCTTTTCAGACTTCTGTTCGCGGTACATGTCCATGATGATATTATGGGCAATGCGCATGACCCATGCGCAGAACTTACCCGTAACGGTATACTTCCCCTGCTGTAACTTGGTGATGACCTTCACAAAGGTTTCTTGAAAGACATCGTCAGCCACATCCCTATCCCTTACAACAAACAGGATATAAGAGAATATCTTTGACTGATTGCGCAACAATAATAAATCAAAAGCGTAGTTATTACCATTGATATAGGCCACTGCCAATTCCTCATCTGACAGCTCATTCAGCTTCCTCATTTTCTTAAAAATTTGATTCTAAGTAAATGTATATCTATAGGCAATGATATTTATTTGTTATAAAACCTTTCAAGATGTGCACAAAGTTAAACGAATTTAATGATTCCACCAAATTAAATAACGAAAATATACGCAAGATACTTTACTTTTCCGAAAAGAATCAGTTGCCCTACTGTGTATATTCAACTATCGAGTATGGCTTATTGACTGCGCTTTTCTTTTGTATATGGCTTATTGCGAATGATGACATTTTCAAACCCCATGGATTTCATCAACTGATAGAACTGGCGTGAGGCGTTGCGCTCTGCACTCTTGATGTTTGGTGTTGTCAAGCATCGGTCAATCATAGCTTGGTAGGCTCTACGGTAAAGATCGTCACGATCTTTAGCCTTCCACTCGCCTTTTTCAAAGAAAGACTTGGTGCGAGCCTCATCAATAAAGTTGTGATCCAACAGCTTAACGGGTGGTAGCATGACAATGATAGAATCACCCTTAGGCACTATAAAATCTTCACCTGCATCTTGTAAATCAATTCCCAGCCGCAAGGTACCATAATAAATACGAACCAATTCGGCGTCACCGAAGAAGCCATGCCTAACGGTGTCGATGATTTCTTCGTTATTGATGGTCAAAAACTCCCATTGTCCGATGTCACGAATGCTCTGTATCTGCGTGGGGGTGATATTAATTTTGTCATCCTTTGACAGTGCTAACCTGTTGTCTTTATTAAGATACACCAACACGATGCCCACCAACAGCAAAACCATAATCATGAAAAAAATAGTCTTCCTTGAAATCTTGGACAGGCAGTTGAGCAAGTTGTGCCTTTTATTGTTATTTGTTTCCATGTTCAATCGTTGTTTTGTCGAGAAGTGTCTTGATGTCTTCCAATGTGAATTGCTTTCGGAAAGAGATGGTGATGTCTTCCTCACGATACCCCATTTGTTCAATCATCGGTATCAACGTGCGGGCAGCACTTTCACGAGCCATGTCGATAATACCCAGTGAATTGATGTCATTGATGATGGCATCACGCCCTTGTTGACCGTAGCTGGCGAGTTCTTCGTCAGAGAAGTTGCTGCGAGTGAGGGCAACATATTGTTTAATTTCTTCATGATTGATGCGAGTTGACGTAAGTGTCACCCGAGGATCCGGCAAGATAATCTCAATCTTTTGTCCTTTCTTTTGCACGTTCTCTTCGCTGAAATTACTAAAATCAACATAAGCTTTCAGTGTGGCATCCATCGGAATGGCAATCTTCCGCCTGCCCAACGGAAGGTTGATACTAAAATCTTTCTTCATGAAAGAACCGTTGAGTTTCAGCTGGTCGTCATGTGTAACAATCTTGTGAACATGCACTTCTGTGGTATATAGTTTTGAACACTTTTGTATCTGCATCACCATGGTTGGAATCGTGTCCATAGGACTGATATTTTCTTCTGTCTTTTTGTTCGAACAGGAGCAAAATGCAATGATGCAACTGAGGATAAATAGGTATGATCGCATGTCTGTTTTGTACGTGATACGATGTAGAAAACGCTAAAAGCTACATGGTGTAGCAATGTCATTTTCGTATTATCGAGTAATATATGTTGTACAAAAGTAGGAAAATTATTTGAGAATGTCATGAAATGTGTCAAATTTATATTCTTCATTTTACATCTGGTTGTATACTACAAAAATATGATGTAACTTTGCAAACTCAAACAGATTCCATTATTCTACAATGGTCTGTGAGCAACTATTATATCATCTTAAATGAACATTCATCATCCTGTTTCACGTCAATTCATCGTATGCGTGACGCTGTTCTTGCTACTATCGAAAGCTGTTTTTCCCGCTGTGACTGACACTACGGCGTTAATACCATCCCCCATCCTCACACCTGTTACTAATTTCAATGCGAAGAAGGCAATGAAACAGGATTTTACTTACATGGGATTCGGATTCATCGCCTCGGGATTTATTATTAAATCTCGGAAAGAAGACTTTCGTTCTCTCCGACATTATTTTCAACCAACGTTCAAGACCACTTGGGACAACTACGCACAATACAGCCCTCTGCTAACAACTTGGGTGCTGAACACGGCTGGCGTTCAAGGACGAAGTTCACTTCAACGCCTTGCGGTAAGCAACGCCTTGTCGGCTGTCATGATGGCAGGAATGGTCAACACAGTGAAACACACCACAAAAGAGCTTCGCCCCGATGGCAGTACACGCAACTCTTTCCCATCGGGTCACACCGCTACAGCGTTTGTTGCCGCAACCATCTTACACAAAGAGTACGGGCTTACGCGTAGTCCATGGTACAGTATAGCTGGGTATTCGGTAGCGACAGCAACGGGCATCTGCCGCATTTTGAACAACAGGCATTGGGTAAGCGACGTGTTGGTTGGAGCAGGAATAGGTATTTTAGCCACCGATATAGGGTATGCCCTGGGTGACCTGATATACAAGGATAAAGGCCTGTACCGCAGCAATTTAGAAGATATGACACCCAACATTTTAAACCGACCCTCATTTTTTGCCATCAATTTAGACATGGCGGCCAGGATGCAACGCTTCAAAGCACCAGAAGTGTACGACCACTATGATGAGAGCATGCATCCCTATGCCCCAGGCAGCACGCAAGGCTCGAGCCATCCTTTAGGCTTGAAACTGAACTTGGGTGCCAGCATGGGCGTAGCGGTTGAGAGTGCTTATTTCTTGAACGACTACATCGGAATAGGCGGAAGACTTCGCGTAACGACCATGCCTGTTACTGCTACCGTTGATTTATCGCATGGGTTCAAGTACAACACGTACGCACATGGCCTGCAAAATGATTTAAAAGAAAGATTCGTGAACTTCGTAGGACTGGAATCCAATCATGTGGGCATGTTCGATTTCAGTGCGGGTGTCTACTTCTCTTATCCACTTACCAACCGATTGCGCTTAGGCAGCAAGGTGTTGATTGGCAGAAAACACACGACTGACTATGACATCGATGCCGTTACCAATGTGGATGTTGAGGGTCTACGCAATGCCCTCATCCCAGTTTCCGCAAATGACAAACAATATTTTAAGAATCCTGAAGAAAAGGAAGAGCTAACCAAATGGTTAGACAACCTGGGCGATGGACAAGGCATCCATGATGGTAAGTTTTTAACAATCAAGTCAAACAAAACGCCCCTATACAGCACGGGACTCTCCTTGACGTGGGCCTACAAACAAGGTATGTCGTTCAAGACAAATCTTAATTATGACTACGCTGAACCTGAATACATCTATGAACTGAGGAACCGCGTGCAAGAATCACAGGATGGCACACGGACTTATCTTACTGACACCTTTAAACGCCGAACTCCCATGCACCAACCCAGTGTTTCATTCGGTATGGCATTTAATTTTTAACCCTGGCTACAGCCAGCGGAACGTGATAAACCTCGTCCCTTTCACGCAGCAGTCATAAAAACACTGTGACTGATCATTGGTATAATTGCATGGGCTAACGCATTAAAAAATCCATTAAAAGTAACCTTTCTATCAGAAGACATGTGAGTTGACCGTATCAAAATCACGACAGTCAATATAATTGAATTTTCTTGACAACATACGCTCTCATATTTCGCGTATTTGCAAACAGACATGCTGGTTGTTGCAAATACGGCAAGTATGAGCACTTTATGTATATATTTCATACACAACAGGTTACACATCTTCCTTACGTTTTATCTTCCTAACAACATCTCTTTTGTCGGCAAAAGCATTGAGTTAATCATCTAATTCACATGCTTTTGGCAGACAATTACCTATCACTTGCCCACCAAAGTGATGGGTATTCAACGAAAAACTCATTGACATTGCAGCAAGAAAACAATTTTTCAGCGTCGTTGACGTCCTGTGTGCACCCTCCATGCCTATCGTTTTTCTCTAGATTGCGCATTCTGAAGGGCCATTTTGGGGGCTAAATATGAGCAAAATAATCAACAAATGCTCACTCTGTTCTTTTGCGTTGGTTCAATACATCACATCCCGATAGATGAACAACCCATATTTCGCCTTTCTAAATTTTCTTATTTCAAGGGTGGGAAAATATGTAAGAAATATTTGCTGACTTAAAATAATTCACTACATTTGCGACAAATCTACTAACTTAAAACACTTTAAAACCATGAACATTCCATTTATTTTCTGGCTTGTACCAGTTGCCTCCGTGGTTGCACTATCCATGGCATGGTACTTCTTTCAAAGCATGATGAAGTATGATGAAGGCACACCTCGTATGCGAGAAATTGCGCAACATGTGCGCCATGGCGCCATGGCGTACCTCAAACAACAGTACACTGTGGTGCTGTATGTATTTATCGCATTAGCTATCCTGTTTGCTTTTATGGCTTACGTGCTCAAAATTCAAAATCCATGGGTACCAGTTGCGTTCCTCACTGGAGGTTTATTTAGCGGACTCTGTGGTTTCTTTGGCATGAAAACCGCCACTTATGCATCGGGTAGAACCGCCAATGCAGCTCGCAAGAGCTTAAATCAGGGTCTGCAGATAGCCTTCCGGTCGGGCGCAGTCATGGGACTCGTTGTGGTTGGTTTAGGTCTGTTGGACATTGCCATGTGGTTTATACTCCTCACCTATCTTTATCATGGCAGCAACATGGCACTGGTTACCGTCACTACAACAATGCTGACCTTCGGCATGGGTGCCTCTACACAAGCGCTGTTTGCACGTGTTGGAGGAGGTATCTACACCAAAGCAGCCGATGTAGGAGCTGACTTGGTGGGCAAGGTAGAACAAGATATCCCTGAAGACGACCCTCGAAATCCCGCTACTATTGCCGACAATGTGGGCGATAACGTGGGCGATGTTGCTGGTATGGGTGCTGACCTCTATGAAAGTTATTGCGGAAGTATCTTGTCTACGGCTGCATTAGGTGCCACAGCCTTTGTGGCAAGCGGTGACATGCAACTCAAAGCCGTGGTAGCACCTATGATTATTGCGGCAGTAGGTATTTTCTTGAGCCTGATTGGTATTTTCTTGGTACGTACCAAAGAAGAAGCAACGATGAAAGACTTGCTGAAGTCTTTGAGTCTTGGTACCAATGTTGCTGCGGTGCTTATTGCCATCGCAACCTTCCTCATCTTGTATTTCTTGGGCATCACCAACTGGTTGGGCGTTAGCTTCTCAGTAGTAACAGGTCTGGCAGCAGGTGTCATCATCGGTCAAGCCACCGAATATTACACCTCACATAGTTACAAACCAACCAAAGAGATTGCAGCTGCTTCGCAAACGGGTGCGGCTACCGTAATCATCAAGGGCATAGGTACCGGAATGATAAGTACCTGCATTCCTGTAGTAACCATATCCGTTGCCATCATTATGAGTTATCTTTGTGCCAACGGATTTGATATGAGTATGAGTGCCGAATCTATCAGTCATGGACTGTATGGTATTGGCATTGCGGCAGTAGGCATGCTTTCTACCCTGGGCATTACCTTGGCTACGGATGCCTATGGACCCATTGCTGACAATGCGGGTGGTAACGCTGAAATGAGCGAGCTGGGTGAAGAAGTGAGAGAACGCACCGATGCACTCGACGCATTGGGTAATACCACAGCAGCTACCGGTAAGGGCTTTGCCATCGGCTCAGCTGCACTGACAGCCTTGGCGCTTTTAGCATCCTATATAGAAGAGGTGAAAATAGCCATGGTCAGAATGGTAGACGAGGGTCATCAATTTGTAAATGCCGCCGGCAACGTATTTACACCCAACACAGCAACCATGTCAGATTTCATGGACTTCTTCCAAGTGAACCTGATGAACCCACGCGTTTTGGTAGGTGCTTTCATTGGTGCCATGGCTGCTTACCTGTTCTGCGGACTCACCATGGGTGCTGTTGGTAGAGCGGCAGGTGCGATGGTTGATGAAGTAAGACGCCAATTTAGAGAAATCAAGGGTATATTGGAAGGCAAAGCTACCCCAGATTATGGACGCTGTGTAGAGATTAGCACCAAGTCGGCACAACGTG
>CABTXD010000046.1:0-20248 GCA_902488665.1 uncultured Prevotella sp. | reverse complement strand
TTTTATAGGCTTTTAGTGGAGGCTATTACTTCGTAACTATATGAATATAAGAACTTATGGTTCATCACTACAAATTTCGGAAGAACCAAAAAAATGACAACCGATGGGCGGTTGTCATAGTTTAGTTTCTGAAAAAAAAATTATCTTCTTTTCTTAAATTTTCTGTACAATTTCCAGGCCAACAGCACGCCGTCGAAGATGCCAGTCCCAGTGTTCATTAACCCCGATATACGTTTCGAGGGCAGCTTTGATGTCAGTGTGGCCGGCTTGTTGAACATGCTGTTCCAAAGATGCCGCATGCCTTCGTCATCCTTCCTGATGCTTTTCAAAATCTGGTCTTTGCGTATCCTGATTTCATCGAGCGACTTATATTGTGCGGGAGCGTTATTATCTGTATTGTTTGTCATGTCACTTCTCCATTAATAGGCTTGCCAGGAATCTGACAAGTGGTCGCTCTATCCACTGTTTGCGGAAGAGGAAGAACAACAAAAAGATGAATAAATAGCCTCCGGCCACAATCAGGAAGCCTATGGGCAGCCCCACATGAGGTTCGAGTGCGTAGGCTGCTGCGAACGACACGTAGATGAGTGCCAATATCATGATGATGGAAAGCGCTGTGACCAAGGTGATGACTGTGATAAGACGTACCACCTTCTCAATCACATCGAGCTTCACATATTCTGTTTGAAGCCCGATGTAATGTTTGCATATATCGACCAAACGGCCGATGGTCTCAACGTTCTGATCGTTTGAAAACATGTGCTAATGTTTACTCTACGATGTCTGTTGCAGCCTCTTTGATGTCGTCAACCAAGTCATCAACATCTTTTTTCGACAGTTTGATGTCATGTTTCTTGCAGAAATCATCAACCGTGTCAGAAATCTTGTTGCGTGTTCTCTTACCCTCTTGTGGAGCTATCAATAATCCAACCACTGCACCTGCGATGGCGCCACCTAAGAATGCGCCGATATAACCTACTGTTCTCATTGTTTAATTGTTTTTAAAGTTGTTACTAAATCAGTTCTTTATCACGTTATAAGTGTTCGAATGTTTTGAACTATCGCAAATATATGAAAAGTTTTGCAGATAGATAGTTAATGCATTGCATATTTTTGTTAAAAAACATGAGTTTTGAGCATTTAACAAACTTTATGCGGCACTTTTGTTCCATTTTAGCGGATATTTTGTACCTTCGCAATGTATAATGAATCAATAAGTTTAATTAATAATATCATACAGAATTATGAAAAAAAGTATTGTTTTGTGCGCGGGCATGTGTGTAGCACTGGCTTTTACCGGTTGTAAATCAAGTGAGAGCGCTTATAAGAAAGCATACGAAAAGGCAAAGGCACAGGAATCTGTACAGGCTTCGGCTCAGACCGAGGCTCCGGTGGTAGCTCCTTTGACGCCAGCCCCTGTAACACAGACGCAGGTTGTAGATAATGTTGACAACGCAACGGTACGTACCGAGGACGTGACCGTGGTGAGCGGAAGTGGATTAAGCGCATTCAGCGTTGTTGTAGGTTCGTTCGGATTGAAAGCCAACGCAGAGGGATTGCAGCGTACGTTGCAGTCAGCAGGCTATGGAGCACAGGTTGCTTACAACTCAGCACGCAACATGTACCGCGTCGTTGCTACTACCCATGCCGACAAAGCTTCGGCTGTTGCATCGCGCAACCAGTTCCGTTCAAAGTATCCTGACGCTTGGTTGCTGTACAAGAAATAAGAAGATGATTGTAAATGGTGTGGGCTAATAAAGTGCGGGTAAGAGTCTGCAAAAGACAGTTACGCACGGGTTCACCAGCAAGGATGACGTCTGTTTACTCCGATGAGCTCCTGGTGAACTCCCTGTTAACTTTCGCCTCATGACCATTTACTGATACTATGCGTATCCTTTCGATAGATTACGGAAAGAAACGTACGGGCATAGCAGTTACCGACCCATTGCAAATCATTGCCAATGGATTGGCAACTGTTTCTACATCTACACTCTTCGATTATCTCAAAGACTATATAGCGCGTGAGGAGGTGGAACGGATTGTCATTGGAAAGCCCATGCAGACCAATGGCAAGCCCAGTGAGAATATGGCCAGGGTGGAGCAGTTTGTGAACCGATGGCGAAAGGCCATGCCGCAGATACCCATCGAATATTACGACGAGCGTTTTACGTCCGTGCTGGCTCATCAGGCCATGATCGCAAGTGGCATCGGCAAGAAAGCCCGACAGAATAAAGCGTTGGTAGACGAGATATCGGCTACCATCATTCTGCAAAGTTACATGGAGTCGAAGCGAATCAGGTAAACGGCCCTGTAACATGGTTGACATGTTTGCACATTGGCAAGGCTGCGAGTAGGCAGGTTCATGGATTGTTCATCACATGAAAATAGAAATTCGTCAGTATGTCAGCCACAGAACGAACAGCTGGTCAGCCATCAGCTTGTAAACTATCACCTCGTAAACTCGTCACCTCGTAAACTTGTAAACTAAAAAATGATATTACCTATTTATATATATGGTCAGCCCGTGCTTCGCAAAGTAGCGCAGGACATCACACCCGAGTATGAAGGACTGGGTCAGTTGATACAAGACATGTTTGAAACACTCGATTCGGCAGATGGCGTTGGCCTCGCCGCACCACAGATAGGAAAGTCCATCCGCGTGGTGGTTATCGACCTCAACGTGTTGAGTGACGACTTTCCCGAATACAAAGATTTCAGGCGTGCATACATCAATCCGCATATTATAGAGATTGACGAGAACGCACCCAAGGAGTCGATGGATGAGGGATGCCTCTCCATTCCCGGCATCCATGAAGCCGTTTCGAGAACCACACGCATTCGTGTGCAGTACATGGATGACGACTTTACGCCGCATGATGAATGGATAGAGGGTTATTTGGCCCGTGTGATGCAGCATGAGTTCGACCATCTGGACGGTAAAATGTTTGTTGATCGCATTTCACCGTTCCGTAAACAAATGATAAAAAATAAACTGAAGGGTATGACGCAGGGCAAGTACGAGTGTCACTATCGCACCAAACCCGTTCGCAGATAAAGCGTCAACAGTGCACCTGCCCGCAAAAACGGGTGCACAAGTAGAAGGTATGTATCGGCATGTAGTCATCATATTCATGGCTTGTTTGTCGCTCGTGGCACGGGCGCAATACAATATAGACAAGCTGCTTAGGAATGGCCAGGTGGCCCTTCACTATGAAGACTATGTGCTGTCGATACAGTATTTCAACCAAATTATTGCCTTAAAACCCTATCTTTATGAGCCATGGCAATACCGAGCCGTGGCAAAATTCTATTTAGATGACTTTACAGGTGCCGAAGCAGACATCTCTAAAGCCATCGAGCTGAACCCTTATATCCATCAGTTTTTTGATTTAAGGGCCATCACCAAGATTAGACAAGAGCGGTATGATGAGGCCATCGCTGACTATAATCGGGCCATCAGGCTACAACCCAGACAGCAAAGTTATTGGTTTAACCGGGCTGTCTGCTTGATGAACGAGAAGAAATACGACGAGGCGTTGTTGCAGACAGATACCATCGTGCAGAAATGGGCTAATGCTGCCAATGCCTTTTCGCTGAAAGCAGAAATCTATCTGCATCAGAAAGATACCACGCAAGCAGCTAAATCTCTGGACAAGAGCTTGAAGATAGATCCTTACGATGGCAACACATGGACCACACGCGCCTACATCAGTCTGGCTCGCAGAAAGTGGAAAGATGCGGACGAAGAACTCTCTAAGGCCATTCATCTGAAGCCCAACGTGGCCAACAACTATGTGAACCGCGCCTTGGCCCGACTTAATTACAACAATCTTCGTGGGGCAATGGCCGATTATGACCTGGCACTCGATTTGGCACCGAACGACTTTTTGGCTCACTACAACCGAGGATTGTTGCGTATGCAGCTGGGTGATGACAACCGGGCGATAGAAGATTTCGACTTTGTTATCAAGATGGAGCCGAAAAATGTGATGGCCATTTTTAACCGAGCACTGCTGCACGACAGGACTGGCGACTTGCGTGCGGCCATTCGTGACTATTCGGCAGTGATAGGTCAGTTCCCTAATTTCTGGACAGGATTATCCTATCGTGCCAACTGTTACCGCCGGTTGGGTATGACGGCAAAAGCCGAAATGGACGAATTTCGTATCTTCAAGGCGCAGATGGACAAGCGCAGTGGCGTTCAAAAACGCTGGAGCAACAACAAATTGAAGGCCATGCGTAAGCGCAGCGAGATTGATCCCGAAAAGTATAATCAAATCGTTGTGGCCGACGAGAATACGGTTGAGCGCGAGTACGAGAGTGAGTATAGGGGACAGATACAGCATCGAAAGGTGGATGTCGCACGCATGCCGATGTTCGAAGTGTCGTATCTGCCGTACCATAATGGCATGAATACCTATCAGGCTTTCAACAAAGAAATAGAAGACTTTAATGATCTTCACCCCCTGAAATATCCACTTAACATCACTTGTAATCCCGCCCAGCTGACCGAAGAGCAGTCAAAGGCGTTTCTTTCTCTCATTGATCAGCTGTCGGCTTCTATCCAAGATGCGAAGGATATGAAGGCTGTGCACGCTTGGTTGTTGCAACGTGCCGTAGCATATAGCGTTACACAGAATTTTGATGAGGCTATCAACGACCTGAATGTTTATCTCGATCAAGACAGTACTTCGACCATTGCCTACTGGCAGAGGGCCGTATGTCAGTTTATGATGAACGATTTCAATGCCTCGCATGGCGTTGACATCCAGTTGAAGGCAGCCAAGACGCTCGATGATTTCAATCAAGCCATCAAGCTGGATGGGCAGAATGCCTACTTATATTATAACCGCGGCAACTTCCATGCGGCGCGCAAAGACTATCAGTTAGCTATCGACGATTATACCAAGGCCATCGAACTGGACAGTCGATTGGCTGAGGCTTATTACAATCGGGGAATCATTCGGTTGGAAAACACCCATACCAAGAATGCTGGAATCGCTGACTTGAGCAAGGCTGGAGAACTCGGTATTTACGACGCTTATGGCGTTATCAAACGCAAAACGGCGACAAAATAGGTTTTCGTTTTAGGTTTCAGCTATGTTTCTTTCTTGGTATCAAACCCTATTTTTATAGGAATAAACAACCCAAATCGTTGTTTTATCTCAAAATAAAGCATTACTTTTGTGTCGATTAAGATAAATAAACTAATTTGTTATGGTTAAAATCACATTTCCAGATGGCTCGGTACGTGAGTACGAAAAGGGCGTAACTGGGTTACAAATCGCCGAGAGCATCTCACCGGCTCTCGCTCGCAACGTTGTATCTTGCGGTGTTAATGGTGAGACAGTTGAGTTGAATCGGCCCATCAACGAAGATGCTACCATCGCATTGTATCGCTTTGAGGACGAAGAAGGCAAGCATACTTTTTGGCACTCTTCGGCTCATTTGTTGGCCGAAGCATTGAAAGAACTGTATCCAGGCATCCAGTTTGGCTTTGGTCCTGCGATAGAAAACGGGTTCTTCTATGATGTTCAGACGGCCGATGGCACTCCTATCTCAGAGAATGACTTCCCTAAGATTGAACAAAAAATGATGGAATTGGCCAAGAAAAACCAGCCAATTGTTCGACGTGAGCTTTCCAAGGCCGACGCTGTTAATGAGTTTACGGCAGACGGACAGACGTACAAGGTTGAACACATCGTTGAAGATTTGGAAGATGGAAACATCTCTACCTATACGCAAGGCAATTTTACTGACCTTTGTCGTGGGCCTCACTTGATGTCCACAGGCTTGATTAAGGCTGTTAAAATAACAAGTGTCGCAGGTGCTTTCTGGCGTGGTGATGCCAAAAACACACAGCTCACCCGTATTTACGGCATTACCTTCCCCAAGAAGAAGATGTTGGATGAGTACCTGTTGATGCTGGAAGAAGCCAAGAAACGTGACCATCGAAAGATTGGAAAGGAAATGGAACTCTTTATGTTCTCTGATCGTGTGGGCAAGGGTATGCCTATTTGGTTGCCAAAAGGAACCGAACTTCGTTTGCGTTTGCAAGAGATGTTGCGCAAAATACAGAAGCGATTTGGCTATCAAGAGGTCATTACTCCGCATATTGGCAGCAAGAACTTGTATGTCACCAGTGGACACTATGCTCACTATGGTAAAGACTCTTTCCAACCCATCCATACACCCGAGGATGACGAGGAGTACATGTTGAAGCCCATGAACTGTCCGCATCACTGTGAAGTGTTTGCGTGCAAACCTCGTTCGTACAAAGACCTTCCACTGCGTATCGCTGAGTTCGGTACGGTTTACCGTTACGAGAAGAGTGGCGAACTGCATGGACTAACGCGTGTTCGTTCGTTCACACAAGACGATGCGCACATCTTCTGTCGTCCTGATCAGGTCAAGAATGAATTCCTTCGCGTGATGGATATCATCCAAGCCGTATTCACTATTTTCAATTTCGATAACTTTGAAGCTCAAATTAGTCTGCGCGATCCTAACGATAAAGAGAAATACATCGGTTCTGATGAGGTGTGGGCAGAAAGTGAACAGGCCATTATCGAGGCTTGCAAGGAGAAGGGATTGGATGCTAAGGTGGCCTATGGCGAAGCTGCATTCTATGGCCCTAAACTCGACTTCATGGTGAAAGATGCCATTGGAAGACGTTGGCAGTTGGGTACCATTCAGGTGGATTACAACCTACCACAACGTTTCAAACTTGAATATACGGCGGAAGACAACACCAAGCAGACACCGGTGATGGTGCACCGAGCACCATTTGGTTCGCTTGAGCGATTCACGGCTGTGCTCATTGAGCATACAGCTGGGCACTTCCCCTTGTGGCTTACACCCGAGCAGGTGGCCATTCTTCCTATCTCAGAGAAGTTTAATGGGTATGCTCAGCAAGTAGTTAAGTACTTCACGGAGCAAGATATTCGGGCTACCATCGATGACCGTAACGAGAAAATAGGCCGTAAAATTCGCGACAACGAGTTGAAGCGTGTGCCTTACATGGTTATTGTTGGAGAGAAAGAAGCTGCTGAAGGACTTGTATCCATGCGTAAACAGGGTGGCGGTGAACAAGCTACCATGAAGATGGAAGACTTCGCTGCGCGTATAAATAGTGAAGTGTCCGAAATGCTTGAGGCAACCAATATCCATCCAAAGGATTAATAATAGCATAGATGTGCCTATGGGCAGGGTTGACGAGAACACAAGAAAATAACCTTTGAAAGGAGGTAATTTCCTTGTTTTCTCGTCAATTTGTATATATAACTACAATAAAAACTCATCTAAATATTTTGCTAATTGTGGTAAAATCAGTAACTTTGCAGCCGTTTAGCGAAAGTAAAAACATTAATATAGTTGAATGAAGAATGACAAATTAAGTAATCAGTACCGCGTGAATGAACAGATTCGCGTAAGGGAAGTGCGTGTTGTAGGTGACGATGGATCGCAGGTAATGCCGACAAAAAAAGCTCTGGATTTAGCTCGTCAGCAAGGAGTTGACCTCGTTGAAATATCTCCTAAAGCTCAACCGCCAGTTTGTCGTTTGGTCGACTATAGTAAGTTTCTCTACCAACAGAAAAAGCGTGCTAAGGAAATGAAGCAGAAGCAAGTGAAGGTAGAGGTGAAGGAAATACGTTTCGGGCCGCAGACTGACGAGCACGACTATCAGTTTAAGCTGAAACATGCACAAGGGTTTCTCAATGAAGGCAACAAGGTTCGCGCCTATGTCTTCTTCCGTGGACGCTCCATTTTGTTTAAAGAGCAGGGAGAAGTGTTGCTCCTTCGTTTCGCAAACGACTTGGAAGAATACGGAAAAGTTGAGCAGATGCCGAAGCTGGAGGGCAAGAAAATGTTCTTGTATCTTGCGCCTAAAAAAGTTGGTGTAGAGAAGAAAAGCCAGCAAAAGCGTGACCGTGAACAGGCAATAGCTGAAGCTAAGGCCGCTAAAAAGGTTGTTCCTACTGACGGTACGTCCGCAGATGACAAACCAAAGGGAGGCTTGTTCGACAATGCCAAGAATGGTTCGGATGCATTGAAGAAACTCCAAAACGAAGAATAAACATTTGGAATGTGCGTAACGTCTTGGTATATACGTTGCCACAGAAGTAAATAAATAACCATTTAAAATTAACAAAAAATGCCAAAATTAAAGACAAACTCCGGTGCGAAGAAGAGATTCAGCTTTACCGGAACTGGTAAGATTAAGCGTAATCATGCTTACCATAGTCATATCTTGACTAAGAAAACAAAGAAACAAAAGAGAAACTTAGTAGGTTACACCCTCGTTGACTCTGCAAATGTTAAGCAGGTTCGCGACTTGCTCAACTTGCGTTAATTAACTTTTAGTCAAACAATTTAAAAGGAGAAAAACTATGCCAAGATCAGTAAATCATGTAGCATCAAAAGCAAGAAGGACCCGAATACTGAAGCAGACTAAAGGTTATTTCGGAGCAAGAAAGAATGTTTGGACCGTAGCTAAGAATACTTGGGAAAAGGGACTTACCTACGCTTACCGCGACCGTCGTAACAAGAAGCGCACTTTCCGCTCACTGTGGATACAGCGTATCAATGCTGCTGCGCGCTTGGAAGGTATGACCTATTCAACCTTGATGGGCGCTTTGAACAAAGCAGGTATTGAAATCAACCGTAAAGTTCTCGCAGATCTCGCTGTTAATAACCCTGAAGCATTCAAGGCTATCGTAGACAAAGTGAAGTAAAGCGAATTGGAATTAACAACATAAAAAGAGTTGCATCTCATTTGAGGTGCAACTTTTTTTTTGTGCCATGCCACCAACTTCAACTGTCATTGCAACAGAAATTAATGAGGAGGGGCTGCTCGTACGAGAGCGATTCGGTTACCAGTGTGGATGTTTGCGAACATCCTGCGTGCGTTGGTCTGCACTGGAGAGGCAAAGTAAGATGTCGCCTTCTTCCAGTGGCAATTGTCCATTGGGCACCAAGATGGTCTTTCCTCGTTTCACCATCATGACGAGCGTACCCTGAGGAACATCCATCTGCGAGAGCAAGTTGCCGTTCTCAAGCATGGCCTCTGTGAGCGTCACCTCGCGCAACTTCGACCCCAGCTCTTCTGGTATCTCCACCCCAAACTCGTTTCCCGTTTTCTCTTCGGGCATGTCAAGGTTGAGCTTCTTGGCGGAGAGCGAGATGGTAGTACCCTGAATGGTAAGCGACAGCAACGTGATGAAGAACACAATGTTGAACAAGATGTCAGCACCCTCCACGCCATTGATTAGCGGATAGGTGGCAAAGATAATGGGAACGGCGCCGCGCAGGCCCACCCAGGAGAGGAAGGCCTTAGCCTTGAAGGGTATGTTGCGATAGGGCAGCAGGCAGAGGTATACGCTCAGCGGCCGTGCGACGAGCATCATGAACACGGCAATGGCCAGGGAGAACAGGCTCACGCCGATGAGTTCGGACGGATTGACCAGCAGACCGAGCGTGAGGAATAGCACAATCTGAAGCAGCCAGGTAAGGCCTTCCATGAAGGTGGTCATCTCGCGGCGATACGACAGACGACAGTTGCCCACCACAAGTCCTGCGATATACACCGCCAGGTAGCCGTTTCCATTCAGCAGGTCGGTCAGGGTGAAGGTGATGAACACCATGCTCAGCAGCAAAACAGGATAGAGTGATGGGTTCGGTAGGTTGATACGGTTGGCCAGCCATACGGACATTCGACCGGCACCGTAGCCCAACGCGCTGCCCAACACGAACTGTTCGCCCACATCGAACAACAGGTCTGTGAAAGAAAGTTCGCCTCCCGACAGAGCCACATTCATCAGTGCAATGGTGAGCATGTAGGCCATAGGGTCGTTGCTGCCGCTCTCCAGCTCGAGCATTGGCCGTAGCTTGTGCTTCAGACCGATGCGCTGTGTGCGCAAAAGGCTGAAGACCGATGCCGAGTCGGTGGATGACATGGTGGCCGCCAGTAGCATCGACACGATGAGCGACAGCCTGATTTCCATCCCTGCCCACTGTGAGAGGGCAAAGATAAATCCGCCAGTGAGGACGGTGGTCATAATGACACCCAGTGTGGAGAGCAGCACACCTGGGCCAATAATGGGCTTGATTTCCTTGAACTTGGTATCCATTCCTCCAGAAAAGAGAATGACGCTCAAGGCTATCATACCAATCATCTGCGTGTCTTTCGGGCTGTCGAATGTCAAGCCGAGTCCCTCGTTGCCAAAACCCATACCGGTAAAAAGGAACAGCAGCAGGGTGGGGATGCCGAACCGATAGCCCGTTTTGCTGATGAGAATGCTAATCAGCACGAGGAACGAGCCAAAGAGAAATATGTTTTCTGTTGTAAAGGTTATCATAGCGCGTTAAGCAAATGGTTTAAATGTATGTCTTCTTGTGAACAACTTCACCGTCATTGGTGATTCCATTTCTCATTTGCAAACTTACATAAAATTATTAAATTATATGTCTGATTGAGCAAGAAAAGCGCTTCTTCCTCATACGAATGTCATGAATAACTCATGCCATGAAAACATGCTTCCCATGTATCGTAGTTGTCATTTCCTGTACATGTCAGCCTGATTGTCATTTTTTTTTCGTATATTTGCAAGTGGTTATCATGAAATAACCATTGTTCACGCTATTTTATTTACAACCAGAAATATATTTTATTTTAATATGATTCTTACACTCATTGTACTTCTCGTCACGGTCATCATGTTTGTCGTTGGTCGTCTGCGTGCTGATATTGTGGCCTTGTGTGCCTTGTCAATATTGCTTCTGGCTGGTATTCTAACGCCTGAAGAGGCTCTCTCTGGCTTTTCTTCCAAGGTAGTCATCATGATGATTGGCTTGTTTGTGGTGGGAGGTGCCATTCTGCAAACAGGATTGGCCAAGGCTGCCAGCCAGCGCATCATACGCTTATCCAAGGGCAATGACATCAAACTTTTCTTGTTGGTGATTCTCACCACCTCTTTCATTGGTGCCTTTGTCAGCAACACAGGCACCGTGGCACTGATGATGCCCATCGTGGTGAGCATGGCGGCACAATCGAATACCAGTCCCGGCAAGCTGCTTATGCCACTGGCCTTTGCCAGTAGTCTGGGCGGAATGCTCACGCTCATTGGTACGCCGCCTAACCTTGTCATTCAGGAAGCACTCACCGACGCAGGTTTTGAACCATTGTCGTTCTTCTCGTTCTTTCCCGTTGGCATCGTATGTATTACCTTAGGTATCATAGTGCTGTTGCCGCTGAGCCGCTTATTCCTTGGCAAGGAAAAGAAAGAAGGTAGGCGCAGGAAGTCCAAGAGCAAGAGCATGGACGAACTGGTGTCCGAATATCAGTTGCAAAGCTATACGGAGGCCTACCGCATTGGCAGTCATTCGCCACTGGTGGGAAAGACGGTAGCCCAGCTCGACCTGCGCAACAGGCATGGCCTGTCGATTATCGAAATCAGGAAAGAACTAACCAATACCAATCGCATTATGCGGCAGGTTAAGCAAAATGTGCCAAAGCCATCTACCGTGCTGCGCGTTGGTAACCTGCTGTACCTTGCAGGTGACACCGACAAGATGGAAACCTTTGCTGCAGAAAATGGGTTGGCTAAGCTCGATGACAGTTCGGTTGACTTCTATGACATTGGTATGGCTGAGCTGGTGTTGATGCCCAATTCGCGCATCAACGGCATACGGCTTAAGGATTCGGGCATTGGCGAACAGTACAACATCAATGTGGTGGGAATCCGCCGCCATGGCGATTATATGCTGAAGAACCTCTCCGATCAGAAGTTATTGGCTGGCGACGTGCTGCTGGTGCAAGGCTTGTGGAGCAACATCGACAAGTTGGACATGGCTGAAAGCGACTGGGTGGTGTTGGGCAGGCCCATTGAACAAGCCAGCAAGGTAACGCTCAACTACAAGGCACCCGTTGCTGCGCTCATCATGTTGCTGATGGTATGCATGATGGTATTCGACTTTATTCCCGTTGAACCGGTTACTGCGGTCATCGTCGCGGGATTGCTTATGGTGCTCACAGGTTGTTTCCGAAATGTCGAGGCGGCCTACAAAACCATCAAGTGGGAGAGCATCGTACTCATCGCTGCCATGATGCCCATGTCCATAGCCTTGGAGAAGACGGGTGTTTCGACTCTTATATCCAGCTCGCTGGTCAATGCCTTGGGTAACATGGGTCCCATGGTGCTGCTGGCAGGGGTTTATTACACTACCACACTCTTAACCATGTTTATCAGCAACACCGCTACGGCCGTGCTTATGGCACCCATCGCCATGTCGGCGGCCTCACAGGTAGGAGTAAGCCCATACGCATTCCTTTTTGCCGTGACGCTGGGTGCCAGCATGTGTTTCGCATCGCCATTCTCCACGCCACCCAATGCGCTGGTGATGAAGGCAGGGCAATACCAGTTCATGGACTATATCAAGGTAGGCTTGCCTCTTCAGTTGCTTATCGGTCTGGTGATGACGTTTGTGCTGCCCTTGCTGTTCCCGTTCTAAAGACTCTGCATGCTTTTCATGAGTCATGTTTAACCCTCATAACGCCCAATTTTATTGTTTTGACAACAGCATGGGCAAATGGATTTGAAAGGTTGTGTGTGGAAATCACGATGCTCAACTATGATGAATTTTCTTGACAACGAACCTCTTCATATTTGGCGTATTTCCCAACAACCTTTCCAGTCGTTGCAAATACGGCCTGTATGCGAAGGTTTTGTAAGTGGTTTTGATACAATTGGTTACAGATATGATTGTTTCTATGCCACTTTTTTTCATGCACTTTTAAGCCAAAAGCAATGCTTTAAGGGTGCAATTAGCATGCTTTTGTCTTGTTAACCCATGCCTATTGACCGCCAATAAGATGCATTTGTGTGCATGAAAGCATTACTTTATGGGCAAAAATAGATTTTTCTGACCCACCAATCATTCGATTTGCACCCTGCGTGCCTATCGTTTTTTTCTAGATGATCAACATTGATGAGCTGTTTTAGGCCCGTTTTTCGGGTAAAATTTTCGACATTTACAGGGTCGTGATGTGGTTCATAACATTTTGCTTTGATGAATAATGGTGTTGCATTCAGTATGACCATTGATTGTTGCGAGGTTGACTAACTATGAAAAAAATACAGCCGGTGGCTATTGGATTTGCTGACAGACTGGGCGTGCGCCCCTATATTATTCTCATGGCTGATTCATAAGAGGCTACATTTGTTGGCGCATAAGCATTGGATCTTATAGTGAGAACGACTTTTCTTGTAATCTTATAGGGATAAACAAGATTGTTTTGTAAATTTGCAAACAATCAAATTCAAATTATTTTTTATGCTGAAATCATCTACTGTGCGACATGTCTTCTTGTCAACGCTCATGTTAGGAACTGCCACCTTGTGGGCCCAAGGTCCCAACCACACGGGAACCTATTACGAACGTACGAATGGAAAAACGGGTGCAGCGTTGAAGACAGCCTTTTTTCACGTCATTTCCGGCAACATTCACGGGTCTTACGATGGTATTTGGGCGATTTATCATACTTCCGATCGGCGTGCTGACGGCAAACTTTACGACATTTATTCCAACACCACCAATTATGTCATTGGCAGTAGTGCGCAAGGACATCGCTATTCAGGTGAAGGCGATGGCTACAATCGGGAGCACACGGTGCCTCAGAGTTGGTTCTTTAAAGCCAAGCCGATGAAGTATGACGCTCATCACATCCTGCCCTCAGATGGCTATGTGAACAATCGAAGAAGCAATTTTCCTTATGGCGAAACCAAGGGTGAAACGTACCAGTCAAACAATGGATTCAGCAAACTTGGAAGATGTACGTTGCCAGGTTATAGCGGAATTGTATTTGAACCCAACGATGAATACAAGGGCGATTTGGCTCGAATTTATTTCTACATGGTTACTTGTTATGAGAGTAATGTGTCAAACTGGTCGAGCGGAAGTGGAGGTGCCAACATCTTTTCGGGAAATGCCTACAAGCCGTTTGTCAAGTGGCAGATGGATATGCTGCTGCGTTGGGCGAAGAATGACCCCGTGAGTGACAAGGAGATCAAGCGCAATGAGGCGGTGGCAAAGGCTCAAGGCAACAGAAATCCGTTTGTTGACTATCCAGGTTTGGAGGATTATATCTGGGGTGATTCTGTGAATGTAGCATTTAGTTATGACCATTACCGCAACGGTGGTAGCGTTGTGGTGCCTGATCCTACACCTGATCCTACACCCCAACCGGGTGTGGATGGCGTGGTTTTCAATGAGTCGTTTGCATCGGGCAAGGGGATGTTCACTGTCGACAACAAGAAATTGTCAAACGGGATGACTAACGTTTGGTCCAGTTATGCGAACGACAAAGTGCAGTGTATGAAGGCATCTGCCTATGTCAATCGTTCAAACAAGGCTGCTGAAAGCTGGTTGATATCGCCTGTCATCGATTTGACCGCATACGAAAAAGCACAAATGAGCTTTGAACAGGCCTGCAAATATCTAAAGAGTTACAAAAATAGGGGAGGAGAATTCTTGTCAGTGATGGTTCGTGAGGTAGGACAATCGACCTGGACGAACTTGAATGTTGAGATTCCCGGACTTGATAATTGGACGTTCGTACAGACCAATACCATCAACTTGAGTGCCTATGCTGGCAAGAAAATACAAGTGGCTTTTGCCTACAAAAGTACCACTTCGTGTGCGCCAACCTGGGAAATCAGAAACTTGAAGGTGACAGGAAGTGTGCCTACGGGCATCTCCCGAGTAATTACCGATTGGAATAAGCTGGACCCAGCGGCACCGATGTTTGATTTGTTTGGGCACCGGGTGCGCAGGAATTACAGAGGAGTGGTGATTCAACATGGCAGAAAACATCTCAAACGATAACGGCATTTAGTTGGGATAAATGGCGTGATACTGCTGAAAAAAATGTATCTTAGCAGATAATTAGGAGATTGACATGAGAAATGAGTTCCTTTTATGTAGTGTGTTTGCTCTTCTGGTGGGATGCTCATCAAGCCGTTTGACGCCACAGCAAAAGACTGTGAAGTCGGCTTGGACAGCGCAAAAGGTTCACGAAGCCATTGAAAATAAAAAGATGGTGGTGGATATTAATTATGTCATTCCTTTCCGTGGGGGTATGAAACATCTGGACTACGGGTATGACATCCGCTTGTCTGGCGACACGCTTTATTCTTATCTTCCCTACTATGGGCGTGCTTATAGCGTTCCATATGGGGGCGGTAAGGGCTTGGTGTTCAACGCTCCTATTCAAGATTATGCTGTCAGTAGCCCTAAAAAAGGGTTGACAAAAATGGATATTTATGTGGAAAACGATGAAGATCGATACGCCTATATGATGGAAATTTTTGATAACGGACAGGTTGACCTGCTGGTAAGGGCGCAGAAACGAGAGCAAATTTTGTTCAGAGGAAAACTTGTTATCAAGGATGAAAACAAGCAATAGCAGACGTATCGACCTTCTTGCAGCCTGTGTTGGATGCGCATGGACAGGTGGATTGATGCCAGATGGCTTGTTCTATGAATTGATATGTCTTTAAAAAAATGTGCCAATCCATAGCTGTTTAAATCATGACCAACCAACGTTCACATTCCTATCGGCACCACCATCATCGCCATCACCACAACCGTTCAAGGTGGAAGAGAAGGCTGAAGGCCATGGCTATTGTGGTGTCTGTTTTGTTTTTTGTGTTCTGTTCGGTGGTTATCTTTTTCCCAGAGCAGTACAGAAGTTTTCTTTCAGGTTTGCAAACTACGGCTTGGCAAAGCGGTTTGCTGCCTCATCCCCGGAGCAAATATCATTATGACGGTATCGATGTTTCGCATCATCAAGGACTTATCGATTGGCCTTTGGTGGCCAGCGACACGTGCATTCAGTTTGTATACATCAAGGCTACCGAGGGCAGTACGCACGTCGATACGTTATATCAGTACAATATACGAGAGGCTAAGCGTGCGGGATTGTTGGTTGGGTCGTATCATTTTTTGACCTCTTCCAGTTCTATGCGTTCACAATTCAACAACTTTATCACCCAAGTTGACAGTACATCTCAGCATCTTTTGCCGATGGTTGATGTGGAATGGTCGGGGGTAAAAGGGTGGAATAAGCGTCAAATACAGGATAGTTTGACTGTTTTTGTAGGGTTGGTCAAGCAACATTACGGTTCGTATCCGCTACTTTATGCCGACAGTCGTTTCTATAATGCCCATCTTTCGCCCCGTTTTGATAAGCTGCCCCTATTCATTGCCCATTATAGTGATGAGGCTCCCGTGGTGAAAGGTGCGCACCGGCACTATATATGGCAGCGCGATCAGCATGGATGGGTGAGTGGTATCAATCGTGAAGTGGATTTGGATGCGTTTGCATCCGGCACGACAATCACTGATATCCTGCTTCCATTAAAATCGAATGAATAATGACTTCTGGCAAGAAAATAATCTTCTAAAAGGTTAAAACCAGTCTGCCGAAGCTATTCGTTGTGGTTTATGCTCGAATGGAATAGTTGTATTTATCTGGATAATGATAGGAGTGGGGAGGGTTTACAGCAGCTCCAATTCCACCGGACAGTGGTCGCTTCCTAAAATCTCTGTATGTATTTTAGCATCAACGAGTCGTTCTTTGAGCCGTTCTGAAATGAGAAAATAATCGATACGCCAGCCGGCATTCTTTTCTCTTGCACGAAATCTGTACGACCACCACGAGTATGTTACTTGCTCAGGATAGAGATGACGAAAGGTATCTACAAAGCCATTGTCAAGCAAAATGGTCATCTTTTCACGCTCTTCGTCTGTAAAACCGGCATTGCGGCGATTGGTCTTCGGGTTCTTCAGGTCAATTTCTTCATGAGCAACGTTCAGGTCTCCGCATATAATCACTGGTTTGATGACATCCAGTTGCTTGACGTAAGCTCGGAAATCGTCTTCCCATTGCATGCGATAGTCAAGTCGGCGAAGCTCATCTTGCGAGTTGGGAACATAGACGGTAATGAGGAAAAAGCCCTCCATCTCCATGGTTATCACCCGTCCTTCGTGGTCGTGTTCGTCTATTCCCAAGCCATACGTCACGTTCAGTGGTTTGTGTTTGGTGTAGATGGCGGTACCCGAATAGCCTTTCTTGTCGGCATAGTTCCAGTACGATTGGTAGCCTTCAAACTGTAAGTCCAATTGGCCTGCCTGCATTTTGGTTTCTTGCAAACAAAAAAAGTCAGCGTCCAAATGATGGAATGATGCTTCAAAATCCTTCTTCACACAGGCCCTCAGCCCGTTAACGTTCCATGAGATAAACTTCATATACTTAGCTTAATCGTGAATAATTGTGTTTGGCAATCCTCAAGTTGCCATCTTATGTAAACCTTGAGAAGGCCGAATTGTCATCCAATTGCTTGTTGATGGTGAGGAAACACCACAATGAAGGAGGACGGATGCCAAATACTATTGGTGAAAATTTATTTATATTCTCTTTGATTCCCCTCGCAGAAGATTCATGAATTCCTCACGGGTTTTGGCTTGATTGAAGGCACCACTGAATGCACTGGTAGTGGTGATAGAGTTTTGTTTCTCCACTCCGCGCATCTGCATGCACATGTGTTTAGCCTCAATCACTACCATCACTCCAAGAGGTTTGAGTGCACTTTGGATGCAATCTCCGATTTGTTGCGTCAAACGTTCTTGCACTTGCAGACGGTGACTGTATATGTCTACCACGCGAGCTATTTTGCTTAATCCGGTGATGTGGCCGTTGGGGATGTAGGCTACATGCACTTTTCCATAGAAAGGCAGCATGTGGTGCTCGCACATGGAGAAGAAATCAATGTCTTTGACGATGACCATTTGATTGTATTTCTCATCAAACAGCGCATCGAGAAGCACTTGTTTGGGGTCTTGTGCGTATCCTCTTGTCAGCACTTGCATGGCTTTTGCCACGCGCATGGGAGTCTTCTGTAGGCCTTCGCGCTGTGGGTCTTCGCCGAGAAGTGATAATATTTTTTCGTAATGTGAGGCCAGTTCGTCCAGGCCTTCACGAAATTCAGTATCTGAATTCATTTGTTTCTTCGTTCCTATTGTTTAATATTGTACAGTAATTTTGCCGCGTACAATGCTGGCTTGTTTATACCCAAGACCTTTCACTTGCTTGAGAATGTGAGCCGCTTCTTCATAACTTCGATAATTACCTACGCGACAAATCCATCTGGGAGAATAGAAATGAACGTAAACCGGCTCATTAGGAAACGTCTGTTTGATGATGTCTCTGGCAGCTTCTGCACGTTGTCTGTCGGCTCGTGAGTTGCCTCCAGCATAGACTTGCACACGATATCCATTAATCTTATACCCCTTCCGCATCACTTTTTTGCGCAAGTCGATGGTGGGAATCTCCATCTCATTGGTCGAAGTCTCTTCGTTTTGCAGTCGTTTATCTTCATGCTTAGCCGTGGAATCATGTTTTGTTTCAGCTCCCTCTTTAGGTTTCTGACCATTCTTCTCCGCCGGGTTTGTTGTTACTGCAGGTGAGTTTTGATTCTTTGTTGCTGCGACATTTTTTACGTCTTGCGCTTTATTATCAGCCCTGCCAGTCTGTGTTGTAGCGGTTTTTGCTTTTCCGTTAACCAATTCGTCGATATCCTTACTCTGGCTAACTTTGACAGATGCTTTTCCTGGTTCCTTCTTCTGAAGATGATCAAGGAAAGTCTGTGCATCAGCAAATGTTACTGAACAAATGATGATGATGAATAAAGTGACGAATTTCTTCATTTTTCTTTGGTGTTAATTCAAAAATGTCGAGTGAGACAAAGGCTCACTATTGGATGGGCCTTGCCTCACTCAACATGTGTGGAGTCTTATTTCTTCCAAGCATCAATAATGCCCTTGAAGTCGGCACATTTGAGTGATGCGCCACCAATCAGACCGCCATCGATGTTTTCTTTAGCGAACAATTCTGGCGCATTGCTGGCTTTGCAGCTGCCTCCGTACAAGATAGTGGTGTCCTGAGCCACCTCGTTACCATACTTCTCAGCAACGATTGAACGAATATAGGCATGAATCTCTTCTGCCTGATCGGCTGTAGCAGTCTTTCCAGTACCAATAGCCCAGATGGGTTCGTAGGCGATAATGATGTTCTTGAATTCCTCTTCAGAAAGGTTAAATACAGAGCCTTCGAGTTCTGCCTTCACCACTTCGTTCTGCTTGTTGGCCTCGCGCTCTTCCAAAGTCTCGCCAATGCAGAAGATAACCTTCAGGCCATTCTTCAATGCCAATTGCACTTTTTCCTTCAAGATTTCTGGTGTTTCCTTGTAATATTGACGTCTTTCAGAGTGACCAAGAATGACATATTGTGCTCCGGTGCTCTTTACCATCTCTGCAGAAACCTCACCTGTGTAGGCTCCTTTTTCCTTATCGGCACAGTTCTCAGCACCCAAACCCACCAAGTTTTTATCCAATACGTCTGCAACACATGCCAAGTGAATGAACGGTGTGCAGATGATAACGCCGCAGTTAGGCTTTTCAGCTACTAATGCTTCATTGATTTCTTTTGCCAAAGCAACACCTTCTTGCAGGTTCAGATTCATCTTCCAGTTGCCTGCTACGATTTTTTTTCTCATTTTACTATTCTTTTTTTAGAGTTGATTTATTTTCTTTTTCTTTCTTTTGATAGTGTTCTTTTTTCTTTTTCTTGAACTTCAACCACTGGCTCCAGGCCCAAAGACGGTCGGCAATGGTCAGCAACATCAATGGCAGGATGAACCACAAGAAGATTTCTGTTATCCTGGTTGGCACGCTGTTAGCCGGCATTTGGCCAATCACCTCTTCGTTCAGCGGGCGTTGCATGTCGACTTCTTTCGGCAAATCGTTGTGGCTCCATTTCCTGATAATGGTTCCTTTCTTCAGTAAAAGCAGCCCAGGATTGCTCCTGATGATGGTCTTCAACGTGGTTTCGTCAGTCATGTAGAACGGATATTCGGCACCTGTTAGGTCCTGCCAACGCTTGATGTGCGGCTCGGTGCTTGACGTGAGGCAATAAAAAGGATAATTGTACGTCTGTGCATACTCGTAAATCCTGTCAATATCGCCAAAGTTTGAATCGTCTGCATATTCCAGATGAGGCGAGATGAGCAAGAAGGTGTAACTCGTATCGTTCAACACTTCCTGGGTGAGGTCATCTCCCTGTTGGGTTTGAATGCTGAAGTCGTGTATGGGAGGCACGTACCCTTGCGCCGTCTGAATGGTCTTACTGTCC